>JBAUTZ010000105.1:0-9672 GCA_049582445.1 Burkholderiales bacterium
GACTTCAATGCGATCGCGCTCGCCAACAACCTGCTCGCGGCGCTCCTCGACAACCATATCCACCACGGCAACGAGCTCGGCATCGACGTGCGCCGCATCACCTGGAAGCGGGTCATGGACATGAACGACCGTGCTCTGCGCGAGATCGTCGGTTCGCTCGGCGGGCCGGGCAACGGCTACCCGCGCCAGGACGGATTCGACATCGTCGTCGCCTCGGAGGTGATGGCGATCTTCTGTCTGGCGACGTCGATCGAGGATCTGAAGAAACGCCTCGGCAATATCGTGGTTGGCTACACGCGCGACCAGAAGCCGGTGTACGCGCGCGACCTGAACGCCCACGGCGCAATGACGGTGCTCCTCAGGGACGCGCTCAAGCCTAACCTGGTGCAGACGCTGGAGAACAATCCGGCGTTTATCCACGGCGGCCCATTCGCGAACATCGCGCACGGCTGCAACTCGGTGATCGCCACACAATCGGCACTCAAGCTGGCCGATTACGTCGTGACCGAGGCCGGGTTCGGCGCCGACCTCGGCGCCGAGAAATTTCTTGACATCAAGTGCCGCAAGAGCGGCTTGCGTCCCAGCGCGGCCGTGATCGTGGCCACGATTCGCGCGCTCAAGTACCACGGCGGAGTCGACGTCAAGGAGGTCAACAAGGAGAACGTCGCGGCGCTGGAGAAGGGGCTGGTGAATCTCGAGCGCCACGTCGACAACGTGCAGAACGTGTACGGCGTGGCCTGCGTGGTATCGATCAACCGATTCAACTTCGACACGCCGGCCGAGATCGAGCTGCTCAAGTCCAGGATGGCGAAGCTCGGCGTGCCCGTGGTGCTGGCGACGCATTGGTCCGACGGCGGCAAGGGCGCGGCCGAGCTGGCCCGGATCGTGGCCGGCCTGTGCGACAAGCCCTCCAAGCCGACGCTGGTATACGACGACGGCGACAGCCTGTGGGACAAGATCGGCAAGATCGCGAAGAAGGTGTATCGCGCGTCCGAGGTCACGGCCGACAGCAAGGTGCGCGCCCAGATCAAGAAGCTGCAGGACGACGGCTATGGCCACTACCCCGTGTGCGTTGCGAAGACCCAGTACTCCTTTTCCACCGACGCGCAGTTGCGCGGCGCGCCTTCGAACCACGCGATCAACGTGCGCGAAGTGCGGCTCGCCGCCGGAGCGGAGTTCGTGGTCATGGTCTGCGGCGACATCATGACCATGCCGGGACTGCCGAAAGTGCCCTCGGCCAACAAGATCGACATCGTCGACGGCAAGGTAGTGGGCTTGTTCTGACGCGCCTGTCAGCCATTGCGATTAGAATCCATCGCTTCAAAGCGACGGATATCCCGCAATGCTCGACGTCATCGCCGATTTCGCCTTTTGGAAGTCGCTTGGCGCGATCATATGGGTGAACCTGCTGCTGTCCGGCGACAACGCGGTGGTGATCGCGCTCGCGGCCCGCTCGTTGCCCGCGAAGCAGCAGAAAGTCGCGGTGTTCTGGGGCAGCGCGGCGGCGATCGTGATGCGGGTGCTGCTCACCATCTTCGCCGTAGCTCTGCTGCAGCTGCCGTGGCTCAAACTCGTGGGCGGCGCGCTGCTGCTGTGGATCGGGGTCAAGCTCCTCGTGCCGGAGGACGGCGACGACGGCATCGAGGCGGGAGACAGTCTGCTGCAGGCGATCAAGACGATTCTCATTGCCGATCTCGTGATGAGCCTGGACAATGTCATCGCGGTGGCTGCCGCAGCGGAACAAGGCCCCCCGCAGTTGAAGGTGTTGCTGCTCGTGCTGGGCCTCGCGATCTCGATTCCGATCGTGATCTTCGGCAGCGCCATCATGCTGCGCGTGATGGAGCGGTTTCCGGTTATCATCACGCTCGGCGGTGCTCTGCTCGGCTACATCGCGGGCGAGATCATGGCGACGGACCCGGCGATCAAGACCTGGGTGATCCAGCAGGCGGCATGGCTGGTGGAATACAAGGTCGCGGGCGCAGTCGGCGCGGCATTCGTCGTGGCGCTGGGACTGTGGCTCGCGCGGCGCGCAGTGGCCGCGGAGCCGGCTCGGGCAACCGGGCCGGAGGAATCTTGACCACAGTCAAGGCGAGGTAGCCGGTGGGGTCATCACAATCCGGTTACGTCGAGACGCCAGCGCTGCACCGGAGGCAGAACAGCAGCACACCGTTTCGGACGACATACATATAGAGGAGGAAAGCATGAAAGTGAAAATCACCCGTACTTTGGGCGCCGTTCTAGGTGCGGCGATCGTGGCCGCCTGGCCGGCGGTCGGGCAGGCGTGGGAGCCGACCAAGACGGTCGAGTTCGTCATCCCGGCGGGAACGGGGGGCGGCGCGGACCAGATGGCGCGCGCCATCCAGGCGATCATCGCCAAGCACGGCCTGATGAAAGAGTCGATGGTGGTCGTCAATAAGGCCGGCGGTGCCGGCGCCGAAGGCTTCCTCGACGTCAAGGCGGCGAAGGGCGATCCGTACAAGCTCATCATCACGCTCTCCAACCTGTTCACCACGCCGCTCGCAACCGGCGTTCCCTTCAATTGGCGTGATCTGACGCCCGTGAAGATGATGGCGCTGGATGAGTTCGTGCTGTGGGTGAATGCCGACAAGCCGTACAAGACCGCCAAAGATTTCATCGAGGCGGCGAAGAAAGCGGGGCCGGGCAAGTTCAAGATCGCGGGCACGGGGTCGAAGCAGGAAGACCAGATCGTAACCGCGTCCGTCGAACAAAGGACCGGCGACAAGTTCACCTACATCCCCTTCAAGGGCGGCGGTGCGGTGGCTGTGCAGCTGGTCGGCAACCACGTCGATTTCACGGTGAACAACCCGATCGAGGCCGTGGCCCACTGGCGTTCCGGCAAGCTCAAGCCGCTGTGCGTGTTCGACACCAAGCGCCTGCCGTATCACGACAAGATGACCGCCACGATGTCCTGGGGCGATATCCCCACGTGCAAGGAGAGCGGTCTGGACGTGAGCTACCTGATGCTGCGTGGCATCTTCATGCCGGGCGGTGTAACCCAGGATCAGGTCAACTACTACGTCCAGCTGCTGCGCAAGGTGCAGGAGACCCCGGAGTGGAAGGACCTGATGAACAAGGGCGCCTTCAACCAGACCTCGCTCGAGGGCCAGGCGTACGCCGATTGGGTCGCCAAAGCTGAAGCCGAGCACGTCGCGTTGATGAAGGCCGCCGGGTTCATGGCGGGCACGAAGTAGAGCAAGTCTGAACGGGCGGCGCGCCGGGTGTCCCCGGCGTGCCGCAGCTGCATATCCGGGGGAATCAAGGATGTCGGAAGGCTCCGGCGGGCGCGCCGCGTTCCGCTACAAGACTGCGGAGTTGGCGGTGGCCGCCTTTTTCATCGTGCTCGGGCTGATCGTGATCTACGACAGCATCCGGCTGGGCGCGAAATGGGGCTCCGACGGTCCCCAGGCGGGTTATTTTCCCTTCTACCTCGGCGTCATCATCATCGTCTCGTCGGCGAGTACCTTCGTGCGGGGCCTGCTCATCCGCCCTGAAAAGAACGGCACGTTCGTCGAGGTGCAGCAGCTGAAGCTGGTGCTGGCGGTTCTGGTTCCGACGGCGATCTACGTGGGGCTCGTTCCCTGGCTTGGTATTTACGTGTCCTCCGCGCTGTTCGTGGCGCTGTTCATGCGCTGGCTCGGCAAGTACCCCTGGTGGATGGTGGCCCTGGTGTCGATCGGCAACAGCGTGGCGTTCTTCCTGATATTCGAAGTGTGGTTCCTCGTGCCGCTGCCCAAGGGGCCGCTCGAGGTACTCCTCGGCCTGGACTGACCGGAGCTGCCGCGTGATCGATGATCTGCAGTCTCTGATGCACGGCTTCGTCGTCGTGCTGACGATGAAGAACCTCTTGCTGATGATGGTTGGCGTGATCCTCGGCGTCATCATCGGCGTGCTACCCGGCCTGGGCGGCGCCAACGGCGTCGCGATCCTGTTGCCGCTTACGTTCTCGATGGCGCAGACGCCCGGCGGGCAGACTTCCGCCATCATCCTGCTGTCGTGTATCTACTGGGGGGCGCTGTTCGGCGGCGCGATCACTTCGATCTTATTCAACATTCCGGGCGAGCCCTGGTCGGTGGCCACCACCTTCGACGGCTATCCGCTGGCGCAGAAGGGGCGCGCCGGCGCGGCGCTGACCGCCTCGTTTACCTCGTCGTTCTTTGGCGCGCTGGTCGCGGTGCTGGTGATCAGCTTTCTCGCGCCGGTGGTGGCGAACTTCGCCCTGGAGTTCGGCCCGCCGGAATTCTTCGCGGTGTACCTGCTTACGTTCTGCGCCTTCATCGGCATGAGCAAGGAGTCGCCGTTCAAGACCATATCCTCGATGATGCTCGGCTTCGCGCTGGCCGCAGTCGGCACCGACCCGGTGACGGGCACGCTGCGGATGACGTTCGGCTTCACGTCGCTGCTCAACGGGTTCGACTTCCTCGTGGCGGTGATCGGGCTCTTCGGCATCGGCGAAATCCTGATTACGCTGGAAGAAGGGCTGGCGTTCAAGGGCGCGAGCGCCAAGATCAACCTGAAGGTGGTGATCGAGACGTGGAAGGAGCTGCCGCGCTACTGGCTCACCTCGCTGCGCTCGGCGGCGGTCGGCTGCTTCATGGGCATCGTCCCGGGGGGCGCAACGCCCGCCTCGTTCATGAGCTACGGCGTCGCGCGCCGTTTTTCCAAGGACGGCGACAAGTTCGGCACCGGCGTGGTGGAGGGAGTGGTCGCGCCGGAGACCGCGGCGCACGCCGCCGGCACCTCGGCCCTGCTGCCGATGATCACACTCGGCGTGCCGGGCTCGCCGACCGCGGCAGTGCTGCTCGGCGGTCTGCTGATCTGGGGCCTGCAGCCGGGGCCGCTGCTGTTCGTCGAGCAAAAGGACTTCGTTTGGGGCCTGATCGCCAGCATGTACCTCGGAAACATCGCCGGCCTGATCGTGGTGCTTACCTGCGTGCCGCTGTTCGCCGCGATCCTGCGTATCCCGTTCTCGGTGATCGCGCCGATCATCGTCGTCATCTGCGCAATCGGTGCCTACACGGTGCACAACGCGAACTTCGACATCTACATGATGGTCGTATTCGGCGTCGCGGGCTACATGTTCAAGAAGCTGTCGTATCCGCTTGCGCCGCTGGTGCTGGCGATCGTGCTGGGCGACAACGCGGAGGCCTCGTTCCGGCAGGCGATGCTGATATCGCAGGGAGACATGTCGGTGTTTTTCGCCAACAAGCTCGTGGGAACGCTGACGAGTCTGGCCCTGATCCTGCTCTTCTGGCCGCTGATCTCCTGGCTGATCCGCAGGTTGAGATAGGCGCTAGAGCTCGCCCAGCTTCTGCTTGAGGCGCGAGAGCGTCTCCGGGGTGAGGTTGAGGTAGGCGGCGAGCTCCTTCTTCGGGATGCGGCCCGAGAGCTCGCCGTGCTTGCGCTGGAAGCGAGACAGACGCCCCGGAGCATCGAGCAGGTGCAGCGTAATGGTGTGCGCCATCACCTCCGACATCACTTTCATGACCTCGTACTCGAACAGCGACTTCAACCCCGGATGGCGCTCGAGAAAATCCACCCATTGAGGCAGCGCGAGCTTGGCGGTGCGCACCTTGGTCACCGCCACGATGCTGTAAGGAATCGGGGTGCCGAGGCGCCAGGCCGCGTATGAGGTGTCCATCTCGGTCTCGGCCGCGAAACGCAGGATCATCTCGTGCCCCGCGGCATTGGATACGACGCGCTTGAGCATTCCATCGAGGATGAAGAACTGCTCCATCTCGGAATCGCCCTGCCGCACCAGCAGGTCGCCCTTGCGGAAGTCTGCCACCGTAAGCAGGGGCTCAAGCTCTTCCCATTGCGCGGGGGCCATGCCCCGCAGCATGAGGTTCTGGTGCAGCTGCAACCGGATGGTGTTGCGCTGCGGATGGGTGGTGAGAGATGCCATTTCGGGGCGGCCCGGGGCCTCGCGCAAGCCCGTTATTCTAGACGATCCAAACCCTTGACCGCCGTCAAGGGCGGGTGCGCGCGGCGCTCACTAACATAGCGGCCTTTGCGACCCCGCGCACAGCTGCAGAGGAGATAACCATGGGTGGAACCGTCAGCGAACCCCAAGTCGCCGCCGAAACGAAAGCAGTTACAGACGGCTTTCACCTGGTCATCGATGCCCTCAAGCTCAATGGCATCGACACGATCTTCGGTCTGCCCGGGATCCCGATCACCGATCTCACCCGCAAGGCGCAGGCCGCGGGCATGCGCGTTATCTCGTTTCGCCACGAGCAAAACGCCGGCTACGCGGCGTCGATCGCCGGATTCATGACGCAAAAGCCCGGCATCTGCCTGACGGTGTCCGCCCCCGGCTTCCTCAACGGCTTGACGGCTCTCGCCAACGCCACCACCAATTGCTTTCCGATGATCCTCATCAGCGGCTCCAGCGAGCGCGAGATCGTCGACTTGCAGCAGGGTGACTACGAGGAGATGGACCAGCTGGCCATCGCCAAGCCGC
Organism: Burkholderiales bacterium; assembly: GCA_049582445.1. Classification (GTDB taxonomy): domain Bacteria; phylum Pseudomonadota; class Gammaproteobacteria; order Burkholderiales; family SG8-39; genus DAHVFK01. The sequence goes on from JBAUTZ010000105.1 coordinate 6,482, forward strand.
TCGCGAAGGCCGCCTTCCGCGTGCTGCACGCCGAGGACATCGGCGTGGGCATCGCGCGAGCGATCCGCGCCGCGGTCTCCGGCCGCCCCGGGGGCGTGTACCTCGACCTGCCGGGGAAGCTCTTCCCGCAGACGATGGACGCGGAAGCCGGCCGGAGATCACTGATCACGGTGGTCGATCCGGCACCGCGCCAGATACCGGCACAGGATGCAGTGCAGCGGGCCGTCTCACTGCTCAAGGGCGCCAAGCGTCCGCTCATCGTTCTCGGCAAAGGCGCTGCATACGCCCAGGCCGATGCGGACATCCGCGCCCTCATCGAGCGCACGGGCATTCCCTACCTGCCCATGTCCATGGCCAAGGGCCTGCTTCCCGACACACACGAGCAGTGCGCGTCGGCCGCCCGCTCCTATGTGCTGCCCGAGGCGGACGTGGTGATGCTGATCGGCGCGCGGCTCAACTGGTTGCTCTCGCACGGCAAGGGCAAGACCTGGGGTGGCACGAGCCCGAAGGACTGGGGCGGCCAGAAGTTCATCCAGGTCGACATCTCGCCGCAGGAGGCGGACAGCAACGTGCGCATCGACGCACCGGTGGTGGGCGACATCGGCTCCTGCGTCTCGGCGCTGCTCGCCGGCATCGGATCAAACTGGGCCAAGCCGCCGGCTGACTGGACCGGCGCCATCGCCGAGCGCAGGAACAAGAACGTCGCCAAGATGGCCGAGACCCTGGCGAAGAACCCCTCGCCGATGAATTTCCACAGCGCGCTGAACGTGGTGCGCGACATCATCAAGGCCAACCCCGACGCGATCCTGGTCAACGAAGGTGCAAACGCGCTCGACTTCACGCGCAGCATCGTCGACATGTACAAACCGCGCAAGCGCCTGGACGTCGGCACATGGGGGGTGATGGGTGTCGGTATGGGCTTTTCCGTCGCGGCCGCGGTGCTCAGCGGCCAGCCGGTGATCGCGATCGAAGGTGACAGCGCGTTCGGCTTCTCCGGCATGGAAGTCGAAACCATCTGCCGCTACAACCTGCCGGTCTGCGTTGTGATCCTGAACAACAACGGCGTCTACCGTGGCGACGAAGTCAATCCGACGGGCGGCCGCGATCCGGCACCCCTGGTATTCGTCAAGGATGCGCGCTATGAGAAGCTGATGGAGGCCTTCGGTGGCGTGGGCGTGCACGCCACGACCCCGGACGAGTTGCGCAAAGCAATGGAAGAAGCCATCCGCTCGCGCAAGCCAACGCTCGTCAATGCCTTGATCGATGAAACCGCCGGCACCGAAAGCGGCCGCATTACGAGCCTCAATCCGAGCGCAAAAAAGAAATAGCCGCAAAAGCAAGTATTGGAGATCAGAATGGAAGCCTTAAAAGACGTTCGCATCCTCGATATGACCCATGTGCAGGCGGGGCCGACCTGTTCTCAGCTGCTCGCCTGGATGGGCGCTGACGTGATCAAGTTCGAGAACCCCCAGGGCGACGCGACGCGCGGCCAGCTGCGCGACGTGCCGAACGCCGACAGCCTGTACTTCACGATGCTCAACTGCAACAAGCGCTCGATCACGGTGAACATGAAGAGCGCCGAGGGCAAGCAGGTATTCGTCGACCTGCTCAAGAAGTGCGACATCATCATGGAGAACTTCGGCCCGGGCGTCCTCGACCGCTTCGGTTTCTCCTGGCAGAAAATCCACGAGATCAACCCGAAGATCGTCATGGGCTCGATCAAGGGCTTCGGTTCGAGCGGACCGTACGCCGACTTCAAGGCCTACGAGAACGTGGCGCAGGCGATGGGCGGCGCGATGAGCACCACCGGCGTGCCCGACGGCCCGCCGTTCGTCACCGGCGCGCAGATCGGCGACTCGGGCACCGGACTGCACCTTGCGATCGGCCTGCTCGCCGCGCTCAGGCAGGCGGAGCGCACCGGCCAGGGGCAGTACGTCGAGGTGGCGATGATGGACGGCGTGATGAACCTTTGTCGCGTCAAGTTCCGCGACCACCAGCGCCTGACGCGCGGCGATCTGCCGGAGTATTCGGTGCCGACCTACAAGGGCATGGGCGAGGTGCCGCGCGCCGGCAACGATTCGGGCGGCGGGCAGCTCGGCAACGCGATCCACTGCAAGCCCCACGGCGCGAACGACTGGCTCTACATCGTGGTGCAGGAGGCGGTGTGGGACGCGCTCGCCAAGCGCATCGGGCCGGAGCTGGGCATGCCGAACCTGGCGAGCGATCCGCATTTCGCCACCATCGGCGAGCGGCGCAAGAACCAGCAGCTGATGTGGACGCTGATCAATAAGTTCGCGGAGAAGCACACCAAGCGCGAGTTGATGGCGATCCTCAATCCGCTCGACGTGCCCTGCGGGCCGATCATGTCGACCGAAGACCTGGCCGACGACGAGCACGTGCGCGGGCGCGACATGTGGGTCGAGCTCGACCACCCGCAGCGCGGCAAGTGGTGGAACGTAGGCATGCCGATCAAGCTGTCGGCCTCGCCCGCGATGATCAAGCGCTCGCCGACGCTGGGCGAGCACACCGACGAGGTGCTGAAGCAGGTGCTCGGCTACGACGACGCGAGGATCGGGGCGCTCAAGCAGGCGGGCGCGTTCTCGCTTCCGCCGAAGAAGGCGGCGTGATGAAGGTCGCGATTATCGGGCAGCAAGACTTCGGCAAAGCGGTGCTGGAAGCATTCCTCGCGCGCGGCGACCAGGTGGACGCGGTGTTCTGCGCACCGGAAAAGGAGGGCGCGCGCCCGGACGCGCTGCGCGCAGCGGCGCAGGAGAAGGGCCTCAAGGTGCACCAGTTCAAGTCGCTGCGCGCACCCGAGGCGGTGCAGGCGATGAGGGACGCCGGCGCCGACATCGGCATCATGGCCTTCGTGCTGCAGTTCGCGCCGCAGGAGTTCGTGAAGATCCCGAAGTACGGCACCATCCAGTACCACCCGTCGCTGCTGCCGAAGTACCGCGGCCCATCCTCGATCAACTGGCCGATTTCCCGTGGCGACAAGGAGACCGGGCTCACCATCTTCCGGCCGACCGACGGCCTGGACGAGGGCGCCGTAGTCCTGCAGAACCGCACGCCGATCGGCGAGAACGACACGCTCGGCAACGTCTACTTCGAGCGCCTGTTCCCGATGGGCGTGCAGGCAATGCTGGAGGCTGCCGACTTGGTGGTCGCCGGCAAGCACAAGGAGGTCGTGC
>JBAUTZ010000106.1:0-3236 GCA_049582445.1 Burkholderiales bacterium
GGTACGGAACGCGCGCCCGGCTGGCGGGATTGGGATTGCGGTAGACGTCGAACTGCGCCATCAGAACGAGCGCAGCCCGTCGCTGAACACGCCGTGCTTCTCTACGTGCTCGTTGTAGGCCTCCAGGGCCGCACGGTTCCTCTTCAGCCACTGCGCGCCTTCCTCCCGCCGGATGGCGTCCTCGAGGCCGGCTTCCAGCACCTGCGACAGGTTCAGCTTGAGCTGCCGCGCGCGCTCGAGCAGGCGCTCGTCGACGCTCAGGTTGGCGGCTTTCTTACGCCGGCGCGAGGCGGGGGAGGCGGGCATGGCTAGATCCTGCGTATAATGATGCGCATAGTGTATGCGCATCAAGATGCGCAGGCAAGTCTCCCGGGCGACCTCAGCCCGCCAGGTGCGCGGTCGACGCGATCTCGACCAGGAACTCGGGCTTCACCAGGTCGGCGCGGATGCAGTAGCGCGCCGGCGGGTTGGCGGGGAAATACTCGCGGTACACCTCGTTCATCGCCGCGTAGTCGGCGAGGTCCTTGAGGAAGATCTGGTTGAACGCGATGTCGCTCATGCTTCCGCCCGCGGCCGCGAGCACCGACTTGATGCTCTCCAGCACCTGGCGCGTCTGCGCGCGCACGTCGCCCGGGCCGACGAGCTTGCCCTGCGCGTCGAGCGCCAGCGTGCCACTCACGTAGAGCACGTTGCCGGCGCGCGCGCCGGGCGAGTAGGGCGCGAGCGGCGGCGGGGATCCTGCGGGGATGACGGGCTTGATCGGCATGGCTCCTCCTTAGGCGGTTTCCACTGCGGTGAAGAATTCGAGCGCGATGCGGTTGAAGGTCTCCGGCTCGGTGCGCGACAGCGCGTGGCCGCCGCGCGGCTCCCAGCGGCTCTTCGCGCCGGGGATGCGCCGCGCGTACTCCTCCGAGAAGTAACGCGGCGTGAGGATGTCGTCGTCGGCGCACAGCACCAGCGTCGGGATGCGGACGCGGCCGAGCTCCGATCGCCGGTCGAACTCGAGGATCGCCGCCAGCCGGCTCGCCTGCACCGCGGGCGCGCCAAGCGCGCTCGCCGCCTGCTTTTCCATCGTGGCGAGAAGCGCGTCGTTCGCGTTGATCCAGTACGGCGGATAGAGCAGGAGCGAGGTGTACTGCGCGTAGGCCTCGGCGCCGAGCGACTCGAATAGTCTCTGGCGCAGCGCGAACACCCGGCGCCGGTACGCGTCGCCGTGGGTGGTGCTCGCGTACAGCATGAGCGAGCGAAGCCGCCCGGGATGGTCGAGCGCGGCCGCGACCCCGATCGCCCCGCCCGTGGAATGCCCGAGGTAGTGCGCGGAATCGAGCCCGGCGGCGTCCAGCACCGCGACCAGGTCCTCCGCCATCTGCTCGATCGACCTGACCGGCGCTCGGGTCGAGCGTCCCGTGCCGCGCTGATCGAACGTGTAGACGGTGAAGCGTTCGGCGAGCGCCGCGCGGTTCGGCTCCCACCAGCTCCCCGCGCCGCCCAGCCCCGCGCCGAGCAGCAGCGCCGGCCCCGCGCCCTCGCGCTCCCAGTACAGCTCCGCCCCGTCGCGCGTCGTGATCGGCATCGTCCTCGGCCCGGACATCCTGACTGCGCGCGAGCTTACGCGAGCCCCGTGCTCGGGGGTAGACTTGCGGTGGAGCCGATCGCATGGACGCAGGATTCCCCGTCATCGCCGTATTCGCCGCGCTCGCCGGCAGCATCAACTACGCTGCGGCGCGCCGCGCGCGGCGCGAGCGCGAGCGCCTCGACGCCGAAGGCGTGATCGCGGAGGGCGAGGTGCTCGAGGTCTGGCCCGACGGCACCGCGTTCCGCGTGCGCTACCGCTACACGCCGCACGGCGCGGGCAAGGCGATGGTGCGCACCGAGCTCGCGCCCTGTCTGCGGGTCCTGGTGCCCGATCCGGGCGCCAAGGTGCGGGTGCGCTACCACCCGCGCGACTGGAATCGCGCGCGCCTCCTGCGCGACGACGAATAACGAAAATCGGGGTCAGATACGATTTTTCCGGACCCGGGCCGGCTTCGTTGATTTCCGTTCAACCGTCGTACTCGGCGAGCACCGTCTCGCCGGCGCGCACCCGGTCGCCGGGGCGTACGCGCACCCTGAGGTTCGGCCGCGCCGGCAGCACGACGTCGACCTGCGAGCCGATGCGGATCATGCCGAAGATCGCGCCGCGCTCCACCCGCGCGCCCGGGGCGACGTAGCTGTCGATCCCGGCCACGGTCCTGGCCGCGATCTGCACGACGTAGCAGGTGAGCGGCTCGCCGCCGAGCGTCGCGTCGATTTTCGTGACCGTGCGCTCGTTGCGCACGATGTGCTCGCTGCGTTCGTAATACGGCTTTCGCCCGAGCAGGATGCGCCAGTGCATGGGGCCCATGTGGAGGTTCGAGCCGCGGCCGGGATGGTGGCGCACGAAGCCGACCGTCCCCGTGAGCGGCGCGCGGTTGTAGTGCACGTCGAACGGGCTCATGAAGACCCCGATGACGAGCTTCGGCGCGGCCAGGTCCTCGCGCACGATGTCGCTCAGCCTCGCCGCGAGGCCCTGCTTGATGCTGAAGACCTCCGCGCCGGGCGCGACGGACTTGACGTAGACGACCGTGCCGTCCGCCGCCGAGACCACGCCTTCGCCGGGCGGGGTGCGGCGCGGCGGATTGCGAAAGAACCAGACCTTGCGCCAGAACCCGTAGGCCGCGAGCGCGCCCGCCGCGCCGGTCAGGGCGCCGAGGATGAGTCCAGCTGCCGCCACGCGTCGTCTTCCAGCACGCGCACCAGCGCGACCCCCGAGGAAAACGGGAAGTCGACCGCTTCGAACAGATCCTTGCGCCGCTTGACCGCCTTCAGCCAGCGCTTCACGCCGGCGTGCCGCACGAGCTCGCGCAGGTAGATGTTGGTGTCGTGTAGCAGCAGATAGCCGTTCTTGCGCATGCGGCGCAGCGCGCCGAGGAAATCTGCCCGCACGTTGTCGTAGGAATGATTGCCGTCGATGAACGCGAGGTCGATGTCGGGCAGCCCGAAATCCTCGTAGTGCTCGAAGAGCTCCGAACTGCGCATGCGGAAATGCTCGACCCTGGAGGCGACGCCGAAGCGGCCGAAGCGCCGCGCAACCTTCGCCGCGTCGCTCCATTGCGAGGTGCCGCCCACCGTCTTGAACGGCCCGTCGGCGACCACCGAATAGGAAGGGTCGACGAAGCTCAGGCGCCCCTTGTCGTTGTCGCGCAGGCCGAGCGCGA
>JBAUTZ010000107.1:0-1904 GCA_049582445.1 Burkholderiales bacterium
CCACAGGTCGATGCGCGACGGGCCGGGGACGCGCGCGAGCGCCACCGCGAGGCCCTTCGCCGTCTGCCAGGGATCGAGCCGCGCCGGGGCGGACACGCGCGAGAGCGCCTCGGGCGGCGGCTCGGCATGCCAGCGCGCGTGTGCCTGCCAGGTGATCAGCCCCCAGGTCGCGGCCAGCCCGAGCGACACCGGCACGATCGCCTGCTCCATGTAGCGCGGGAAGTCGAGCTCGAGCTTCTGCCCGATCAGCATGTTCTGCGGATTGCCGATGAGCGTCGCTGCGGAGCCGACGTTGGCCGCGCAGGCGAGCGCGAGCAGGAACGGCACGGGGTCGAGCCGGCGGCGCAGGCAGGCATCGGCAAGTACCGGCGCGACCGCGAGGCAGACCACGTCGTTGCTGAACACCGCGGACAAGGCGGCCACGACCGCGATCACCGCCGCAAGCAGCGCCGGCGGCGAAAGCGGCAGCGCCGCGATGCGCTCGGTCACCCAGCCGTAGAAGCCGCCGAGGCGCATCTGCGCCGAGATCACCATGAACGAGAACAGCAGCAGCAGCGTGGGCAGGTGCACCGCGCGTGCCGCCTGCTCGGGGCTGAGGATCTCCAGACCCACCACCGCGATCGCGCCCAGAAGCGCGACGCCGGTGCGGTCGAGCTGCAGGAACGGCAGCCCGCCGAGGACCATCCCGACGTAAACGATCGCGAATATCGCGACCGTCGCCGTGGTCACGCAAGCGCCTTGGTGACGATCTCGGCGACGTCGCGCGACAGGCCCTCGGCGTCGCGCACGCGCTCGAGTTGCGCTACCGCATGAGCCTGGCGTACCGGGTCGAACCTGCGCCAGCGATCGAAGCCGCGCGCCATGCGCGCTGCGACCTGAGGATTGAGCGCGTTAAGCGCGATGACCTGGTCGGCGAGAAACGCGTACCCGCCGCCATCGGCGGCGTGGAAGCGCACGTGGTTGGCGGCGAAGGGGCGAATCAGGGCATAGACCTTGTTCGGCACCTTGATGTCGAACGCGGGATGCCCAAGCAGCGCGCGCACGCGCGACAGCGTGTCCGGCAGGCGCGAGGTGGCCTGCACCGCGAGCCACTTGTCCACCACCAGCGGCTCGTCCTTCCAGCGGCTGTAGAAGCTCGCCAGCGCCTTGTCGCGTTCGATGCAGTCACAGTTGGCAAGGAAGCCGAGCGCGGCGAACGACTCGGTCATGTTGTCCGACTGTGCGTACTGCTCGTAGCACAGCGCGCGGATGTCGGCGGTGTCGAGCTCCATCAGCGTGCCCAGGCACAGGTTCCTCAGTGCCCGCCGGCCGATGGCGGCGGACTCGGGGGCGTAGGGGCCCGGGACCGCGTTGGCGCGGTAGGCGGCGAGTAGCGGCTCCTTGAGAGCGGTGGCGATGCGCCGGCGCAGCAGGTTGCGTGCCGCGTGCAGCGCGTCGGGATCGACCACCGCCATCTGTTCGGCGAGGAAGCCCTCCGCGGGAAGCGCGAGCGCCTCGGCGGCGAACGCGGGGTCCTCGGCCGAGCGCTCGAGCACCCGCGCGCAGGCGTCGACGAAAGCCGGCGACGGGTCGCCGGCTTTATCAAGTATCGTCGTTGCGGCAAGCCTCTGGCCGGCCTCCCATCGATTGAACGCGTCGTCGTCGTGCGCCATCAGGTGCACGAGCTCGTCCTCGGTGTAGGGGTAGTTGAGGATTACTGGCGCGGAGAAGCGACGTAGAAGCGACGGGACGGGTTTCGCGGGAAGGTTCTAGAAGGCGAAGTTCTCCTCGGACTTCCTGATCGACAACACCCGTTCATGAGGCCCGATCTTGACGGCCAGCGGAATGTGGAACGGCGGGTTCATCGACTGCTTCACGTTCAGCGTGAAGGTTCCGTTCTCGTAGCGGCCGTGGCAGTCGAGCAC
>JBAUTZ010000108.1:0-4089 GCA_049582445.1 Burkholderiales bacterium
GCTCGCGGCCGGCAGCGCGCGGCCGCGCAATCTCGCCGACCTCACGCACATCGGGCTCGGCCGGGCGCGCTAGAGCACGCCGAGCGCGAGCCCGGCAGCGAAGGTCGCGCCCAGTTCCTCGCACTGCGCCAGTGTCTCCGGCGTGAGCTCTTTCAGGGCGATGATCGCCTCGTGCGCCTTGCGCAGGCGCAGCCCGGTGACGATGCGCTCGACCGAAGTCCTGGCGCCGGCGCCGTCCTGCCCGGCGCTGACGAACAGCGCATAGGGCCGGCCCTCGACCTTGCCTTCGCAGGGATAGAACACGCGCTCGAGGAAGTCCTTCATCATGCCGGACATGTAGCCGAAGTTCTCCGGCGTGCCGAGGAGCAGCGCGTCGGCTGCGAGCAGATCCTGCGGCCCGGCTTCGGCGGCACGCTTGACGACCACTTGAGCCTCCTCCTCGGCCTGAGCTTCCCGCAACGCCGCCCGCGCGCCGCGTTCGACGGCCTCGGCCATGCGCTCCGTCTTCACGCCATGGGTGTGATAGACGATGAGCAGGGTCTTCACGCCTTGACCCTCCCTGCCGGATCCTGCCGGTAGAAAAGCCGCAGCTGCGCGTAGGCGTCCGGGTAGCGGCGCCGCGTTTCGTTCGGCGCCTCGAAGAACGCTTCGCTCAGCACGGCGAAGAATTCGGCCGGGTCCTCGGCCGCGTACGGATCGAGCCAGGTGTCCTGGCCGCGATCCACGGCCTCGCAGAAGCCGGCGTAGGACTCCTCGAACGCCGCGCGCCAGGCGGCGGGGTCCATGCCGCGATGCAGCGGCGGCACGCCGTCGGCATCGCCGTTCGCCATGTCCAGCTTGTGGGCGAACTCGTGGATTACCACGTTCGCGTACTCGTCGTGCTGCGCGGCGTCCCAGGACAGCACCACCGGACCGCCCGGCCAGGACTCGCCGGCCAGCTCGTCGTCCCACTCGTGCATGACGCCCGTCTCGTCGATCTCGCTGCGCCGCACGCGAAAGTCGGACGGGTAGATGACGATTCCGCTCCAGCCGTCGTACCAGTCCAGGCCGAGCTCGAGCACCAGGAGGCATGCCTGGGCGGCGATCGAGAGCCGCATCGCGTCGCCGACCTTCTGTCCGCGCGCGCCGGAGAACTCCTTCTCGGCGAGAAACAGGAGCGCGAGCTCCTGCAGCCGCCTCGTCTGCGGCGCATCCAGGCCGCGCAGGAACGGAAGCCTGGCGAGCGTGCGTTGCCACAGCGCGTCGTCGATGCGGTGCCGCGCGAGCACGCGCCGCCTGCGCCACCGCTTCAGCCAGCCCATGCTAGCGCCGCCGGCCGCGCGCCGCGAGCCACACGCCGGCGAAGATCAGCGCCATCCCGACCACGTGGTACGGGTGCAGGCGCTCGCCGAGGAAGGCGATCGCCATCAGTGCGCCGAAGGGCGGGATGAGGTAGAGGTAGGCGCCGGCAGGTCCGGGGCCGATCGCCTGCACGCCCTTGCCCCACATCAGGAAGCAGGCGACCGACGGGAAGATGCCGAGGTACAGGATCGTCAGCACCGGGCCCCAGGCGAGCGCCATGCGCCCGCCCGCGGCGAGGTCGGCGGCGTAGATCGGCAGCATCGGCACCATGCCGAACAGCGAGCAGGCGAGCAAGAAGCTCAGCTGCGACAGGCTGGGGGGCTTCCAGCGCAGGCACACGGTATACAGCGCCCAGAGCGCGACGTTCGCCAGCAGGAACAGGTCGCCCCGATTAATCTGCAGGTTCGCGAGCACGTGCAGGTCGAGCCGGGCGACGATGGCTACCACGCCGCAAAACGAGACCGCGACGCCGACCAGCGCGCGAAACCCGATGCGCTCGCGAAATAGCAATAGGCCGAACAGGGGGATCAGAGCCGGGGTCACCGACTGGATGAGCACGGCGTTGGTGGCCGTGGTCTCGCGGATTCCGTAGTAGCCGACCATGTTGTAGACGGCGTTTCCGGTGAGGCTGAAGAACGCGATCGCCTTCCAGTGGGCGCGGATCACCGGCCAGTCGCGCACGAGCTGGCGCCCCGCCAGCGGCCAGAGCACCGCGATCGCTGTCGCCCAGCGCCAGAAAGAAAGGGAGGCCGGGGTCACTTCGAGGTGCACCGCGCGAGCGACGATCCAGTGTCCGGCCCAGAACAGCGCGGTGAGGACGAGCAGCAGGTGCGGCGAAATCTTTGGCGCGGCGTGACGATCGGACATGGGCGGCCAGTACAATAGCAGCATGGTCTCGGTCGTCCAGCTACACGCGCAAAACAGCGCCGCGGCAGCGCTCGACCCGATCGCCGAGGGATTGTCCGGCCAGCAGCGCGCCCTCGTCGCGCGAGCGCTGGAGTTCGCCGAGCCGCTCTACGCCGGACACACGCTATCGACCGGCGAGCCGGTGTGGCCGCACGCCGTCGGCCTCGGAGCGAGCCTGGCCAGCATCGGGCTCGATCCCGCGGGACGCGCCGCGGGCGTGCTGTTCGCCGCGCCCAAGTACGTCGGCGACATCGAGCCCCTGCGCGAGGGTTTCGGCGATGACGTCGCGGCCCTCGCCGCGGGAGTGGAAAGGCTATACCAGCTGCGCGTGCTCACGCGCGGGACACAGCAGCAGCATCACGAAGTCCTGCGCAAGATGGTCCTCGGCATGGTCGAGGACATCCGCGTCGTCCTGATCCGCCTGGCGAGCCGCACGCAGACCCTGCGCTGGTTCGCCAAGAATCCGGTGGCCGAGCGCAGCGGCTACGCGCGGGAGACGCTCGACATCTACGCGCCGCTCGCCAACCGGCTGGGCGTGTGGCAGCTCAAGTGGGAGCTCGAGGACCTGTCGTTCCGCTTCCTCGAGCCGGACGTATACAAGAAGATCGCCAAGATGCTCGACGAGAAACGCGTCGAGCGCGAGCAGTACATCGCGGACGCGATGGCGCTGCTGGCCCGTGAGCTACGGGCCGCGGGGGTGAAGGCCGAGATCGCCGGCCGACCGAAGCATATCTACTCGATCTGGAACAAGATGCGCAGCAAGGGCCTCGACTTTTCGGAGCTCTACGACGTGCGCGCGCTGCGCGTGATCGTCGGCTCGCCCAAGGATTGCTATGCGGCGCTCGGCGTGGTGCACGATCTGTGGCAGCCGATTCCGAGGGAATTCGACGATTACATCTCGCGGCCCAAGGGCAATATGTATCAGTCGCTGCACACCGCCGTGATCGGGCCCGGCGGCAAGACGCTGGAGGTGCAGATACGCACCGAGGAGATGCACCGCCACGCGGAGTTCGGCGTCGCCGCGCACTGGCGTTACAAGGAGGCGGGCACGGCGACGCGCGCCGAAGGCAAGTTCGAGGAGAAGATCGCCTGGCTGCGCGAGCTGCTGGCGTGGCGCGACGAGGTGGCCGACAGCGCGAGCTGGGCCGAGAAGACGCGCCAGGCGGCGCTCGACGACACCGTCTACGTCGTGACGCCGCAGGGCAAGGTGGTCGACCTGCCGGCGGGCTCGACGCCGATCGACTTTGCCTATGCCTTGCACACCGATCTCGGGCATCGGTGCCGCGGCGCCAAGGTCGACGGCCACCTCGTGCCGCTCGAGACCCCGCTGCGCAGCGGTCAGCGTGTCGAGCTCGTGGTCGCGAAGAGCGGAGGGCCGTCGCGGGACTGGCTGAGCACCGAGCGCGGCTTCGCCAAGAGCCCGCGCGCGCGCCAGAAGATCAGGCAATGGTTCAACAGCGAGGCGCTGGCCGAGACCGTCGCGACGGGCCGCGCCATGGTGGAAAAGGAGATCAAGCGCGAGGGTGGCGCACAGGCCGGCCTGGACGCGCTCGCGGCGCGGCTCGGATTCGCCCGGCAGGACGATCTCTACGCGGCGGTCGCGCGCGACGAAGTGAACCTGCGCCAGCTGCAGGCGGCGCTGCGTGCGATGGCGGGAACCGCCGCACCGTCGCCGCATCCCGTGCCCAAGCCGGTGGCGCCGCGCAAGACCAAGTCGGTCCCGGGCGACAGCGGCATCCTGGTCGTGGGCATCGATCGGCTGCTGACGCAACTCTCGAAGTGCTGCAAGCCGGTGCCGCCGGACCCGATCCGCGGCTTCGTGACGCGCGGCAAGGGCGTGTC
>JBAUTZ010000109.1:0-1817 GCA_049582445.1 Burkholderiales bacterium
TGCCGCCATCTTCGGAGCCCGGGGTTCCGGAGAACGTCGCGCTTTCCGCGTCGAACGCGAGCCATGTGGGCAGCGCAGAACCGTCGGCGAGCGTGGCGCCGTAGGCGAGCGTGTCGCCGACATCCGGATCGGCAAACGTCTCGCTCGGCAAAGCGAATTCGAACGCCTGATTTTCCGTGGCGGATTGGTCTGCAATCGGATTCGCCAGCGCTGGCGGCTGGTTGGGCTGCTTGAGCGTGATCGGCTGCGCCTCGGAACCAAACGTCGAGTCGGCCAGCACCGACCGCACCTGCGCGTCCGACAGCGCGGCGGCGGAGCGCCTCATTGCGTACTGCCAGGCGATCGCGCCGCCGATGCCGTCCGATTCGCTGAACGAGGTTTCGTGCGCCTGGAGCACGTCGGCGAGCGGGAGCGCGTAGATCGGATCGCCGTCGGCTGCGTAAGCGAGCGCGTCGATCGCCGCGTTGAAGTCGTACAGATGTACCGAGCCGAAAAGCTGCAGCGTGATCTCCGGCCACGCGGCCGCGTCTTCCTCGCCCGCACGCGTGAGACGGATCGAGCCGGCTCCAGCGACGTCGAGCAGCAGATCGGCGCCGTCCTGGCCGAGCGCGAGATCGCCCGGCCGAACGCCGCCACCGATCGACAGCGTCAGCGCGCCCGCCACGTAGACCGTGTCGTTGCCATCGCCCGGATTGAATGCAATCACGCCGGCATCGCCGTAGTGCTCGATCCAGTCGTCACCCGGGCCGCCGATCACGAGCGCGCGCCCTTCCACGTAAACCGAGTCGTCGCCCGCGCCGGCGTCGATGAGGTCGTTGCCGCCGCTTGAGGCATCGATCTCGTCGTCGCCTCGAAGCGCATCGATCAGGTCGTCGCCCTCGCTATCGAAGATCACGTCGTCGCCGTTCGTCCCGGGCGCGGGCTCGAGGCGCCCCTCCATCGCGTCGGCGTCCCAGAACGTGCCGTCGGCGAACTCAATGCCGGCGAGCCTGCTGCGAGCGTCGTAGAACCAGCCCGGGACCTCGATCCGCGCCGTGCTGTTCCGCACCCAGACCGAGAGGTCGGAATAGTTGCGGCTGAGGAGCACGTCCTGGGGTGCGAGGCCATCGGCAACGCGGATCCGGTCGTCGATCGAGGGCCAGGCCCAGAAATAAGAATTGTCGATGAGATCGTGCCCGCCGCCCGCTTCGAGGAGGTAAACGTCCGCGCCTTCGCCGCCTTGCAGCAGGTCGTCGCCCGAGCCGCCGGCGAGAACATCGTTGCCGCCCTCGCCGTAAAGCCTGTCGCGATGGCCGTCGAGCCCGGTCAGCGCGTCGTCGCCTTCGGTGCCGTGGACCTCGAGCGCGGCCGCACTGAGCGTCGCGGCATCGACCTCGCCATCGAAAGTGAAGCGCAGGCCGGTGGGCGGCGTCATGCCGTTCGTGCCGTACCAGCCCGCGATGCGCGCCTCGGCCCCGCCACCATCGACAGTAAGCACGAGATCCGCGCCGTCGCGGGAGATCGCGACCTCGGAGGCGCCGATGAAATCATCGAGCACGATCGACTCGTAGCCCGGCGCGAGGAGATGCAGCCCGGAGTCGCGCCCGACGTGGTATTCGCCCAGGAGCAGCAACACCTCGGCCTGCGCGAGCACCCCTTCCAGCGTATAGCTGCTGCCATCGGCGAACTCGAAGGCCTCGACGCCTGCGCCCAGTCGATAGCCGTCGGGCTCGGCCGGCAGGCTCACGCCGGTGAATCCGTAGTCGACATCCGGCACCGCGACGTCGAAGCCGCCTCCCGTCCAGCGCACCGACAGCGTCCCGCCGTCGCGCCAGGGT
>JBAUTZ010000110.1:0-2528 GCA_049582445.1 Burkholderiales bacterium
AGCACCGTCCCGCCGCGCTTCCAGGTCGTCAGCACGGCGAACAGCGCGAGGCCGCAGGCGATGGGAAACCAGCCGCCGTCGGCGAACTTGATCGCGTTGGCGCCGAAGAACAGCAGCTCGACCGCGCCGATCAGCCCGAGCAGGGCGAGGAACAGCGGGTTCGCCCGCTTCGGCAGCGACAGCGCCACGATGGCGATCAGCGCGGTGGTGAGCACCATGGTGCCGGACACCGCGATGCCATAGGCCGAGGCGATGGCGCTCGATGACTTGAAGCCGAGGACCACCAGCACGACCAGCGCGAGCATCGTCCAGTTCACCGGTGGCACGTAGACCTGGCCGCGCTCGGTCGCCGAGGTATGCCGCGTCGTCACGCGCGGCAGGTAGCCCAGGCGCGCCGCCTGCTGCGTGACCGAGAATGCGCCCGAGATGGTCGCCTGCGAGGCGATCACCGTGGCCGCGGTGGCGAGCAGCACCAGCGGCGCGAGCAGCCCCTCGGGCGCGAGCAGGTAGAACGGGTTCTTCAGCGCCTGGGGATCGCGCAGCACGAGCGCGCCCTGTCCGAAGTAGTTGATCATCAGCGAGGGAAAGACCAGGCCGAACCACGCCAGTCGGATCGGCGTGCGGCCGAAATGGCCCATGTCGGCGTACAGCGCCTCAGCCCCCGTGATCGCGAGGAACACCGCGCCGAGCACGAGGAAGGTCAGCCCGGGCGAATGGAGCGCGAAGGCGAGCGCATAGCGCGGATCGACCGCGGCGAGCACCCCCGGGGTGCGCGCGATCGACACGGCGCCAAGCGCGGCGAGCGCGAAGAACCAGAGCACCGTGACCGGCCCGAAGAGGCGCCCCACCGCACCCGTGCCGTGGCTCTGGATGGCGAACAGCCCGATCAGGATGCCGATCGTGAGCGGCTCGACCCAGTGCTGGAACGCGGGGGTGACCACCGAGACGCCTTCCACGGCGGAGAGCACCGAGATCGCGGGCGTGATGATCGCGTCGCCGTAGAACAGCGCGGCGCCGAACACGCCCAGCGTGGCCACCGTCCAGGCGAGGCGCGGGTTCGCGTGCGTCAGGCGCGAGGCGAGCGCGAGCAGCGCGAGGATCCCGCCTTCGCCGCCGTTGTCGAAGCGCAGCACGATGCTGACGTATTTCAGCGACACCACCAGCGTCACCGACCAGAACATCATCGACAGCACCGCGAGCACGTTCGCCTCGTTCAGCGGCAGGCCGTGCGAGCCGGCGAACGCCTCCTTGAACGCGTACAGGGGACTGGTGCCGATGTCGCCGAACACCACGCCGAGGGCCGCGAGCGTGAGCACGCCGAGCGAGGACTTGCCGTTGTTCGTGCTGCCGTGGGCGGCTGAGTGAGCCATACGCAGTCAGGCGGCGAAAGGTGCGCGAATATACGCCCGGCGATTGTGCGACGCAACATCGCTCGACGGATTTTTACGCACGACTTACGCGCGCGTAAGTGATGCGCCGTCGCGTACCCATTTGGAGTCTTAATGCCGTTTTTACGTCCCCGCGCCCAAGATTGGCGTTCTTGCAATCGTTCTCGGGGATGCCGGTGGATCTGTCCTTGCTGTTGCTCACGGCGGCGCTCTTCGGCCTGACCGTCGGATTGGGCCTGCTGTGCGCCCGCCTGATGGAGAAGAAATGATGGGCGCTTTCATGTGGCTCGCGCTGCTCCTGGCGCTTGGCTTGTGCGCCTACCTCGTATACGCCTTGCTGAACGCGGAGGACTTCTAGGTGAACGCGTTCCTGCAATGCGTCGTCTACGTTGTCGCGCTGCTTGCGCTGGCGCAGCCGCTCGGCGCCTACATGGCCAACGTCTACGAGGGCCGCACCCGGTTCCTCGCGCCGCTGGAGAACCTCGTCTACCGCATCGCCGGCGTGAGGCCGGACGACGACATGCACTGGATGCGCTACCTCTGGGGCGTGCTGTGGTTCAACCTGCTCGGCTTCGGCGCCGTGTACGCGCTGCAGCGGCTTCAGGGCCTGCTGCCGCTCAACCCGCAGAAAATGGCCGCGGTTTCGCCGGACTCGTCGTTCAACACCGCGGTGAGCTTCGCCAGCAACACCAACTGGCAGGGCTACGCGGGCGAACTGACGATGAGCTACCTGACGCAGATGCTCGGGCTGGCGGTGCAGAACTTCCTCTCGGCCGCCACCGGCATGGCGGTGCTGATCGCGCTCGCGCGCGGCTTTGCGCGCAGGCAGGCCGCCGGCATCGGCAACTTCTGGGTCGACGTCACACGGACCACGCTGTACGTCCTGTTGCCGCTGTCGTTGCTGCTCTCCGGCGCGCTGGTGACGCAGGGCGTGGTGCAGACCTTCGCCCCCTACAAGACCGTGAAGCTGCTGCAGCCGGTGCAATACCTTGACGGGAAGGAAGCGAAGACGGCGACCGATCAGACGCTGCCGGTCGGGCCGGTCGCCTCGCAGGTCGCGATCAAGCAGTTGGGCACCAACGGCGGCGGCTTCTTCAACGCGAACTCGGCGCACCCGTTCGAGAACCCGACGCCGCTGTC
>JBAUTZ010000111.1:0-3575 GCA_049582445.1 Burkholderiales bacterium
GCCTTCCAGCCGATCGCCGCGCAGCAGATCCAGCCCCAGCACGCCACCCAGCAAGGCGTGCCCGAGGACTTCATCTTCGCCTCCAACTACACCTGGATCGGCCGTAACTAAGCCGACCTCTGCCACCCCTTACCGAGGGAGCCCGCCATGAGCGCCAAACACCTCCTCCGTGCAGCACTCGCCGGCGCGGTTCTCCTCGGTGTCTGCCTGGTCGTCGCGAAGCCGACCGACGGCCATCCGGCGCATACGGCCTACGAGGCGCTCTCCATCCGCGCTATCGATCGCACCGACGTGCCCTGGCTGGCCCCAGCGATCGAGGACCTGGACCAGATCCGCGCGTTCTGACGGCGAGGCGCCCGTCAAATTGTTAGCCGGCTTACGCTGGGCGACTTGAACTGACCGAGCGCCTGATTGGAGGAACCGCCGCTAGGGCCTTAGCTGCGGATGACGAATAATGGCCGCCGCCGCCCGTCAGCGACCACCTTCGGCATCCGCCGTGGCGACGTTGTCTGCCAGGCTTGCGGAGAGTAGCTTTGCGTCTGGGATGCGCGTTCCCGACCAAGCGCGCCCGCTCGAGACGAGGCAAACATGGCCTACCGCGATCATCTGATCACTTCCACGGGGCAGCTGCGAGCCCTTTATGGCGAAAAGTCGAAAGTGGCGGTCATCAAGGAGATCGACCACATAAACAGCGGCTACCGCAAGCTCATCGAAGCCGCACCTTTCGTGGCGGTCGCGACCGCCGGACCGGAAGGCCTAGATTGCTCCCCCAAGGGCGATGCGCCGGGCTTCGTGCGCGTCATCGACGACAAGACCCTTGCGCTACCGGATCGGCCCGGCAATAACCGGATCGACGGATTCAGCAACATTCTGCGCGATCCGCGAATCGCGCTGCTGTTCCTCATTCCGGGCGTGGGTGAGACGCTTCGTGTGAACGGCCGAGCCTCGATCACGGTCGACCCCGAGCTGATGCAGGGCTTCGCGGTCAACTGCAAGCTGCCGCGCTGCGTGCTGGTCGTGCACGTCGAGCGCATCTACTTCCACTGCTCGAAGGCGATAGTGCGCTCCAGGCTGTGGGACGAGGGCGCGAAGCTCGACCGCAAGAGCCTTCCCTCCACCGGCGCCCTCATCGCAGAGCTCAGCCAAGGCGAGCTCGGGGGCGAAGTCTACGACCGCGACGCGCCAGAAAGGATTAAGTCGGCGCTTTACTGATGCGGGGAAAATCGTTTTCGGTCCAAAAGTCTGTTAGGTACCGATAGCTGTTCGCCACGAATATCCGGTTGAACCCGCCGCCGAACGCGGCCATTCGCCGGGACCTTAATAATGGGACGATGGGTCAATGTAGCGTTCGTCGGTGACCAAGCCTCGGCGCAAAAGGCGTGCGTGATATGTCCGCGGAAGACGAAAAGGCCTATATCCGGAAGTTTCTTGTAGTGAGCCTTTTGATTGTCGGCGTTCCAGCCGCGATCGACGTTTCCGACGGGAGCTTCCTATTCTCCTTTGCCGTATGTTCGATCTGGTTGCTGTTCGCGCTACTGGTCGCGGTCATCAACGCCCTAGGTAAAGTCCGCGAGTGGGGGGCGTTATTCACATTCGCCGCTATTCCATTCGTCACCCTCCTGCTCGTGCTTGGAAATTCGCTACTGCAGAACTGGGTCGCGCGAACGAACGCAAAGGAAATCGCTCAAGCGTCCGAACAATACCGTGCGAAGAACGGCGTGTACCCAAGCACGCTTGACGATCTGGTTCCAGGTTATCTGCGCTCTGTGCCGCGGGCCAAGTACGCTCTGTCGGGGAAATTTGAGTACGCGATCTTTTCCGGCAGGCACACATTGTACTGGACCTCTATCCCACCATTCTTCCGGTGCTTCTACGAAATCGAACGATCTCGTCTGGATTGTCACGCCTAGGGGGCACGGCCCCTCGAGACGGGGTTCCGAGAGACTGGGAAGCTCTAGCGCCAGCCGGAGCCTGCGCCAGATGGGGTCCTCGAGACTTCGAGCTAGGGGTCCGCGGTTCAGGGGATCGAGGGCTCGAGGTGACCCACTAGTTCCTGCAGGCGCCCCTGGGGCACGTTCCAGTGAGTTGTGGGCGAGCGTGATTCCCGGGGATCCCTCGGGTGACCGCTTACGACCCACAGCGGACATTGCTCGCTGCGCGCGTTACATTGTCAACTAATACTAGTTAAGTTGGAGGCGCTTCGGATCTTTCCCAAAATTTTTCTAAATTTCTTTTCTAATACCAGACCCCGCTCGATCCTCCCCCGCCCTCCGCTCAAAGCCACCCCCCCACTTCGGATCGGGGCGCCTCATTCCAAAAAAAGAATTCTCTTCTAGCCGCCACACGTAACCGCCCCTGGCGCTCTATTTCTCAGTCGGCGACATCCCCGGCGCGGACCACTAGAATTCACCCCGCGGGCCGCAACGCCCCCTGATTCGGACGCCCATCACTGGAAGCGGGACTTAAGCCTTGAACGACAGGCAGGTAGAGCACACGCCGATGATGCAGCAATATTTGCGCATCAAGGCGGAGCATCCGGACATCCTGCTCTTTTACCGGATGGGCGACTTCTACGAGCTGTTCTACGACGACGCCGAGCGCGCGGCGCGCCTGCTCGGCATCACGCTCACCACGCGCGGCGCTTCCGCGGGCCAGCCGATCAGGATGGCGGGCGTTCCCTTCCATGCGGTCGACCAGTACCTCGCCAAGCTCGTGAAGCTGGGCGAATCGGTGGCGATCTGCGAGCAGATCGGCGATCCGAGCACGTCCAAGGGACCGGTCGAGCGCCAGGTGACGCGCATCGTCACGCCCGGGACGCTCACCGACTCGGCGCTGCTCGACGAGAAATCCGACAACATCCTGCTCGCGCTCGCCGCCGACCGCTCGAGCGTGGGACTCGCATGGCTGTCGCTCGCGAGTGGCGAGCTGCGCGTGGCCGAGGTCGCGCCGCAGCTGCTGGCAAGCGAGCTGAGGCGCATCGCGCCGGCCGAGGTGCTCGTCGCTGAGGGGTTCGAGCTGGACGGGTTTACGCTCACGCGCCTGCCCGCCTGGCAGTTCGATGCGGAGTCGGGCAAAAGAAAGCTGCTCGAGCAGCTCGGCGCCAATTCGCTTGCCGGCTACGGCTGCGAGGACCTCACGCTCGCCGTCGGCGCCTGCGGTGCGCTGCTCGACTACGCGAAGAAGACCCAGGGGCAGGCGCTGGCGCACGTCGCGGCGGTGGTGGCGGAGCGCAGCGGCGAGTACCTGCGGCTCGACGCCGCGACGCGGCGCAACCTGGAGCTCACCGAGACGCTGCGCGGGGAGCCGGCGCCGACCCTGTTCTCGGTGCTGGACGAGTGCGCCACCGGAATGGGCAGCCGGCTGCTGCGCCACTGGCTGCACCATCCATTGCGCGACCGCGAGGCGCTCGTGCAGCGGCACGAGGCGGTCGAAGCCATGAACGGCAGGTCGGCCGAGATCCACTCCATGCTGCGGCGCTTCGCCGACGTCGAGCGCATCGCGGCGCGCGTGGCGCTGAAGAGCGCCCGCCCGCGTGACCTGTCCGGCCTGCGCGACAGCCTCGGCCTGCTCGAGGG
>JBAUTZ010000112.1:0-1636 GCA_049582445.1 Burkholderiales bacterium
GGCGCGTTCTTCGCCACCCATTGCTTGGCGCCGGCAGGCGACTTGGTCTGCTCCCATTCGTACTTGAACAGGATCTCGAAGAAGCTGTTGCTCCACAGCGCCGGGGTCTTGGTCCAGGTCACCTCGAGGCCGCTCGAAATCGTATCGGCGCCGTGCCCCGAGCCGTAGTCGCTGATCCAGCCCAGGCCCTGCGCTTCCAGCGGCGCGCCTTCCGGATCCGGGCCCTTGTGCGATTCGGGAGCGGCGCCGTGGCACTTGCCGAAGGTGTGGCCGCCGGCGATGAGGGCGACGGTCTCCTCGTCGTTCATCGCCATGCGGCCGAAGGTGGCGCGGATGTCCTTGGCGGCGGCCAGGTAGTCGCCGCTCGCGTTCGGGCCTTCCGGGTTGACGTAGATGAGCCCCATGTGCGTCGCGCCGAACGGCCCCAGGTCCCGATCGCCGCTGAAGCGCTTGTCGGTGCCCAGCCACGCGATCTCCTCGCCCCAGTTCACGTCCTCGTCCGGCTCCCATACGTCGGCACGGCCGGCCCCGAAGCCGAAGGTCCTGAAGCCCATCGACTCCAGCGCGACGTTGCCGGCGAGGATGATCAGGTCGGCCCAGGATATCTTCCTGCCGTACTTCTGCTTGATCGGCCAGAGCAGGCGCCGTGCCTTGTCGAGGTTGACGTTGTCGGGCCAGCTGCCGAGGGGCGCGAAGCGCTGCTGGCCGCGGCCGCCGCCGCCGCGGCCGTCGGTGATCCGGTAGGTTCCGGCGGCGTGCCAGGACATGCGGACGAAGAACGGGCCATAGTGGCCGAAGTCCGCCGGCCACCAGTCCTGCGAGTCGGTCATCAGCTTGACCAGGTCCTTCTTGAGCGCCTTGTAGTCAAGGCTCCTGAATTCCTTCGCGTAGTCGAAGCCCTGGCCCATCGGGTCGGACTTCGCGGAATGCTGATGCAGCAGCTCCAGCCGCAGCTGGTTGGGCCACCAGTCACGGTTGGTACGGCCGACGCCGGCGATGTGGGTGAACGGGCACTTGCCTGCGCTCTTGTCAACCACCTTTGTGTCCATCGTTCCCTCCGATCGTGTCGAGCGTCCATTGCACCCCGAACGGGGGCGCCGCGTGAAATTGATTATTGCGATATGCGCGATTGGCTTGGGCTATCCAGGGTGATTCTCGTTTCGGCGCCAGGGGGCCGTTTGACCTACGTCAAACCACTTCGGCGACCGTGAACTTACGATGGCGGCGCTGCTGCCAAATCAGGGGGAACCGCTCGCATGCAAGTCGCCAACACGTACAACTACAAGGTCGTCCGCCAGTTCGCGATCATGACCGTGGTGTGGGGCGTGGTCGGAATGCTGGTCGGCGTGTTCATCGCGGCGCAGCTCATCTGGCCCGACATGACCTACGGCATTCCGTGGCTCTCCTACGGCCGCCTGCGCCCGCTGCACACCAACGCGGTGATCTTCGCCTTCGGCGGCAGCGCGCTGTTCGCCAGCTCGTACTACGTGGTGCAGCGCACCTGCCACGCGCGGCTGTTCTCCGACTGGCTCGCTTCGCTCACGTTCTGGGGCTGGCAGGCGGTGATCGTGCTCGCCGCGGTGACGCTGCCGCTCGGGTTCACCACCTCCAAGGAATACGCCGAGCTCGAATGGCC
>JBAUTZ010000113.1:0-10315 GCA_049582445.1 Burkholderiales bacterium
GCAGAGCTGCGCGCAGGCCTCGCGGCCGTCCCCGACGATGCGAGCCTCCACCACGCGCTCGGTCTCGCGCTGGTGCGGCTCAAGCGCATGCCCGAGGCGCTGCGCGAGCTGGCACGCGCTGCCGCGCTCGCCCCGGACAATGTGCGCTTCGCCTACGTCTACGCCGTGGCTCTGCACTCGGCCGGGCGGCGCGCCGACGCGCTGAAGGAGCTTGATCGCGCGCTCACGCGGCATCCCGACGAGCGCGAGTTGCGCGCCGCCCGCGCCGAGATCGCACGCTAGGAAGCGATGGCGTTCTTCAGGCCCGCTTGCGGCCCTCGACCGGCTTGGTCGGCAGCTTCTCGGGCTTCTCCGGCCCCCACACGCGGCTGTAGTACGTGTCGGCGAGCTGCAGCGCGCCCACCGGGTTGTGCGCGAGCACCCGGTCCTTGGTGACCAGCGTGGTAACCAGTCCCTGCGAGTGGCGGATGAACAGGCTGTCGTGCCCCACGCACAGGCCGACGATGACGTTCAGCTCGCAGCCGGCGCGGTTGAGCAGCTCGGCCTGCGACAGCGGGTTGCAGATCGCTTCGAAGTTCCCGGGACGGATCTTCTCCTCGTCCTTGAGCCCGATCTCCTCCTTCGGTACGCCGCCGTTCTTGCAGGCGACCGAGGCGACCTCCAGACCGTGGCTCTCGAGAATCGCGCTGAACACCCGCGACAGGTCGACGAAGCTGATGCAGGTGGCGATTCCCACGCGCTTGAAACCCATGCGCTTGGCGAACTGGCAGATCTCCTCGACCCGCGTCCACTTGCAGTAACCCTCGCTCTCGACCACCGCCGAGACCTGCGCCACGCGCTCGACGAACGGATCGCGCCGGTAGTCGTCGGCGCCGGCAATGCCTTCGGCGTCGACCTTGGAGGGGCAGTAGCCGGGACCACGCACGTCGCTCTCGCCCTGCCGGCAGGCGCGCACCGTGCTCGGGCAATAGGCGCAGCCGGGTGTTTCGTAGGTCGTCATCGTCACTCCTGTGTCATTCCGTTTTCCACCGCTACGAGCCGCCGCTCAGGACATCGAGGCGCAGCTTCGTCTCGACGCTGTCACGCTTGGTCTCGCCGGTCGCCTCGGTCTTGCCGATCGCGACTCGCGCCGCATCGACGCCAGCGTCCTTGACCAGGGCCTGCGCCACCGCTTCCGCGCGGTGCTGACCGAGCGCCTCCAATTCCGCGGGAGCGAGCGGATAGAGCTCTACCAGGCGCCGGTACAGCGCTTCGTAGAACTCGCGATCCGAGCTGCCCTTGCCGAAGAACGCCAGCGCAGGATTGACGCGGCTGGCTTCGCGGCCGGTCCGCTTTTCGAACTGCGCGGTAAATTGCGCCATGGCGCCATCGCCCGAGCGCGCGGTCAGCAGCTTCTCGAGCGCGCGCTGCGTCTTGGCGTTGTCGAACGCCACCGGGCCCGGATCTTCTCCCGGTTCGAGCTTCACGTCCTGCGCCGCCGCCAGCTCGCGACGAACCCGTTCGGAGCGCAGCGCTTCGCCGTCCGCGGCCGCATGGTAGCGGCCATCGACGATCACCTTGAGCTGCGGCCGCTTCTGCAATGCCTGGGCGACCTTCTTCAGCTTCTCCAGTTCGGTGGGAAGGACGCGGCCGGAGCCCGGGTCGAACGCCACGGCATCGAGCTGCTCCGCGCCGCCGCCCAGCAGCGCGCCCAGGGCCCGGAACGGCGCCGTGACGATGTTCTTGATCACCGTGACGATCGCCTGCCAGATGAGGTGGCCGTAGCTGAATTTTGGGTTGTCCACGTCGCCGCGCACCGGAACCGCGATGTCGATCTTTCCCTCCGAGTCGGTCAGGAGCGCGATCGCGAGGTCGAGCGGCAGGTGCAGCGCGCTCGGCGATTCGACGCGCTCGCCCAAGGTGAATTTGTCGAGCAGCATCTTGTTGTCGCCTGCCAGCTTGCCCTCGTTGATCTTGTATTCGAGGTCGAGCGAGAGACGGCCGGAGGCGATCTTCCGGCCCGCGAACGTCGCGCTGTACGGCGTGAACGGACTCATCTCGACGTTGCGAAATTCGGCGCGTACGTCCATGAAGCGCTTGGGCGCGAACGGACTCACGGCTCCGTCGACCCGTGCCAGCCCTTGATCGTCGACCCGGCCCTCGAGCTTCATCTGGGCGCGGCTCGCCGGGTCGGACGAGATGCCGGTGACTACGCCGCCGAACTCCCGGATCCGCGCGGCGAACGGCAGCGCGAGGCTGAGGTCGGCGAAGTCGACCGTTCCGTTTTGTACCCGCACCCGCTCCACTGAAACCGGAAAGTTGCCGCGTTGAGCCGGTGTGGCGGGGGAAGGAGAGGGCTGCTTCTTCAATGCCGTTGCCAGATTGACGCTGCGGTCCTTGAACACCGTGATCTTCGCTCCGGGCTCCACCAGGCGAATCTCCTTCACGGTCATGCGATCGGGCCCCAGGCCGAACCGGATCCCTGCCGCCGAAAGCGATTTCCACGACAGGAAGCGCTCGCCGCTTTGCGCTTCGTTGATCACGAGCCCCGCGACGCTTAGCGCTCCGCCGGCGCGTAGCGTCGCGCCCGATTTCTTCGCCCCGTACTGCAGCGTCGCGTCAGCGGACAGGTCGCCCGACTTCAGAATGAGGGTGGCGTAGCGCTCGAGCGCGGGCTGCAGCGGGACGAGGTTGAGGCGAGTGAGCTTCACGCGCGCATCGGCGGCGGACCCGTCGGGCACGTAGTTGCCCTCCACGGCGAGGCTTCCGCCCTGGGCGACCCGCAGCGAGGCGTCGAACGCGACCGGGGCACTCCAGTCATTGCTCAGGTTCTTGAGCGTGGCGGAAACGTCCGTCAGCTCGTAACTGATTGCGGGGCTGAAACCGCGATCGGCCAGCGCGATCCGAATATCCGCGAGCTTGAGCGCGTCGAGACCAAGGTGCCACGGAGCACCCTCGGCCTTCGCCGCCTTGCCGGCCTCTTCGAGGCCCCTGCGCATGACGCCGCGGTCGCTCGGGCTCGCCGCCGCAAGGAGGTCGATGACGCCGTGTTCGTCGCGCGTGAGCCGCGTGCTTCCGCCGCGCACGGCCAGTTCCCGCAGCCGGACCTCGCGCTTTCCCGTGTCGATCGCATCGCCCTCGAGTGTCACGCTGTCCAGCGCGATGAGCGGCGCGGTGGCTGGAAGCTGCCCCACCGTGAACTTGGCCACGTCGATGCGCAGCGCGTTCACCGTCACCGCGGTCGTCGCGGCGCCGAGCTCGACCTGCGCCTTGGCGTCGATGGCGACGTTCCCGATGTTCCATACCAGCGGAGTGGCGCGACTTTGGTCGGTCATGTGGACGCCGACATCGGCGACCTGCACCGCATCGAGCCGGATGTGCCAGGGCCTGGCATCTGCCGCGCCTGCCGGCGGCGCCGCCGGGGTAGCGGTCGTCTTTGCCGCGATCGGGATCGTCTGCCAGTCGAGCGTGCCATCCTCGGTGACGCCCGCCGCGACCTGCCCCTTGGCGATCTCGAGCCTGGGCACCGTCACTTCGCGCCGCTGCAGGTCGACGCCGACTTCGCTGGCCGCCATTTTCTGCAGCGAAAGCAGCGGCTGCGCCGCGCCGGGTTGGCGCAGCGAGAGCCCGGTGACTTGCAGGTTTGCGTCCTGCATCAGCAACTGCGGCTGTCCGTCGCTGAACAGGAAGCGATAGCGCGTGGTGAAGTCGATCGCCCCGTCTGGCGGGTCGAGCCGGAATTCGTCCTGAACGAATTTCCAGATGCTCGCCGGCCGGAAGTCGCTGATGCTAAATACCCCCTCGGATGCGACCGGACGCAGAGACACCTCGCCGCGCCAGCGTACCGTGCCGCCCCCCGGAAGCCGGGCACGAATGGTGTACGGGCCCTTGCGCTCGGGGAGCGTGGACACGTCGTCGAACTCGAAGTTGATTGGCGCGAGCGTCACGCTGGCCGGCGTGGGATCGGAGCGATCGGTGTAGGTCAGCCTGCCGTTGCTGAGCGCGACATGCCTGAGCACCATTCGCACCGGGGGCTCGTCCTTCCCGGCCGCGGCCGGCTTGTCTCCGCGTGCCGCCGCGACGAGATCGGCGAGGTTCACGCTTCGGTCCGCGCGCGCGATGACATGCAGATCGAGCCCGTCGACATCGATTTGTGCGAATACCCATGCCCAGCGCGCCAGACTCGCAGTCTGTAAATCGAGATAGAGGCGCTGCACGCCCAGAATCGGCGACCCGTCGGCTTCCGCCAGCCGGAAGTTGTTGGCCTCGAAGGTGAGCAGGAAGGGATTGATGCGGACTTTGCCGATGCTCGCCTGGCGCTTGAGCGTGTCGCGCGCGTAGTCGGGGACATAGCGCTGGACGAGCCAGGGCAGGAGCAGAAACCCGAAGAGCGCGTAGGCCACGAGCAGCCCCGTGCCGATCTGGAACCACCGGCTGCGCAGGATGCGCACCAAAACCTGCTTCATGGGTTCATACGCTACGCTGTCGCGCCGGCCACTTGTTGATCTGGCTCAAGCCAGAAACCGCCTAAACTCGTCCCCGATCATGCGAGGACGAGACATGAGACCGATCTGGTTCACCGCCCTGACGCTCGCTTTGGCCGCGGGTCAGGCGCAGGCCTACGACGCGCAACAGCTCGAGCGCTGCGCGAACATCCAGCAACCAGACCAGCGCCTGGCGTGTTTCGACGCCGCGGTCCCGAGGCCCGTGCCGAGCGAGCGGGCGGTCCCCGAGGGCGCCGAGCGCTCGCCGATCGACCAGCGCTGGGCGGTCGGGGTCAAGAACACGCTGTTCGACATCCTGCCGCACAAGCCTACCTACCTGCTGCTCGCCCATCACAGCAACAACGTGAACACCGGGCCCTTCAGCCCGACGCATGCGGCCCCGGCGGAGCCGATCGACCTTCGGGACACGGAGGCGATGTTCCAGCTCAGCTTCAAGTTCCGGCTCGTCGATCTGCAGGACAGCATCGGGGCTTCGCTCTGGGCAGGCTATACGCAGCAGAGCCAGTGGCAGGTGTACAACCCGGAGCAGTCGCGGCCATTTCGCGAAACGAACTACGAGCCCGAGCTGATGCTCGCGTTCCACCCCGACCGCGAGTTCCTCGGCTTGCGCTGGCGGTTGCTCAACTTCGGGCTGGTGCACCAGTCGAACGGCCAGTCCGATCCGCTGTCGCGTAGCTGGAACCGGCTCTACGCGCAATTCGGACTGGAGCGCGGGGGCTTCGAGCTGCTGCTGCGGCCGTGGTGGCGCGTCAAGGAGCGCCCCGGGAGCGACGACAACCCGGACATCGTTGATTACATGGGCCACGGCGATGCCGTGGCGAGCTACCACTTCGGCCGGCAGACCATCTCCGCGCTCGGTCGCTACAACGCCCGCACCGGCAAGGGCGCGCTGCAAGCGTCGTGGAGCTTCCCGATGTGGCGGCGAGTGAATGGATACGTGCAGGCTTTCACCGGTTACGGCGAAAGCCTGATCGACTACAACTGGAAGCAGACCACCTACGGTCTGGGGATCGCGTTGACCGACTGGCAATGAGACCCGGCGTTGCGGCGCTGTTTGATTCTCGTCAAGGGCTCATCGCGATTAAGGATTACCGTGTCTTGTTGCAAGGCGGGAATCGCCGTGCTTCCCGCGTAGCAGCGCGCCATGCTCCAAGAGCCCTTGTTCCGACAAATCGTCGTTGCACTGGTTCTTCTTTTTGGCCTGCTCGCCGGGAGCAGCGCTCGGGCGCAATCTGAACCCCGACCGGGCGACGCGTCGGCCGCGCACACTGTTCCGACCGTCAGCGTGCGAATGGCGACACGCGAGGACCCGCCGACATTTAAGTTCACCAGTAACCGGGAGGAGATCGGACTCATTGGAGTCGGACCGGTGATCACCGCCGTCGGGGGCGTCGAGGCGGGCGCGACTTTACTAGCGACCGACGTGGTCTACCTTGCCGTGACTCTGCCCCTCACGGTGCTCGTCATCAATCAACTCGAGGCCTCGCGGCGAAAGGCGCTGGTGGCACAGCTTCGCGGGGCCGACGTCGTCGGTCTGATGAGCGCAAGCATGCACAGCAATCTTGCCGCCAGCGGTTTGCCAACAGACCCCGATGACGTCGCCGAAGTGGTCATCGCCGGGTACGGGTTCACGATGAGCGAGATGGGGCAGGCCTGTGTGATGATGGCGGCCAAGGTAGTGCGACGGCGACACGGCGCACAGTTACCGGAGGCCACCGTCGCGATCGGCGCCCCCTTCGAGCCCGGAGACTCGGGCGGCGTGTTCTGCTCCTCGCCCCGCCGGCTTCTCGCGGCCGACACCGCAAGGTTGGCGCTTGAAGACGCCGCGCGCACGCTCGACGCGCTCGTCGCGCGCTATCTGCAGGCCCCGAGGCCGACACCATGAAGCGGTCGCGCGCGACGGTAGCCATGCTCCTTGCTCTAGCGGGTGGCTGCGTCACGTCGAGCGCTCCCGTGAGCGAGGGCAAGATCACGCCATTGACCTACGCCATCGCCGAAGGCGCACCGGTCAGAACGATCGGATTGCTTCGCAGGCTGGCGATTCTGCCGGTCAAGCTCGAGACCCATCCCAGCCCGCCGCCGGAGTGCGCGGATACCTGTGACTTTGGGGGGTTGCGGCACGCCATCGCGGAGGGTGTCCCCCGGTTCCTTCGCGACTATCGAGGCTACGAAGTCATCGTATTGCCCGACGAGCTTCCCGCGGCGGCGGAATTCACACGCAGTGCCGTTGCCGATATCACCGCGACCTTGCGACAAACGCGGGACCGCTCGGCTCGGCCCGCGGATGCCGCCGTGGCGATGCACTTGCGAGAGCTCGGCGCCGCTCTGAACGTCGATGGCTTCGTGCTGGTCAGTGCCGAACGGTCGATACCGACCGACGCAGAGTTCCTGGGCATCGGTCTGCTCACGCTGACGTTCGGGATGTACTTCACGGGCCACACGGCACTTGACGTGCAGATCTACGAAGCCGCGACAGGGCGCCTCGTCTGGCGTTCATCGCTGCGCACGCAAGGCGACGCGCTGTGGGGCGACTCGGATATGCTCCCCTCGCCAATCAAGATCGTCGTGCAGGTGCTCGATTCGATCGAGCCCGCCATGCCCGCGGTGTTCGCGCGCCCCATTCGTTAGAGCCGGATATGCCGCGACGGCAGGACGCCGTCGCTAGGGGAGCGGGCGCAGCGGCGGCGCGACGCCGTCCGGCATGGGATGGCGCGTGGCGTTCAGCACCATCGAGACGATGGTGTAGTAGCCGCAGGTGCCGATCAGGTCGATCACGCCGCGTTCGCCGAAGCGATCGAGCGCCGCCTGCCACGCTGCGTCGCTCACGTTCTTCGTCTCGTGCAACTGCGTGCAGAACTCGTACACGGCGGCTTCGTCCGCCTGCAGCGCGTCGGGCCTGCGGCCCTCGGCAATCGCCTGCGCGATGGAGGGCGATAGCCCCGCCTGCTCGGCGAAGCGGCGGTGCGCGTACCACTCGAACTGGGCGCCCCAGTAGCGCGCGGTCACCAGGATGGCGAGCTCGTTCAGCCGCGCCGGCAGCGAGCTCTCGAAGCGCACGTAGGCACCGACCTTCTGCAAGCGGTCGGCGAGCTCGGGGCTGCGCAGGAGGGCGTCGAACGGGCCGCTCACCTTGCCGCGCGGTCCCGAGGCGATGGCGCGGTACACGAGGCGTTGCGCCTCGCTCATGTCAGTTTCATCGAGCGGCGTCAGGCGCGGCTTGTCCATGGTCGTCTCCCGGCGGCGATTCTAGCCGCAAGCCGCTTGCGCGGGACGCGGGGCTGCGCGCAACATAAGGCGATGGCCGACCTGGAACAGTGGGCGTTCCCCGAAGAGATGCAGCCGCAGGGCGAGCAGTACCGCTTCGACCTGGAGGCGGCGCTCGACTCGGTGGTGCTGCTGCGCGCGGAGATCCCGGAGGACGCGTTCACGGCGCAGATCCTCGGCACAGAGCGCGCCGGAAACGGCGTCGTGATCCGCGAAGGGCTCGTGCTCACCATCGGCTACCTGATCACGGAGGCGACTGCGATCTGGCTGACCACCAATCGCGGCACTGCGGTGGCCGGCTTCCCGCTCGCCTACGACCAGGCGAGCGGCTTCGGCCTGGTGCAGCCCCTCGGGCGCCTCGAGGTGACGCCGCTCGCGCCCGGCTCCTCGGCGTCGTGCAAGGCCGGCGACGAGGTAGTAGTCGCGGGCCATGGCGGCGCGGCGCACGCGCTGAAGGCGCGCGTGTTCGCCAAGCGCGAGTTTGCCGGCTACTGGGAGTACGTCCTCGAAGAGGCGCTGTTCACGGCGCCGGCGCATCCCAACTGGGGCGGCACGGCGCTGATCGACCGGGGCGGGCGGCTCGTCGGCATCGGGTCGCTGCTGGTGCAGGAGGAGCTGCGCGGCAAGCAGGTGCAAGGCAACATGATGGTGCCGATCGATGTGCTCACCCCGATCCTCGACGACCTGCTCACGCTCGGACGCGTGAATCGCCCGCCGCGCCCGTGGCTCGGGTTGTACGCCACCGAGGTCGAGGGGCAATTGGCCGTTGCGGGCCTGGCGCAGGGCGGGCCGGCCGACCGCGCCGGACTGCAGGTGGGGGACTTGCTGCTCGAAGTCGCCGGCGGACGCCCCGCCGGACTGGCCGATCTGTTCCGCAGGGTCTGGAAGCTCGGCGCCGCCGGCGTCGAGGTGCCGTTCTCGGTGAGGCGCGAAGGCGACACTCTGCGGCTCACCGTACGCTCGGCCGACCGCAACGATTTTCTGAAGAAGCCGCACCTGCACTGACCTTGGTCGCACGGAAATTTCAGCTGCGGGCGCCGCGCCCGGGCGACCTGGGTTGGGTGGTGCAGCGCCACGGCGAGCTGTATGCGGCCGAATTCGGCTGGGACGAGCGCTTCGAGGGTCTCGTGGCCGGAATCGTGTCGAAATTCATCGCGAATTACGACCCGCAGTGCGAGCGCTGCTGGATCGCGGAGCGCGGCGGTCGACGCGTGGGCTCGGTGTTCCTGGTCAGGAAATCGCCCCGCGTCGGGCAGTTGCGCATGCTGATCGTCGAGCCCGAGGCGCGCGGCCTGGGCATCGGCGAGCGGCTGGTGGCCGAATGCATCGAAGAGGCGCGACGGCTTGGCTATCGCAAGCTGGTGCTGTGGACTCAGGCCAACCTGGCGAGCGCGCGCCGTATCTACAAAGGGCTGGGATTCAGGCTGGTGAAGAAGGAGCCGCACGCGGACTTCGGCCGCCGGCTGGTGGGGGAGTATTGGGAGCTCCCCCTTCGATCCTGATTTTGTTGATTTCAAATCATCTTTTCGGTTGCCGCGGACCTCGCACGAGCCTACAATTTGAACCATGGTTCAGGTTTTGAATCGCGGTTCTAGCAAGGCCCCGGGGCGCATGCAGCGCCGAAGCGAGGCGCGCCGTGCGGAGATCCTGCGCGCCGCCGCGCGCGTGTTCCGCCGCATGGGGCTCGGCGCGGCCGGCATGCGCGAAATCGCAGACGAGGCCGACCTGTCGATCGGCAACCTCTATTACTACTTCAGCGGCAAGGACGAGATCCTGCTCTATTGCCAGGAGCGCACGCTCGAGCACATGCTCGCCGCGGTCGAGGCGGCGCGCGCCATGCCTGCCTCGAGCGCCGAGCGGCTGCGCGCGGTGCTGCGCGCGCACGTGCACGCCATGCTGGACGAGCTGGAAGGCGCCACCGCGCACCTGGAAGTCGAGGCCTTGCCGGACAATCTGCGCGCGCCGGTGATCGCGAAGCGCGACCGTTACGAGCGCGCGGTGCGCGCACTGGTGATGGACGGCGTGCGCGCCGGCGAGTTCGCCAGGGTCGATACCGCGCTCGTTACGCGCGCCATGCTCGGCGCGGTCAACTGGAGCGCGCGCTGGTTCCGCCCCGACGGGCCGCAGACTTCGGCCGAGATTGCGCAATCGCTCTCGGACTATCTCGTGAAAGGACTGATGAAATGAGCGCCGTACCGGATCGTGTGCACATGACGCTGCGCGTCAACGGCGAGGAGCTGCCGGTATCGTTCGCGCCCTACAAGACGCTGCTCGAAGTCCTGCGCGAGGATCTCAACCTCACCGGCACCAAGCACGGCTGCGAGCTGGGCGAGTGCGGCGCCTGTGCGGTGCTGGTCGACGGCGAGCCGCTCCTGTCCTGCCTCGAGCTCGCGGTGCAATGCGAAGGCCGCGAGATCCAGACGATCGAAGGCCTGGCCAAAGGGACCGAGCTGCACCCGCTGCAGGCCGCCTTCGCCGACGTCGGCGGCTCGCAGTGCGGCTACTGCACCTCGGGCATGGTGATGACCGCCAAGGCGCTGCTGGACAGCGAGCCTGCCCCGAGCCGC
>JBAUTZ010000114.1:0-4099 GCA_049582445.1 Burkholderiales bacterium
CTCCTGGGTGATCCAGAGCGAGCCCCGCCAGACGTGGATCAGCAGGCCGCGCCCGTCTACGATGCGCAGCTGCCCGCCGCGCGCGAGCGGAAGTTCTCCCTCGATCAGGTGTTCGTCGCGTTCCATGGTCGTCTCCCGTCGTTGCAGTTCACGGAACGCAGCGTAGGGAGACGAGGTAACGCGCGCATGTCCGCGCGTGGCCGGATTGTTACCGGCTGGTAACTAGGAACGCGCGCGCAGCGCGGCGGCGAGGTCGCGGTGCGCGCGACGCAGCGTCTGCTCGGTCGTCGGCCAGTCGATGCAGGCGTCGGTCACCGATACGCCGTAGCGCAGCTTCGACAGGTCGTCCGGGATCGGCTGGTTGCCGGCGAACAGGTTGCTCTCGAGCATCAGGCCGACGATCGAGCGGTTGCCTTCCAGGATCTGGTGCACGACGTCGTGCAGCACCAGCGGCTGCAGCGCGGCGTCCTTCATCGAGTTGGCGTGCGAGCAGTCGACCACCACGTTGGGCGCAAGGCCGCCGCGCGCGAGCGCGGCCTCCGCCAGGCGCACGCTCACCGTGTCGTAGTTCGGCCGCCCGCCGCCGCCGCGCAGCACCAGGTGGCCGTAGGCGTTGCCGCGCGAGCGCACCACCGCCGTGCGGCCCGCCTGGTTCACGCCGAGGAAGCCGTGCGCTCGCTTGGCAGACTGGATCGCGTTCACCGCCACCTCGAGGCCGCCGTCGGTGCCGTTCTTGAAGCCGACCGGCGCCGACAGCCCGCTCGCCATCTCGCGGTGCGTCTGCGACTCGGTGGTGCGCGCGCCAATCGCGTACCACGAGATCAGGTCGGCGAGATACTGCGGGCAGATCGGGTCGAGCGCCTCCGTGCCGGCGGGGAGCCCCAGCTCGGCGAGCTTCATCAGCAGGTCGCGCGCCATAACGAGGCCCTCGTCGATGCGGAACGAGTCGTCCATGTGCGGGTCGTTGACGAAGCCCTTCCAGCCTACCGAGGTGCGCGGCTTCTCGAAGTACACGCGCATCACGAGGAGCAGCGTTTCCTTGACCTCGTCGGCCAGCGCGCGCAGCCGGCCCGCGTACTCGAGCGCGGCGCGCGGGTCGTGGATCGAGCAGGGTCCCACCACGACGAACAGGCGCGGATCCTCGCGGTCGAGGATAGCGCGCACCGCCGCGCGCCCGGCGAGCACCGTTTTCGCCGCGGCCTCCGAGAGCGGCAGCCGCGCGCGAACCTCTGCCGGCGACGGCACGTCGTCGATCGCGGCGACGTTCAGGTTGTCGAGCTGCACGTCGTTCGAGCTGCTCATGCCGGCACCGAGATCTCGACGAGGTTCAGGTCGGGGTCGCGCACGTAGAGCGAGCGGATCTTCGACACCGCGCCGGTCTTGAGCACCGGCCCCTCGACGATCGCCACCTTCGCCGCGCGCAGGCGCCGCTCGACCTCGTCGAGCGGCAGCGCGGCGATGAAGCACAGGTCGAGCGAGCCGGGCACGGCCACGTGCGCCCGGGGCTCGAACTCGCGGCCCCACTCGTGGAGGTTGATCTTCTGCGCGCCGAAGCCGAGCGCCATGCGAGTTCCCTGCGGCGTGTCGAAGGTGCTGAGCTTCATGCCGAGTACGTCGCGGTAGAAGCAGATGCAGGCTTCGAGGTCGCGCGTGGTGAGGACGATGTGGTCGATGTGATCGATCATACGATACCGCTTTTCCGGAGTTCGTCGATTTTCGAATCCGAGTAACCCAGTCCCGACAGCACCTCCCGCGTGTGCTCGCCGAGCTTCGGCGCGGGGCCCTGGATGGCACCGGGAGTCGCCGAAAGCTTTGGCACGATGCCCGGCTGCCTGAGCGGCTCTCCGTCGCCCGCGACGGTGTCGACGATCATGCCGCGCGCCGCGTAGTGCGGGTCGGCGGCGATGTCCGCGGCGCTGTAAATGCGCCCCGCGGGAACTTCGGCCTTTTCCATCGCCGCGAGCACTTCGTCCTGAGTCTTGTTGCTCGTCCAGGCGGCGATCGCGTCGTCGATTTTCTGTGCCTGCGCCGCGCGGCCGTCGTTCCTCGCCAGCGCCGGGTCGTCGCGCAGGTCATCGCGCCCGATCTCGCTCATCAGGCGCCGGTACAGGCTGTCGGCGTTGCCCGCGATGAGCACGTAGCGGCCGTCCTTGCACGGGTAGAGGTTGGAGGGCGCGATGCCCGGCAGGCTGCTGCCCGAGCGCTCGCGCACGAAGCCGCCGGCGTCGTACTCCGGCAGCAGGCTCTCCATGACGTTAAACACCGACTCATACAGCGCCACGTCGATCAGCTGGCCGCGGCCGCCGTTTCTCAGGTGCACCAGCGCGAGCAGCGCGCCGATCACGCCGTGCAGCGAGGCGAGCGTGTCGCCGAGCGAGAGATTGGGCCGCGCCGGCGGCCGGTCGGGAAAGCCGTTGACGTAGCGCAGTCCGCCCATCGCCTCGGCGATCGCGGCGAAGCCGGGCCGGTGGCTGTAGGGCCCGTCCTGGCCGTAGCCCGAGACGCGCACCATGACGAGCCTTGGATTGTCCTTCGAGAGCGCGTCCCAGCCGAGGTTCCATTTCTCGAGCGCGCCGGCGCGGAAATTCTCGATCACGATGTCCGAGCGCTTCGCCAGCGCGCGCACGATGTCCTGCCCCTCCGGCCGGCGCAGGTCGACGGTGACCGACTTCTTGCCGCGCGACTGGGTCTGCCACCAAAGCGACGTGCCGTTCCTCATGCGGCGCCAGTGGCGCAGCGGATCGCCCTCGCCCGGCGGCTCGATTTTCACCACCTCGGCGCCGAAGTCGGCGAGCGTCTTGGCGCAGAACGGACCGGCGATGAGGCTGCCGAGCTCCAGCACCCGGACGCCCTGCAGCGGCGCAGCCATCCCGCGTCGCTCCGTCAGCCGCCCCTGCGCTTGAGCATGCGCAGCGGGTTGTACTCCAGCACCGTCTCGCCGCGCTGGTTGACCACCTTGTTCGCGAAACGAACCAGGCCGCGGTCGCCCTTCGAGGTGAGGCGATGCTCGGTCACTTCGCCCTCGACGTGGATCGTGTCGCCCACCAGCGTGGCTCGCTTGACCTCGAGTGTCGCGCCGAGGAACGCGAGCCCCGTGTCCTGCATGGTCGGCAGCAGCAGCCCCTCGGCGAACGAGTACACCAGTGCGCCGGGCACCGCGCGGCCCTTGATGCTGCGCCCGGCCTCGTCGGTGACCGTGAACAGCTCCTCGGTGAGCCAGGCGATATTGACGAAGGCCGCGAGGTCGGCCTCGCCGATGGTGCGCCGGTGGGTGCGGAAGCGAAAGCCGAGCGACAGGTCTTCGAAGCAGAAGCCGCGGCCGACGACCGGCAGCGCCTCGCTCATCGCTCCCCGCTCATTTCACCCCGCTCATTTCTTCTCACTCATTTTTTCTCGAAATGCGAGCGCGCCCGCACGAACGCCTCGCCCATCGCCTTCCAGGCGGCGTCCGCGCCCTGCATCATGTCCATCCACGCCGAGCTCGACGCGACCTGTACCTGGTGCAGCTGGTACATCGCCTCGTCGCGCCGGGAGCGGAACGTCGAGAGCTGCTTCTCGTATTCGCCCCGCATCGAGGCCTGTGCCGACTTGGTCTTGTCCTCCCACTTCGCGACCTCTGCATTCCACTGGTCGAGCTGGTCCTTGAGCTTTCGCACGTACTCGTCGCGATTCATCATGGCGTACTCCCGTCAGGGTTGGCGCCCGATTCTACCGCGCTACCTGCCGCCCGAGACGTCGATGAACGATCCGGTGACGTACGACGCTTCCTCCGAGGCGAGCCACAGGATCGCACGAGCTACCTCCTCGGGCCTGCCGCCGCGCTTGAGCGGCACGCCCTCCTTCAGGCGCTCGACACGCCCGGGCTCGCCACCCGAGGCGTGGATCTCGGTGTAGATGAGCCCCGGGCGCACGGCGTTCACGCGGATGCCGTCGCCCGCCACTTCCTTCGCCAGTCCCATGGTGAGCGAGTCGACCGCGCCCTTGGCCGCGGCGTAGTCGACGTACTCCCCCGGCGCGCCGAGCCGCGCCGCCATCGAGGACACGTTTACGATCGCGCCGCCCGCACCGCCGCGGCGCGTCGACATGCGCCGCACCGCCT
>JBAUTZ010000115.1:0-8207 GCA_049582445.1 Burkholderiales bacterium
CGGCCGACGTTACGAGCGTTCGCATCCTCATGGTCGCTCCTCGCTCAGTAGGGACGCAGGATCTTTTCGGGGGCGTCGACCGGCTGCGCCTCCGGCGCCGGTGCGCCGCTTCGCAACGAGTGCACCAGCTGCTCGAGTTGCAGCGGCAGCACGATCAGCACGTCGTAGGCATGCACCAGGACCCGGCCCGTCTGCCGCGCGATGTTGCCGAGGATGCGCAGCGCGAAGGCCAGCGCCCTGACCAGGTTCACCAGCAGCGCGCCGCCGACGGTGCGCGCCGAGTGGATGAACGACTCGAGCGGGACCGCGACGAAGGCGAGCGCAAACGGCAGGATGAAGCCCAGCACCATCTGGCCGGCGGTCGGGATGCGGCCGAGCCAGCCCTCGCTTGTGGCGGCCGGGGTCGCTGCGAGCGACTGCAGCAGCGCCTGCTTGTCGGCGATCAGCATGTCGCGCATCAGCGCCAGCGCGGATTCGATGCCCGCCAGCGTCAGCAGCAGCCCGAGCGAGATCCACACCATGCGGCGCCGCATGCGGTCGTTTAGGTTGGCGATGCGCGGGAACAAGTGCGTGATGCGCAGCGACTCCATCACGAACAGGCCCATCGAGCCCTCGACCAGGATGATCACCAGCGCCGCGACCTCGGAGGTTCGCAGCGACGCGGTGATGTAGTCGCTGGCCCCGACCATTTCGGACATCGGCAGCGCGATCAGCTTGAAGTTGACGAATGCGCCACCGAGCGCCACCGCCATCACCAGGCCGGCGATGGCGAATTGCGTGAATGCGGAGTTGGTGAGGGTGCTTTCCGCCTCATCGCTCTTGGCCGCGATCTTCTTGTAGGCCGCCATCTGCGCGTCCACGGCGGTTGCGGCGTCCTGCATGCCCGACATGCTCTTGTCGACCTGCTTCATGGTCTTGTCCAGCGAGCGCCAGTAAGGCATGAACCCTTCCAGGATGCTGTGGCGCATCTGGTAGGCGCGGCGATACTCCGCCAGCGCCTTGTCGTGGATGCTTTCCAGTGACTGGCGGATGTCGACCAGGATCTTCTGCACCACTTCGCCACCGCCGGTCTTGATCTTGGCCACCGCGGTGACCGCATCGACCCAGTCGGGCGGCGGTGGCGGCACCTCGCCGCATTTCTTGTAGTCCTCCTCGACCCGCGTGATCTCCTCGAGCAGCTTGCGCTGCAGCATCGGGTAGCCCTGCAGGTCGCGGGTCACCAGCAGTCCGAGGCGCTCGAACTCGCGCTCGATGCGCTGACCGGTTTCGCGCCGGCCTTGCGCCAGCAGCACGGCCTTGTTGCGCGCCTTCATTTCCTCGGCCACGCCGAACAGCCAGCGCGCCCCGAGGCGCATCGAGCCGCCGAGCGCGTGGCTCGCCGAGCGCAGCAGTCCGTGCATCGGCGCGCGCGCCGCATACAGGACGAACATCGCGATCAGCGACAGGACCAAAATGGACAAGGCCGCGTTGTCCGGCCAAATCATCCACATCCTCAGGTCAATCATGGCACTCCCCGGATTCACCAAGCGACGCAAACACGATAGACCGGGCGCCAAGCATCCGTCAGAGAATGTGAAGCGCTTTGGGACCTAGTTCTCGGATCACGACGCGTCTGTCGCCCGGCGGCGACGGTCGTGCGTGAGCACTACTGCACGTCCGTTGCAAAATCGGGGTCAGATACGAATTTCGGCGAAATTCGTATCTGACCCCGATTTCACCGATTTCACCCGCACTGGTGCGCCGCGAGGAAGCATTTTCCAGTTCTCAGAGCTCGTGCAGCACCCGTTCTCCCCGTGCGGAGAGTTCGCTGTAGCGGATGCCGATGTCTCGTAACATGCGCGGATCGAGCTCCGCGACGCTGCGCGGCGCGCCGTGCGCAACCAGTTTGCGAATAAAGGCCATCAGTCTATCGATCGAGGTCATGCAAATCTCCATGCAAAATCGTTTACGCCGCGTGGGCCTCGGCAAGCGAACGCTCGACGCGCAGCAGCCTCGGGTCTGCGTCCCCGAGCAGCTCGAAGCCGAGCTTTGCCGCCAGGCCGAGCATCGGCCAGTTGTCGTTGAGCACCACGCCGCGCAGGGCGGCGAGGCCGCGCGCGCTCGCGCGCCCGATCAGCATGTTGACGAGCTGGGTGCCGAGGCCGCTTCGCTGCAAGGCGTCGTCGACCACCACGCCGAACTCCGCGCTGGCGTCGTCTTCGACTGCGTACTGCGCCAGACCCACGATCCGGCCTTCGGCGTCGAATGCCGCGAGGTTAAGGTCGTCCGGGCCTTCGCCGGCGGTGACGCGCGTGAGTTGACCCGGCGCGAGTTCGTTGATCGGCGCGAAGAAGCGCCGGCGCCGAGACTCGGGCGATAGCCGGCGCACGAACGCCTGCACCTCGGCCGCATCTGCGGGCCGCAGTTCGCGTATCGCGAGCCGACCGTCCATGGCCCTAGCTCATGATCGGCGCGAGCGCGGCGCCGATGCGCTCGAGCTGCGCCGGGGTGATCAGGCCGCCGAGCACCTTCTGAAAGCGCTCGTCCTGCACGCCCGAGACGATGTACTGCCAGCGATAGGCGTAGAGAAACGCGGAGCCGATCGCATCGGTCTGCGCGCGGTCGAAGACGCGGCCGGCGACGCGAAGGAAATAGTCGGTGTCGGCCTTCGCCTGCAGCTGCAGGATGCCGTCCACCGCGGCCACCAGCCCGATCAGCTCGTCGACCGCATGGTCGCGCTCTTCGGACGTGAGCTTCGCGTCCTCGCGCTGCCACTCGATCTCGTCCAGGATCGCGTGCTGCGACTCCTCCCGCGCGTGGAACGTGAACACGTCCTTCCACAGCTCGGAGAGCTCGTCGTCCTTCTCGATCGCCTCGCGGTAGTGCGCGAGGACGAAGATCTCGATGTGGCAGATGAGCGCCAGCACCGACCAGGTCGGCTTTCCGAGCACTACGCCGGCGACGTCGTTCGGCTGCGGCAGGAAGCTGTAGCCCTCGGGCATGCCCTCGGCGCACAGCGCGTCGATGCGGCGGAACATCTCCTGGTGCTTGAGCTCCTCGTCGGTGAAGCGCACGAGCGCCTCGAACGCGGTCTGGTCGCCGAGCCAGTGGTCGCGGCTCACTTCCGAGATCTTCGGTCCGATGAAGCGCTCGACCAGGCCGAACATGTTGGCGTAGGTGCGGCCCTGGATCTGGCTCACCAGGCGTTTCTCCCCGGCGGCGAGGAAATCCAGGCGCCCGATCCTGGACAGTCCGTCGGGCAGGAATTTCTTGCCGAAGTCGAATTTGCGGCCGCGGATGACGTCGCGCTCGATCTCGAAGCGCACTCGCTTCGACACTTCGATTGCTTTGGCGTAACGCTTGCTGTCGGCTGCCTGTAACGTCGCTTGCATGGTCATTCTCCCTCTCCGGTGGTTGATGGAATGGTGCTGCAATGCCCGCCGGCCCTCACATGCCGACGAGGCGTGCCACATAGCCCTGCGCCTGGACGCAGCGCAGGATCCCGAGCGCGCTGATCGCACGCCGGTCGTAGTCGATGACGAGAAGCTGCCCCGATCGCACGTCGGCGCGCGCCCGCGCGATGCCCGGCTCGGCGCACAGGCTCTCCAGCAGCCGCTCGCGCTGCCCCGCGTCGAGCGCCTGCGCGACGTGCACCACGACGTCCGTCTGGTCGATGCTCATTTCGGTCGCTCCTACGTTGAATGACATGGAGCGCATGCTAGGAGCAGCCGGTATCCGCCGGATTTCCGGCGGCGCACGTTTTGTAGCGAGTTTGTTTCAGCGCGGCCGCGGGACGCGGCCGGGGATAGCTAGCGGCGCAGTGCCTCGGCGAGCGCCGCGTACAGCGGCTCGGGCTCGACCGGCTTCCTGAGGAGCGCGCGCACGCCGCAGCTCGCGAGCTGGTCGGCGCCGATGTTGTCCGCGTAACCGCTGTACAGGATCACCGGCAGGCCCGGACGCAGCGTGCCGACGCGGCCGGCGAGCTCCAGGCCGGTCATCTTCGGCATCGTCTGGTCGGTGAGCACCACGTCGACACGCGCCGGATCGGCCGCGAGCCAGCGCTCGGCCTCCATCGGGTTTCGCCACACCGTCACTTTCAGCCCCCAGCCGCCGAGCAGCTCGGCCATGAATTCGCCGACCATCTGCTCGTCGTCGACCAGCAGCACCCGCCCCTCGAGCGCATGGCGCAGCGGCTTGAGGCGCGCATTCTCCGCGGCCGAGGAAACGGCCGCGTCGGCTTCACCCTCGCTCGCCTGCAGCCGTACCCTGAAGGTGGCGCCCTTGCCGGGCACGGTATCGACGAGCACGTGCCCGCCGTGCTCGTGCACGATGCCGTGCACCGTGGCCAAGCCCATGCCGCTGCCGCGGCCGACTTCCTTGGTGGTGAAGAACGGCTCGAACATGCGCTCCAGCACGTGCGGCGCGATCCCGGGGCCCGAGTCGGCCACGTACAGCTCGACATAGCGCCCCGCGGCGCTCTGGCGGCACGAGCTGCACACGGCGCCGCCCTCGGCCGTGGCAAGGCGCACGCCGACGACGATCTTGCCCGCGCCGTCCATCGCGTCGCGCGCGTTGATGCACAGGTTGAGCAGGATCTGCTCGACCTGCACCGGATCGATCATCACCGCGGGCAGGCCCGCCTCGAGCGCGGTGCGCAGCTCGACGCTCGAGGGCAACGAAGAGCCGAGCAGCTTGACCGCCTCCTCGGCGAGCGGCGCGAGCGACACGGCCCTCGGCTTGCCTTTCTGCGCGCGGCTGAAGGTGAGCATCTGCTGGATCAGCTCGCGTGCGCGCGACGCGCCGTGCTGCGCCTGCTGCAGGTGGCGCGCGAGCTTGGCGTCGGTTTGCGCCGCCTCGCGCTCGCCGGCGAGCGTGAGGTAGCCCATGATCCCCGTCAGGATGTTGTTGAAGTCGTGCGCGATGCCGCCGGTGAGATGGCCGATCGCCTCCATCTTCTGCGCCTGCCGCAGCTGCGCCTCGAGCTCGCGGTGGCGCGCCTCGGCCTGCTTGCGCTCGGTGATGTCCCGCCCGGCGTACAGCACGTGCGGGCGCCCCTGGTACATGGTGCGCACGCCCGAGAGATCGATGTCGATCGGGCGGCCATCGCGCCGGATCATCTGCGCTTCCATGCGCACCGGCTCGCCGGCGAGCGCGCGCCGGTGCAGGGCCTTCACCGCGGCGTCGATCTCAGGCGGATTCGCCACCACGTGGTCGGCTCCGGCCACCTCCGCGCGCGTGTAGCCGCTCATCCTCTCGTAGGAAGGGTTGACGTCGACGATGCGGAAGGACTCGTCCCGCAGCACCAGCGCGTCGAGCGAGGCGTCGAACACCGCGCGGTACTGCTCCTCGCTCACGCGCAGCGCCTCCTCGCGCCTGCGGCGCTCGGTGATGTCCCGCACGATCGCGAGCACGTGCGGCTCGCCGCGGTGCACTACGGGGATGGTGCGGATGTCCGCCTGGAAGCGCTCGCCGTTCCTGCGCAGCGACTCGAGCTCGACGCGGCAGGTCTCGCCGGCGAGCGTGCGCCGTACGAGCTCCAAGCGCGGCTCGGCGTAGTCGGCGGGCAGGTCGAGCGTTTCGTAGCCGCGGCCGACCACCTCGTCGCGCGTCCAGCCGTACAGGCGCTCGTAGGCCGGGTTGATGTCGACACGCCGCAGCTTCGAGTCCCACAGCACGAGCGCGTCTTCCGAGGCGTTGAAGATCGCCCGGTACTGCTCTTCGC
Source organism: Burkholderiales bacterium (assembly GCA_049582445.1). Taxonomy (GTDB): domain Bacteria; phylum Pseudomonadota; class Gammaproteobacteria; order Burkholderiales; family SG8-39; genus DAHVFK01. The sequence continues at coordinate 5,702 of JBAUTZ010000115.1, forward strand.
TCGATCGCAGCGCGGCCTCGGCGCGCTTGCGCTCGGTGATGTCGCGCGCGACCGCAAGCACGTGCGGCCGGCCTTGGTACTGGATAGGCAGGTAGCGCATCTCGACGTCGAAACGCGAGCCGTCCCTGCGAATCGCTTCCGACTCGTAGACCACGCGCTCGCCGCCGAGCGCGCGCCGGTACGCCTCGCGCACCCTGTCGTGCAGCTCCGGAGGCGAAAACAGGACGCGCTCCTCGCCGAGGACCTCCTCGCGCGTGAAGCCGGTCATCGAGAGCAGCGCGGGGTTGACGTCGACCAGGCGTAGCTCCGCGTCGCGCAGCACCAGGCCGTCTGTCGTCGCGTTGAAAATCGCGCGGTATTGCTCCTCGCTCGCTCGCAGCGCCTGCTCGCGCCCGCGCCGCTCGGTGATGTCGCGCGCCACCGATAGCACGTGCGGCTTGCCGTTGTAGGTCACCAGCGATCCGAGCACCTCGATGTGCACGTGCGTGCCGTCCTTGCGCGGCAGGCGGGTTTCGGTGCGGACCGGCTTCCCGGCGGCCACCTCGGCGAGGTAGGCCCGGTAGGGACCGGCGAGCTTCTCCGGGATGATCGGGCCGAAGGTCCTGCCGATCAGCTCCTCGCGCGCGTAGCCGTACATCGACTCGAGCGCCGGGTTGGCGTCGACGATCTCGCCCTCAAGAGTGCGGATGATCATGCTATCGAACGACGCGTTGAAGATCGCCCGGTACTGCTCTTCGCTCAATCGCAGGGCGGCCTCGGCGCGCTTGCGTTCGGTAATGTCGCGCGCGATCGTGAGCACATGCCGCTCGCCGCGATGCATGAACGGGATGGTGCGAATGTCGGCCAGGAAGCGCTCGCCGTTCTTGCGCATCGACTCTAACTCGACGTGGCAAGCCTCGCCGCCGAGCGAGCGGCGCACCAGGTCGAGCCGCGGCTCCGAGAACTGCGCGGGCACCCCGAGCGACTCGTAGCCGCGGCCGATCACCTCCTCGCGCTTCCAGCCGTACAGGCGCTCGTACGCCGGGTTCACGTCGACGCGCCGCAGGTTCGAGTCCCACAGGACGAGCGCGTCTGCCGAGGCGTTGAAGATCGCGCGATACTGCTCCTCGCTCGCCTGCAGCGCCGCTTCCGCGCGCTCACGCTCGAGCTCGACCATGGCGCGCGCGGCGAAAATCTTGAGCACCGACTCGATCAGCTCCGGTTCGGTGATCGGGCGGCGCGAGGCCACGACCATCAGGCCGCTCGGCTCGCCGCGCGCGTCGTAGAGCGGATAGCCGGCGTAGCTCTCCAGCCCCATGACGCGGAAATCCTCGTCCAGCGGGAAGTGCTTGGCGAGCCCCGAGGGATAGCAGCGGAACTGCTTGCCGACCACGGTCTCGCACGGCGTGCCGGCGATCGGATACTCGAAGTCCTCGATCATCCGCCCGTCCGCGTGAAAGGCGAGCATCTTCAGCGTGCAGCGGTCGCCCGCCTTGGGCAGGGCGATGAACGCGAGCTCGACCTCGAGGATCGCCGCGAGCGCGCGCACCAGCTCGCGGAACACGCCTTCGCCAGTGGCGGTCGACACCGCGAGCGCCGCGCTGCGCAGGGTCTGCTCGGTTCGGCTTTGGTCACGCGGGTTCATGTCGTCTCGGCCGAGTCTATTGCGCGCGGGGCGGCGCCGGACCCCCGGTTACCGAACTGAAACAATCGAAACGCGCCGGTTACCTCGCCGGCACGTAGCAGTACCCGGCTCCGCGCACCGTCTTGATGAGCTGCGGCTTGTCCGGATCGGCCTCGAGCTTGCGCCGCAGCCTCGCGATGCGGATGTCGATCGAGCGGTCGAACGGCTCCCACTCGCGGTTGCGGGTCAGGCCGAGCAGCTGGTCGCGGGAGAGCACCCGGTTCGGGTGCTCGACGAACACGCGCAGCAGGTCGAACTCCATGCTGGTGAGCGGGACCTCGGCGCCCGCCGCGTCGAGCAGCCGGTGCGCCCCGAGGTCGAGCGAGCAGCTTCCGACCTTGACCGTCTTCGCCGCCGCGGCCACCCCTGCGGGGCCCGCCTGCGCGCGGCGCAGCACGCTTTTCACGCGCGCCAGCAGCTCGCGCAGGTCGAAGGGCTTGGCGATGTAGTCGTCGGCCCCGACCTCCAGCCCCACGACCCGGTCGACCACCGAATCCGCGGCCGTCACCATGATGATCGCCACGTCGTGGCGCTCGCGCAGGCTGCGCGCGAGGGCGAGCCCGTCCTCGCCGGGCAGCTTCAGGTCGAGCAGCACCAGTTGCGGCACGTTCTTCGCGAGCACGGCGCGCATCCCCTCGCCGCCTTCGGCGGTGTCCACCTCGAAACCGTGCGACGCGAGGTACTCGGCCATCGAGTCCCGCACGTCGGGGTCGTCCTCCACGATGAGCACGCGCGTGGATTGAGCCATCGCCGGCCTCCTCCCGATCGACGCGCCGATTATACGCACGAGCGTAAGCGGGCCGTCAGGCCGCGGCACGGTGGGCGCCGCCCTGCGCCCGGCGC
>JBAUTZ010000116.1:0-3010 GCA_049582445.1 Burkholderiales bacterium
GCGCGTGCTCGGCCACGGCTCGCGCGCCGCGATGCTGCTCATGTCCGCGTGGCGCCTGGGCAAGGCGGTGCGCGCGCTGTTCTGATTCAGCGGATTGACAGGTTGCGGCGGGCGATCGCTGGATAGAATGGCCCTGGTAGCGGCGACCCGTCGCGACCAAGACCAACCAAGGGGAGGGGGTCCACATGATCGATGCACGCACTGCGCCGTACGGCGCCCTGCTGCTGCGCGTTGCTTCCGGAGCGCTGTTCATCGCGCACGCGCTCACCAAGCTGCTCGTCTTCACCATTCCGGGAACGATGAAGTTCTTCGCCTCGGTCGGCTTTCCGGGCTGGCTCGCCTATGTGGCGATCGCCATCGAGCTCATCGGCGGCGCGGGGCTGATCCTCGGCGTCTACGTGCGCCCGATCGCGGTGGTGCTCGGGGTCGAGCTGCTCGTCATCGCCTTCGCCGTGCACTGGAAGAACGGCTGGGTCTTCGTCGCCAAGGGCGGCGGCTGGGAATACCCGATGTTCTGGGCGGCGGCGATGTTCACCCTGGCGCTCGTCGGCGACGGCGCCTTTGCCATGGGGCCCTCCGGCAAGAGGCGCGCCTAGCGCAGGCTGTCGAAGAACGCCCGGATCTCCGCCGCCAGCGCTTCGGGCTGCTCGAGCGCGGCGAAGTGGCCGCCTTTCGGCATCACGCTCCAGCGGCGGATGTCGGTGTAGAGCTGCTGCGCGAGCGAGCGCGGCGGCGTGAGGATCTCTTTCGGGAACTGGACGTAGCCGGTCGGCACGTCGACGGTGCGGCCTTCGGCGATCGGCCAGGGACGGTGGCGGCGCGCGTAGTATGGCCAGAATGACGAGCCGATCGCGCCGGTGAACCAGTACAGCGCGATGTTGGCGAGCATGCGGTCGCGCCCGATCGCGCTCGCCGGGTCGCCGCCGCAGTCGCTCCAGCTCCTGAACTTCTCCACGATCCACGCCGCGAGTCCCGCCGGGGAATCCGTCAGCCCGTAAGCGAGCGTCTGCGGCTTGGTGCCCTGGATCCACTGGTAACCGGTCTCCTCGCGTGCGAAGTGCCTGAGCTGCGCCAGGTAGGCCTGCTCCTCGGGCGTGGGCTGCTCGAGCGCCTGCGGCTCGCGCGGCAGCGCGAGCAGATTGAGGTGGATGCCCGCGAGCCGCTCCGGGTAGCGCACCGCAAGGCGCGAGGTGACGAACGCGCCCCAGTCTCCACCCTGCGCACCGAAGCGCCGGTAGCCGAGGACGTCGGTCATCAGGGCGGCGAAGCAATCGGCGATTTCCTCGACGCCGAAGCGCGGCTGGCCTGGCTTGAACGACAGCGTGTAGCCGGGCAGCGAAGGCGCGACGATGCTGAAGTGCTCGCTCAGGAGCGGAATGAGGTCGAGGAACTCGACTACCGACCCGGGCCAGCCGTGCGACAGCAGGAGCGGCAGCGGGTTCTTTCCCTTGCCCTCGACGTGGATGAAGTGAAGGTCGATGCCGGCGAGCGGCACGGTGAATTGCGGCAGCGCATTAAGACGCGCCTCCTGCGCGCGCCAGTCGAAGCCGCTGCGCCAGTACTCGACCAGGGCTTGCACGTAGGCAAGGCTGGTGCCGGTCGACCAGGGCTCGAGCGGCGGCTCATCCGGCCAACGGGTGCGCGCCAGGCGCTCGCGCAGGTCGGCGAGCATTTCCTCTGGAATTCGGAGAGTGAAGGGCTTAGGCTGCGTCATGGGGGTCTTTATCTGAGAGGAGGCATGATCATGGCATCTTCCAACACCGACCAGTTTCTCAACAACAACAAGGCCTACGCCGACAAGCAGGCCGTCCACAAGCCGGCCTATCCCGGCAAGCAGCCGATCCAGCCGTCCAGGCGCGTCGCCGTGGTCGCCTGCATGGACGCGCGTCTCGACGTCGAGGACCTGCTCGGCCTGCAGACGGGCGAAGCGCACATCATCCGCAACGCGGGCGGCGTGGTGACCGACGACGCGATTCGCTGCCTGATCATCTCGCACCACCTGCTCAACACCAACGAGATCATCCTCATCCACCACACGCGCTGCGGCATGCTCGCGTTCAGCGACGACCTGTTGAAGGCGGGACTGGAAGGCGACCCGGCGGCCGAGAAACTGCTCGGCCAGGCCACCAGCCGGAAGTTCGTGAGCTGCAACAAGCACGCCTCGACGCCGGCGCAGTTTCACGCTTTCCGCGGTCCGCTCGAGCCGCTCGACGGGGCGCCGAACGCCAAGCAGATCGAGCGCCTGGAGTGGGACGTGCGACGCGGCATGTCGGCGATCCTCAACCATCCCTGGATCCCGACCAGCGGAGCCGACGCGATGACGGTGCGCGGCTTCATCTACGACGTCGACACCGGCAAGCTGCAGGAGGTGTCCTACCCCGGGGCGATGGGGTCGATCTAGCTCAGCCCGGTCACCGGGAGCGCGGCGCCGTGGATGGCGCGCGCTCCGTCCGAGGCGAGGAACAGGATCGCGCTGGCGAGGTCGGCCGGCGCGACCCAGCGCGCGGGATCCGCGTCGGGCATCGCGGCGCGGTTCTCCGGCGTGTCGATGATGGTCGGCAGCACGCAGTTGACGTTGACGTTCTTTTCGCGCAACTCGGCGGCCATCGACTCGGTGAGGCGGATCACCGCGCTCTTCGCGGCGACGTAGGCGCCCATGCGCGCGGCGCCCTTCTGTGCCGCGAAGGCGCCGATGTTGACGATCTTGCCGCCGCCCGCGGCGAGCATGTGCGGCACCACGGCGCGCGCCGCGTGCAAGAGGCTCCTCGCGTTCAGGTCGAAGAGGAAATCCCAGGTCGCGTCGGAGGTCTCGTGCACCGCCTCGCCCATGCGGAAGCCGCCCGCGACGTTGACCAAAACGTCGATTCTGCCGTAGCGCGCGAGGACGGCGCGCACCGCGGCATCGACCTCCGTCTGCGCGACAAGGTTCGCGGCGGCGAACACGCGCCGCTCGTTCTCGGCGCCATAGGCCTTCTCGAGCGCCTCGCGCTTGAGGTCGACGAGCGCGAGC
>JBAUTZ010000117.1:0-6576 GCA_049582445.1 Burkholderiales bacterium
GGCGCAAGCTGGAGCTGGTGGTCGAGATCGCAAACGAGATATGGAGGTGAGCATGTCGCAGGAACAGGAAATTCTCGCGCTCGAAGACGTGCGCTTCAAGTCGATGGTGTCGGGAGACGTCGCGCTGCTCGACGGATTGCTGCATCAGGACCTGATCTACACGCACTCGTCGGCGGTGGTCGACACCAAGGCGAGCTATCTCGATGCAATCAGGAGCGGGAAGACGCGCTACCTGTCGCAGAAGCGCTTCGAGGAACGCGTGCGACTTTGCGGCGACTGCGCGCTCGTCACCGGGCGCGCGGAGATGGAGGCGGACGTGAATGGCGTGAAAAAAACGCTACGCCTGCGCTACCTCGATGTGTGGACGAGGACGCCGCAGGGGTGGAAGTTCATCGCCTGGCAGTCGACCGCAATCCCGCAATAGCTGGTTCGAAGCGGCCTTCATCCCACGGCGGAAGCAGGCGCGCCAAGATCCATAGAGTGACAAACGGCCCCGTCAACAGAAGGAGGGAGGTCAATACCCCCTCACGCCCCAGGAACGTAACCTGAAAGGTCAGTAGGCCTTTCATTGTTTTCGACAACTCCTCGCCGCCAATCACCACGTTCCACCGCATCGCCAGCACAGCGATCAGCAGCAACACGGCCGAAAGGGTGAGCCAGACAATGAGGTTTCTGCCCTGTGTCCTTGAGGCGATCAGGACCGTCAGCAACGTGAACGCTGCGGCAGAACCGAGAGCCTGAATCAGGAGGCCAGCCCGCAGCGGTCCCTTGATGAGCTGCATAATCGTTTCGATGCCTTCCCTGGCTCTGTAGAACATCTCGACGTACTCCAGCGCCTCAACTACCAGCACCACGATCAGGAACGCCCACATGACTTTCGCAAGCCCCCTCAGGCAATCGTCATTCAGCTCGACGCGGCGCACTTTCCAGACAACCACGTAGAGAACAACCAACAGCGCGACACCCGAGACGATCGCGGAGAGTAGAAAGATGATCGGCATCAGGTCGGACGACCACCATTCGCGCGATTTCAGCGAACCGAAGATGAATCCGACATAACCGTGCAGGCCCGCAGCGGAGGGAATGCCGATGATCGCCAGCGCCCGCGCCCACTTCTGGTCGTAAGAGAGGGCCGCGGGCGATAAATCGTCGGAGCCCAGCGTCAGGCCGCGGTAGAGGAGGCGCAGAGGGCCTTCCGCCGTCTTGGATTTGGCTACGATGTCGGGCCGGAATGCAAACCAGACCTCGAGCACGAGAATGACCAAGTAGAAGCCTGCAACATAGCCGAAGGCTGCCATCGCCGAGGTCCAGTGCGGGGTAATCACGGCATTGAACGCCCGCTCCGGTCGCCCGAGATGGAACAGTAGCGGCATGGGAGCAAACAGCAGAAAGCACAATGCCGTCAGCAGTGCAAAGCGCGCGATCGGCCTGAACTGGCGCATGCCGAACACGTGATAGAAGCTGGACACGATGAACGCGCCAGCCACCAGGCCGGTGATGTACGGGTAAACGACGATCAGCTCTCCCCACGGGATGTCGGTCTCGTTTGGGTAGACGTAGCCGACGTAACGTGCAGCGTGCGTAAAGAGACTTTCCATCACGACACCTCGCGGTCGATCCCGGCGTAAAAGACGTGCGGCCCGTTTCCCGTCTCGGGCTTGAGTACCTGGACCCGATTGTTGCGGATGAACTGGTTGATCTCGGATGCGGGGTCGTTCAGGTCGCCGAATATCCTGCAGTGAGTCGGACACACTTCGACGCAGGCCGGGTTGAGCCCCTTGGTGATGCGGTGATAGCACCAGGTGCACTTGTCGGCGACTCCCTTCTGGTGGTCGATGTATCTGGCGCTATAGGGGCAAGCCTGTATGCAGTACTGGCATCCGATGCAGTAGGCTTGGTCGATTAGCACCACGCCGTCCTTAGCCTTGAAGCTCGCGCCGGTCGGACACACCTGGACGCAGGGCGGGTGCTCGCATTGATTGCACAACTTCGGCACGAAGTACGCCTTGGTGACGCTCGCGTTCCGGTACCGGTCGTCGAAGCGATAGTCGCCGCTGGATCCTGACGCGGCGATGTTTTGCGGGTCGGACTGGCTGTCTATCCTCGGACGCGTTTCGCCCTCAAGGTAGACGTAACGCTCAACCCAGGTACGGAAGTGATTGGGATCCCTCACCACGTCGTTCTCGATCTTGCACGCCTCGTCGCAACGCAGACAGCCGATGCACCGGCTGACATCCACGCCGAATGCCCAACGGTGCTTTGTCCAGTCGTACCCGGGTATCCGAGGATTAGGGGGCGCTTGCGGAGATGTGGCTTCACCCATCACGGTGTGCGCTACAGCGGCCGTACCTCCGAATGCGACGGCAGTTCCAAGAATACGCAGAAAGTCGCGACGCTCCTGCCGACGGCTTGTGTTGTTCTCTTCTTCGTCCATGTTGGAATGCTCCTTGACGGACTGGCGCCCTGCCGCGCCATCATGTGCAGCCGGCGTTCGCGAAGTATTCCGCCAGGCTCGCGGCGTCCGCGTTGCCCAATCCGTTTGCGACCCCCGCCATGATGGCGTTCTTGCGACCGCCGCCCTTGTAGGCCTGCAATGCGTTGAGCAGATAGTCTTTGGACTGCCCGGCGAGGTTTGGCCACAAGGGGTTGGCGCTGACCCCGCTTGCGCCATGGCAGGCCGCGCAGCGGGACGCTAACGCCTGGCCGGCGGGGGCCGCTTGCTTATCGACACCGGAGAGGTGCTTGCAGCTCAGGCTCGAGAAATATGCCACGAGGTTTTCGATATCATCGTCGCTCAGGCCCTTGGCCAGCGAGCCCATCAGGGGGTTGTCGCGCGCCCCCGTCCTGTACGCCTTGAGGGCATCGATGAGGTACGGCTCGTGCTGGCCGGCGAGGTTGGGTCCGGGAAGATTTCCGCTGATTCCCTTAGCGCCGTGGCACGCGGCGCAGGTTGCGGCCTTCGCCTGTCCCGCCGCGACGTCACCCGGTCGCGCATTCGGCGCGGCCGCGCCGATCAGGATCTTGGGCGAATGCGGATTGTGGCAAGTCGCGCATTGCTTGATTCCCGCGTGGGTGGCGACCGCGATCTGACGTTGCGCGACGGGCCTCGCCACAAGCTTCTCATGGCAACGGGTGCATAGCTCCGTCGTGTCGGTTGGCACGACGAGCTTTACGCTATCCGGGTGGTCGCGACCGGTCGCCGAGTGGCGAAACATGCCCAGTACGTCCCGGCGGCCGGCCGCGCCATGGCAGACCTCGCATTTGACGACCTTGCCGATGTCTGCGCTGTTGTGCACGCCCTGGGACCACTCGGCGTAGCGCTCGGCATGGCATTGGCGGCACGATTGCGGGTTCTTGTACTTGGGCTTGTCGGAGGCGATTTCCGCTACCGCGTCGCCCCTATAGTGGCCATAACGGTAGAACGAATCGGCGGTAAAGAAAATCTTCAGCGCGTAGGCAACCGTTCCGAGGGCGCCCACCAGCAGTACGAGGCGAACGATGTGTTTCGGCATGCTGCACCGGATATGCGCGCGGGCGCTAAGAGCGCCCTCGCCATAGTTCGCCTTGGTACCGTGGGTGCGCGAGAGCGCGCGATGCGCGCTGCATCAGCGAGGAAAGCCGAACTCGGCGCTAAACGATTGAGGCGTGCCCGGCCTCGTGATCTGCACCGTGATCGTATAGGGGTTCGCGCCCACTACCCGGAAATAGTTGCCGTAGCTCAGGGTGTTGTTGATCGCCATGAGATCGAGCTTCTTCGTTTCGCCGCCCATGGCCGGATCCGCGACCCTCGCCTTTACCTCCGCATCCGTGATCACAGCTTTGGTCTTGCTGTCGAGGAGAGTGATGTTCACGTGGTAATAGCCCTTGCCGCTCGGAATGCCGCCGTGCATCGCACTCTCCGCGCCGGGCTTCCGTTGCTGTGCGCGCAGCGATTCCGCCGAGACGACGCCCAAATAGATCTCTGTTCCCTCGACGACTTTATGATCCCGGCCGGATTCCGCGCCCGGTGCAGCCGAGCTTCCCTTCGTCGGGGCGACACCTTGCTCGAACATATAAATGATGGCGCTGCGGATTTCCGGGTCGGTGAGATCAGCCATGCCGCCGCGCGGAGGCATGCCCCCGTGTCCTTTGATCGCGGAACGAACCACAGCATCAAGCCCTTGCCTCGCTCGCGGTATCCATGCCGACCGGTCGCCGATCTTGGGCGCTCCGTCAACGCCGCTCCCGTGGCACTTGACGCACTGGGTGCGCACGATCTGCTCGCCGCTGCGTTCGGCAGCGGGCGGCGCTGCCTTGTTGATCGGTTCGGCCCAATGGCCCCCCGACTGGTTGACCATGTAGGTGATCGCGAGCTCGATCTCGAAATCGGTGACACCCGGACTACCACCATGCGCAGGCATTTGCCGGATGCCTTTGATTGCGTGCTGAGTGAGGCTGGTAAGGCCCTGCGAGGCGCGAGGTGTCCACGCCTTTTGATCGCCGATTCTCGGCGCTCCGTTTGCGCCCGTAGCGTGACAGGCGGCGCAGACCGCATCTACCACTTCTTTGCCACTGCGCCCCGTCGCCTGAGCATCCGCTTCATATGCGATCGGCGCCATGACAGCGACCATGGCGGCGATCGCCATTCGCTTGACCGCTCCGCATGATGTCGCCTGTCTCACCGTGTGCGCGTCATATGTCTTGCACATCGCAATCCTCCCCGAATCCGGTTACGAACCATCGCTAGTATCTAAGCAGCTAATAGACGCGCTTTCGGGAAGCATGTTTTGATGCCAATCAATGGCAGAACGAGTAATTCATTCTTGAGTCAGAGAACTCTTCTCATTTCGTGCTCGCGCCAGAGCAGCGACCATTTCAACGAATTGCGGGTGCGGCGAGCGCGCTACGCGTGAGGGGCGAACGTGGGCACGCGAAATTTGGGCCGCAAGCTAAAACGATTGGTGCAGGCCGATCGAACTGCGCGCTCGACAATGTCCGTTCGTGGCCGGGAATCCGGCCCTTCGGATTGGAGTGCGCGGAAGCCTTTCAGAAGGACTGCACAAGCGATTGAGAACGTAAGTTGGGGTGGGGATTGGTAGACAGAAACCCAGCGGTAACGCGACGGCGCAGAGTTGCGAGCCCATTCGGTTTGGTTACAAAAACATCTGACGTTAGGCTGTCGTCAGCGATCAGCGCCGCTTGATCTAACTTAAAGCGAGAACTGTGTTCGCGCCCGCAGACTCACCTATAGTGTGCAACGGATTCAATCCACTCGAGGGGAGAACATCATGCAGTTAGGTAAGTTGAGGACGTTCATCGGGGCGTTCACGATCGCTATCGGCGCGCTCATGCTTGCGCCGGGAAGCGCGCAGGCGGTGCCGAGCTTCGCGCGCCAGACGGGCATGGCCTGCGAGGCCTGCCACACGGTGTTTCCTGAGCTGACGCCGTTCGGCCGGCGGTTCAAGCTGAACGCGTACACGATCGACAACTTGCCGCAGGTGAGCGGCATCGCCTCGAACAAGGAGCAGACGCTGCTGCTCAACCAGCTGCCGCCGCTGTCGTTCATGTTCCAGATGTCGTATACGAGCACGAAGTCGGCCGTGCCCGATACGCAGGCGGGAACGGGAACGGTTCCGCCTGATGCGCTGGCCAAAAATGGCCAGGTGCTTTTCCCGCAGCAGGCGAGCCTGTTCTACGCCGGCAGGATCGCGCCGAACCTCGGCGCGTTCGTGCAGATGACCTACGACGGCACCTCGGCAAGTTTTGGCTGGGACAACACCGACATCCGCTACGCGAGCCTGGCGAGCGACAAGTTCCTGTGGGGCGTGAGCTTCAACAACAATCCCACCGTTCAGGACCCGTGGAACAGCACCCCCGCCTGGCAGTCGCCCTTCGATCAGCGCAGCGCTACCGCGCCTGCGCCCGGCGCCGCAACGGCGCTCGACGGCGGCCTGGCCGACGCGGGCGTGGCAGGCGTGAGCGTGTACGGCTGGTGGAACGACTCGATTTACGGCGAGTTTGGCGTCTATCACTCGGCGCCGGCGGCTTCGCAGGCGCTCGACAGCACCAACCTCGACGTGGTCGACGGCTGGTCGCCCTATTGGCGGGTCGCCTTCGAGAAGCAGTGGGACCGCAACTCCTGGGAGGTTGGCGCCTATGGCGTGACCGCGAAGCTGTTCCCTGGAGACGGCACTGCGCTCTCCGGCCCGACCAACAAGTTCGACGACTGGGCACTCGATTCGCAGTACCAGTACATCGGCGACCAGCACCTGTTCTCGGTCACGGCGACTTACATCGACGAGAAGCAGAGCTGGGATGCGGCGTTCCCGGCCGGTGCCACCGCGAACCCCTCCGATACGCTGAAGACCTTCAGGCTCGGCGGACAGTACTACTATCAGCGCAAGTACGGCGCTGCGCTGGGGTACTTCTCTACCACCGGCGGCGAGGACTCGGTGCTTTACGCTCCGGGGACGCTGAACGGCTTCGCCAACAACAAGCCCGACAGCAACGGTTGGGTCGGCGAGCTCGACTGGGTGCCCTACCAGAACACCAAGATCGCGCTGCAGTACACCATGTACAGCAAGTTCAACGGCGCCA
>JBAUTZ010000118.1:0-2091 GCA_049582445.1 Burkholderiales bacterium
GACTGGTGGCACCTCGACTTCCTGTCGCAGCTCGACGGCGTGACCAGCACGCGCAACCCCGGGCCGAAGTTCGGCGGCACCGAGGAGCAACCCCCGATCCCGACCGTCACCGGGAGAATCGGGTGCTCCAAGCCGATCATGGTCGAGCATTTCGCCTTCCTCGCGGCGGCGACCCGGCGTACCGCGAAGATGACGATCCCGTCGCCTTCGATGCTCCACCTGCGCGGCGGCCGCGCCTCGATCTCGCAGGACGTCTATCCGGAGCTGGACGCGTTCTGGAGCGACGTCGCAGCGGCCTACCGCAAGGCGATCGCGAACTTCGCCGCGGCCGGCTGCACCTACCTGCAGCTCGACGACGTCGCCTTTGCCTACCTGTGCGACCCGAAGATCCGCGACAACTGCATCCGCAACGGCGACGATCCGGCGAGGCTGCCGCGTACCTACGCGGAAACCATCAACAAGGCTCTCGAGGACCGGCCTGCCGGCATGACGATCACCATGCATACCTGCCGCGGCAACTTCAAGAGCGCGTGGGTCGCCGAGGGCGGCTACGAGCCGGTGGCCGAGGCGATGTTCTCCACAAATCTCGACGGCTACTTCATGGAGTTCGATTCCGCGCGTGCCGGTGGCTTCGAGCCGCTGCGCGCGCTACCCGCGGGGAAGAAGGTGGTGCTCGGGCTGGTGACGACCAAGGTGGGAGAGCTCGAGTCCAAGGATCTGCTCAGACGCCGCATCGAGGAAGCCGCGCGCTACGTGCCGCTCGAGAACCTTTGCCTGTCGCCGCAGTGCGGCTTCTCGAGCACGCACCACGGCAACGCGCTTTCCGAGGACGACCAATGGCGCAAGCTGGAGCTGGTGGTCGAGATCGCAAACGAGATATGGAGGTGAGCATGTCGCAGGAACAGGAAATTCTCGCGCTCGAAGACGTGCGCTTCAAAGCGATGGTGTCGGGAGACGTCGCGCTGCTCGACGGATTGCTGCATCAGGACCTGATCTACACGCACTCGTCGGCGGTGGTCGACACCAAGGCGAGCTATCTCGATGCGATCAGGAGCGGGAAGACGCGCTACCTGTCGCAGAAGCGCTTCGAGGAACGCGTGCGTCTTTGCGGCGACTGCGCGCTCGTCACCGGGCGCGCCGAGATGGAGGCCGAGGTGAACGGCGTGAAGAAAATGCTGCGCCTGCGTTATCTCGATGTGTGGAGCAGGACTCCGCAGGGCTGGAAATTCATCGCCTGGCAGTCCACCTCGCTGCCGCAATAACTGAGCATCCTGTAAGCGAGCGAAGATTTCGCGCGGAGTTTTGTTCGGAAAGTGGTTCCTTGCGTCACCATGACGCAAGCCTGTAGCTTGCTTGCGGCGGCGTTTGATCTCGGTTAATGCCGCAAGCTTGCATCCTCAAGAAACTCCCGTCTGAGTTCATCCAATCGACGGGAGACCACCATGCAGCACATAAGACTGAGAGGGTTCGTCGCGGCGCTCGCGATGGCCGGCAGCGCGCTCCTGCTTGCGCCGGGCAGCGCGCAGGCGGTGCCGAGCTTCGCGCGCCAGACCGGCATGGCCTGCGAGGCCTGCCACACGGTGTTTCCGGAGCTCACCCCGTTCGGCCGGCGGTTCAAGTTGAACGCCTACACGATCGACAACCTGCCGCAGGTGAGCGGCATCAACCCGAGCAAGCAGCAGACGCTGCTGCTCAACCAGTTGCCGCCGCTGTCGTTCATGTTCCAGATGTCGTATACGAGCACAAAATCGGCGGTGCCCGATACGCAGGCGGGAACCGGATCGGTTCCGCCTGATGCGCTGGCGAAAAATGGCCAGGTGCTCTTTCCGCAGCAGGCGAGCCTGTTCTACGCGGGGCGGATCGCGCCGAACCTCGGCGCGTTCGTGCAGATGACCTACGACGGCACCTCGGCAAGTTTCGGCTGGGACAACACCGACATCCGCTACGCGAGCCTAGCGAGCGACAAGTTCCTGTGGGGGGTGAGCTTCAACAACAATCCCACCGTGCAGGACCCGTGGAATAGCACCCCCGCCTGGCAGTCGCCCTTCGATCAGCGCAGCGCTACCGCGCCAGCGCCAGGCGCCGCAACGG
>JBAUTZ010000119.1:0-2880 GCA_049582445.1 Burkholderiales bacterium
CGGTGACGCGCGTGCCGAGCTCGACCACGCGCTCGGGCAGGAGCTTGAACGACTCGGCCGCCGGGGGCGCGTTGCGCTGCATCCAGCGGAACAGCGTCCGGCGCCACGTGAACAGGCCGCGCCTCGCCGCCGGCGAGATGGAGGTCTTGCCGAGAAAGAACGTGGCCTCCGCGGGATCGATCACCAGGCCGTGCCGCCGCAGCAGGCGCAGGCCCTCGGGCACGTCGGGCTCCTCCATGAAGCCGTAGTGCAGGGTCGCCTGGTAGACGCGGCCGCGAGACGCGTGCCGCTCGCGCGCTTCGCCGACATCTGCGACCCGCGCACGCCGCGTGTGCCCGGGACCGCGGTCTACCTGTCGGCGGACCCCGAGGCGGTGCCCACGGTGATGCTGCACAACCTGAAGCACAACAAGGTGCTGCACGAGCGCATCGTGTTCCTGACGATCGCGGACGCCGAGCTGCCGCGCGTGCCCGACGCCGAGCGCACCGAGCTGCGCGTGCTCGAGCGCGGCCGCATCTACCAGGCGACGCTGCGCTACGGGTTCATGGAGGAGCCCGACGTGCCCGAAGGCCTGCGACTGCTGCGGCGCCACGGGCTCGTGATCGATCCGGCGGAATCCACCTTCTTTCTGGGCAAGACCACCATCGCGCCGGCGGCCCGGCGGGGGCTGTTCACCTGGCGCAGGACGCTGTTCGGCTGGATGCAGCGCAATGCACCTCCGGCCGCTGAATCGTTCAAGCTGTGGCCCGACCGCGTGGTCGAGCTCGGCACGCGCGTCGCGGTCTAGGCTACTTCTCGAGCAGTCCCTTCTTTTCTTTCTTCTTCGCCCACTCGTCGGCATCGGCCGGCGCGGGCTTGCGCTCGATGATCGGCTGCCATTTGGCCGCAAGCTCGCGATTGAGGGCGATGAATTCCTGCTGCGAATCCGGCACGTCGTCCTCGGCGAAGATCGCCTCGACCGGGCACTCGGGCACGCAGAGCGTGCAGTCGATGCATTCGTCGGGGTCGATCACCAGCATGTTGGGACCCTCGCGGAAGCAGTCGACCGGGCAGACGTCGACGCAGTCGGTGTACTTGCACTTGATGCACGATTCGGTGACGACGTAGGTCATAGGCGGAATTGCCCTGGATCAAAAAAGGATAATTGAATCCGTAGTTTAGCACTTTGAAGCGGGTCCCGGCTTGCGTTCACGGCGACCGCCCCCATAATGACGGGGCACGCCCGTGCGGCGCGCCGGTTCCGAAACCGCCTTCCCAAGTCATCCGTTCCCGAGGAGCCATGAGCAGTCCCGATATCAGCCACGTCACCGACGACAGCTTCGAGCCAGAGGTCCTGAAATCCGATGTCCCCGTCCTGGTCGACTACTGGGCCGAATGGTGCGGCCCGTGCAAGTCGATCGCCCCGATCCTGGAGGACGTGGCCAAGGAGTACGACGGCCGCCTGAAGGTGGCGAAGATCAACGTCGACGAGAATCAGCTGGTGCCGGCGAAGTTCGGCATCCGCGGCATACCGACCCTGATGCTGTTCAAGAACGGCAACGTCGAGGCGACGCGCGTCGGCGCCCTGTCGAAGTCGCAGCTGACGGCGTTCCTTGACAGCAATATTTAAACCCCTTACGCTTTCGACCGAATAAAGGCGCCGGCAAAGGACCGGCGCAAGGCAGCAAGGCAGTCTTCCGGCGCCGGCAGGCTCGGGCGCACAACTCCCGTCATCCTTCTTCGAGCAGTTCGGGCGTCTTTCTCGCGTCATCTTCGGCTCAATCTCGTCCAGCTTTATGCATCTTTCGGAACTAAAGACCCTTCACGTCACGCAACTGGTGGAAATGGCGGTCGGCAACCAGATCGACGGCGCCAACCGCATGCGCAAGCAGGACTTGATCTTCGCCCTGCTCAAGAACCAGGCGAAGAAGGGCGAGTCGATCTTCGGCGACGGCACGCTCGAAGTGCTGCCCGACGGCTTCGGTTTCCTGCGCTCGCCCGACACGTCCTACCTGGCGAGCACCGACGACATCTACGTCAGCCCGTCGCAGATCCGGCGCTTCAACCTGCACACCGGCGACACGA
Source organism: Burkholderiales bacterium (assembly GCA_049582445.1). Lineage (GTDB taxonomy): Bacteria > Pseudomonadota > Gammaproteobacteria > Burkholderiales > SG8-39 > DAHVFK01. The sequence goes on from JBAUTZ010000119.1 coordinate 2,065, forward strand.
TCGAAGGCGAGATCCGCACGCCGAAGGACGGCGAGCGCTACTTCGCGCTGGTCAAGGTCGACCAGGTCAACGGCGAGCCGCCGGAAAACGCCAAGTCGAAGATCCTGTTCGAGAACCTGACGCCGCTGCACCCGGACAAGCAGTTCAAGCTCGAACGCGACATCAAGGCCGAGGAAAACATTACCGGCCGCATCATCGACATCATCGCCCCGGTCGGCAAAGGCCAGAGGGGCCTCATCGTGTCGCCGCCCAAGGCCGGCAAGACCGTGATGCTGCAGCACCTGGCGCACGCGCTGATCGCCAACCAGCCCGACGCCGTCCTGATCGTGCTCCTGATCGACGAGCGCCCGGAGGAAGTCACCGAGATGACCCGCACGGTGCGGGGCGAGGTCGTCGCCTCCACCTTCGACGAGCCGGCCTCGCGCCACGTGCAGGTCGCCGAGATGGTGATCGAGAAGGCGAAGCGCCTGGTCGAGCACAAGAAGGACGTGGTGATCCTGCTCGACTCGATTACGCGTCTCGCGCGCGCCTACAACACCGTGGTGCCCGCCTCCGGCAAGGTGCTCACCGGCGGCGTCGATGCAAATGCGCTGCAGCGCCCGAAGCGGTTCTTCGGTGCGGCGAGGAACATCGAGGAAGGCGGCTCGCTGACGATCATCGCCACGGCGCTGATCGACACCGGCAGCCGGATGGACGACGTGATCTACGAGGAGTTCAAGGGCACCGGCAACATGGAGATCCACCTCGACCGCCGGATGCACGAGAAGCGCATCTACCCCGCGATCAACGTAAACCGCTCCGGTACGCGGCGCGAGG
>JBAUTZ010000120.1:0-6778 GCA_049582445.1 Burkholderiales bacterium
GCCGATGGCGTCGCGCACGCGCGCATCCAGATCCGGGCCGTCGAGCAGCACCGCGTCGGCGCCGGCGGCGCGCAGTGGCCCGATAAGCTCCTGCCTGCGCACGACGTTGACGCTCTTCATGCCGGCCTCGCGCGCGAGCTTGACGAGGCAGTGCCCGACGCCCGAATTCGCGGCGTTCTGTATCACCCATTGGCCGGGCTTCGGCGCGACGTACCGGTGCAGCATGAGATAGGCGGTCGGCGGGTTGACGCGCAGCATGGCGAGCTGCTTCGGATCGACCCCGGCTGGCAGCGCGAACATGGCGCCCGCCTTCCCGATGCCGCGCTCGCGCCACGCGCCGGGGCCGGGCAGCAGCACCCGGTCGCCGGGCTTGAGGTGCGTGACGCCGGAGCCGAGCTTGGCCACGCGCCCGACGCCTTCGGCGCCCGGGATCATCGGGAGCTTCGGCGGCGTGGCGCCGTATTTGCCTTCCAGGTTCAGGATGTCGGCCGGGTTGATCGGAAACAGCTCCGTAACGACGAGCGCCTCGTCGGCGCCGGGTTCGCCCGGATCGGGCTGCTCGACGAGCTCGATCACGTCGTCAGGTCTGCCGAACCTTGAAAGCTGAGCAACCAGCATGGTCTCCTCCTTTGATTCGTCGGCCGAGTCGCCCGTCGACGACAGCCAAATTTGCCGCATTACGCTTCCGACTCCTCGGCGTGCGCGGCCGGATCGCTGTATCTTCTCACGTGCGCACGCGCAAGCGCATGCGCGGCAACGAAAATCCATGAACATGGGCGATCACGGCGGGTTTGTCGCGGCGGGCATCGCACCCGCCTGGACTTTCCGCGCGACCGTGGAAACCTTCGCCCTGCCTCTCGCCACGTTCGCCGCCTCGGTGCTGTTGATCGTGTTCGCTCCCGAGCTACCGGATTTCCTCTCTCCGCTGCGGCTCTACGCACCTTATCTCGCGCTCGGCGTCGGGCTGCTCATCAGCCTCGCCTTCAAGCGCAGCCGCGCCCTGTTCGCGATCCTGTCGCTGCTCGTCGCCTACGCGTGCTTCCGGCTCTTCCTCGCCGGCGAGACGGAAGGCTCCGCGTCGGCGACCGTGTACGTCGCGCTTTGCGTCTTCGTGCCGCTCAACCTCGCGCTGCTCTCGCTCGTGCGCGAGCGCGGCGCGCTGAACGTGTACGGCGCCCGGCGCATTGCCTTGCTGGTGCTGGAGACCGGCGCGACCGCGGCGGTCGTCGTCGGCGGCTACCCGGCGGTCACCGATGCCCTGTATCGGCCGCTGTTCGTCGCTCCGGCCGTGTCGCCAGTTCCGCAAGTCGGCCTGATCGCGATGGCGCTCGCGCTGGTCGTGGCGGTCACGTGCGCGACCGCCCGCAGCGGGATCATCGAAGCGGCGTTCGGCGTCGCGCTCGCGGCGTTCGCGGCCGCGTGCCACGCTGGCGGCGGACCCGAGACCTACGACTGGTTTACCGCCGCGGGCGTCATTCTCACCTTCGGCGTGCTGCAGGATTCCTACCACATGGCGTTTCGCGACGAGCTCACGGGGCTTTCCGGCCGCCGCGCGCTTAACGAAAGGCTGATGGGGCTCGACGGCCACTTCACCATCGCCATGGTCGACGTCGACCACTTCAAGCGCTTCAACGACAGCTGGGGACACGACGTCGGGGACCAGGCGCTCAAGCTGGTGGCCTCGCGGCTGCAGCGGGTCGGCGGCGGCGGCATTGCGTACCGCTACGGCGGCGAGGAATTCGCCATCGTCTTTTCCGGTACGCGCATGGTCGCGGCCATGCACCACCTCGAAGCGCTGCGCGCCGACATCGCCGCTTACACGTTCGAGATCCGCAGCCGGACGCGCCGCCGAAAGAGCGGCAAGCGAGCGGCCGCCGACGGAAACGGCGCGGCGCGCCGGGCATCGGTCACCGTGAGCATCGGCGTGGCCGAGTCGAGCGACCGTCTCGCCGCGCCGAACGGCGTCCTGAGCGCGGCCGACCAGGCGCTCTACCGGGCGAAGGAAACAGGGCGCAACCAGGTGAGCCGCTGACCGGAACGGGCTCCGCGATGCGCTATACCAATCTCGACGGCCGCTCGCGCGTTTCGAGCATCGCACGCATCATCCGCTGGAAGGCGGGCCTTCACGGCGAGAAGCGGCCGCCGTCGCCGATGACCGGAGTGCCGGTGCCGACCGTTCAGAACGACGGCGGCGCGCTGCGACGTGCGGAGCGCGACGCGCTCACCTGGATCGGACACGCCACGTTCCTCGTTCAGCTCGGCGGCCGCAGCGCCCTCATCGACCCCGTGATGTCTCCCAGGATCGCCGGAATCATCCCGCGCAACGTGGCGCCCGGACTCGACTGGCCGGCGCTGCCGAAGATCGACCTGGTGCTGGTCACGCACAACCACCGCGACCACATGGACGCGGCGACGCTCAGGCGCCTCGGACCGGACGCGGTCTACGTCGTTCCGCAGGGTCTCGGTTCCTGGTTCCTGCGCGCCGGCCTTCGGCGGGTGGTCGAGATGGCCTGGTGGCAGCGCGAAGAGATCGAGGGACTCGCCGTCACCTTCGTGCCCGCCGAGCACTGGAGCCGGAGAGGCCTGCTCGACGTCAACGCCACGTGGTGGGGAGGATACGTGATCGAGCGCGGGGGGCTGCGCGTCTACCACTCGGGCGATACGGCGTGGTTCGACGGCTTTCGCCTGATCCGCGAGCGCTGCGGCGCGATCGATGCCGCCATGCTCCCGATCGGCGCCTACGCCCCGCGCTGGTTCATGCAGCGGCAGCACATGGACCCGGCCGACGCGGTGCGCGCTTTCCGCGCGCTCGGGGCGACACGCTTCGTCGCCATGCACTGGGGCACCTTCAAGCTCACGGACGAGGACCTGCGCGAGCCGCCAGAGCTGCTGCAGCAGCTCTGGCAACGGGAGCGCCTGCCCGAGGATCGTCTCGCGATCCCCGCGGTCGGGGAGACGCTGGACCTCGAGAGCTCCGGGCAAGACACGCCCCCGGCTCAGGCGTTCAGCGTCCAGTCGAATTCGGCATAGCGCAGCTTCACCCGGCCTTCGCGGCGATCGATCATCTCGATCGCCGCATCGTCGTCGAGCCGCGCGAGCACGAACTCGAGCACCCCGTTCTCGCCGCCGAAATCGCTTGCGAACCAGTCGAACAGCTTGGGCACCACCAGGATCGCGCCGCCCTGCTCCACGCGCACGGTCCTGCGCACGTAGCCGGCGGCGGCGTCCTCCAGCTCGCGCTCGAGTCCTCCGGGGTGGAACGCGCGCAGCGCGGGCGAGGAGCGGCACGCCGAGTACAACGCGAAGTGCATGCGCTCGTCGTAGATCAGCGGCGTGAACGCGAGGCGCGGATCGTCCTTCGCCATCGGACCGCGCAGCCTGCCGGGCTTGTGCACGTTGCCGCGCAGCAGGCCGTGCTCGATGTCGTCTAGCGAGAAACCCAGTCCCGCGATGCGCACCCGCTCGCGCTCGAAGAAGTCCGGCGTATCGCGCACGCTGCGGCCTGCCCCGCTCTCGAGCACGCCGGCCAGCACGCAGGCGTTGTAGGCATTGAGCCAGAAACCGATCGAGACCGGAATCGTCGCTCGGCGCGGGTCGAAGCCGGCCAGCGCGGAAAGCGCCGACGCGAGCCGTGCGCGCTCCGGCGAGCGCGCCAACGCCGCGTAGTCGCAGGCGGTGCCGCTCGCGTCGAAGTGCCCCCGGCGCACTGCTTCGAGCGCCTGGGCGAGCGCCTCCACGGGTGCGCCGCTCTCGGTCATGGCTTTGTCCTGAGGAGAATTCTAGCGGCTGGTTAGAATACGCGCGGGAGGGCGCATGGCGGACCGCAAATTCGGCAGCTACGACTACGTGATCGTCGGCGCGGGCAGCGCCGGTTGCCTGCTCGCGAACCGCCTCTCGGCCGACCCCGCCGTCTCGGTCCTGCTGCTGGAAGCCGGCGGGCGGGACGACTGGTTCTGGATCGACGTGCCGGTCGGCTACCTCTACACCATCGCCAACCCGCGCACGGACTGGTGCTACAAGACCGAGCCGGACGCGCACCTCGCGGGCCGCTCGATTCACTACGCGCGCGGGCGCGTACTCGGCGGCTGCTCGTCGATCAATGCCATGATCTACATGCGCGGCCAGAAGGAGGACTGGGACCACTGGGCCTCGCTCGGCAACCGCGGGTGGTCCTGGGACGAGGTGCTGCCCGTGTTCCGGCGGCTCGAGGACTACGCGCAGGGCGACACCGAGGGCTACGGCGCGGGCGGCGAGATGCGCGTCGAGGACCCGCGCGTGCACTGGGAAATCCTCGACGCCTGGCGCGAGGCGGCGGCCGAGTGCGGCATTCCGCCGATCAGGGTGTTCAACCGCGGCGACAACTTCGGCTGCGCCTACTTCCAGATGAACCAGAAGCGCGGCCGGCGCTGGAGCGCGACCAATGCCTTCCTGAGGCCAGTGATGCGGCGGGCGAACCTGACGGTGCTCACCCAGGCACTGGTGAAAAAGATTTCAATTCAGGACAAAACCGCGAAAGGAATCGAATTCCGCCATCCGGAGCGCGGCGAATGTTTCGTCGAAGCCAGGCGCGAGACGCTGCTCGCGGCGGGCGCCATCGGCTCGCCGCAGCTCCTGCAGCTCTCCGGCGTCGGGCCTGGCGCGCTGCTGCAGCGCTACGGCATCGAGGTGCTGCACGAGCTGCCGGGCGTGGGCGAAAACCTGCACGACCACCTGCAGATCCGCATGCAGTACAAGGTGCGCAACGTGCACACCCTGAACGAGCGCGCCAACAGCCTGTTGGGCAAGGCGGCGATGGGATTGGAGTACCTGCTGTTTCACACCGGGCCGCTCACCATGCCGCCTTCGCAGCTCGGCGCTTTCGCCAAGAGCGATCCTTCTCAGGCGACGCCCAACATCGAGTGGCACGTGCAGCCGCTTTCGCTCGACAAGTTCGGCGACCCGCTGCACCCCTTCCCGGCGATCACGCCGAGCGTGTGCAACCTGCGCCCGCAATCGCGTGGCTGGGTGCGCATCAAGTCGCCCGAACCCGCGGCCTACCCCGAGATCAAGCTCAACTACCTCTCCACCGAGGTCGACCGCCGCGTGGCCGCCGACGCGATGCGCTTCACGCGCCGCATCATGGCGGCGAAGGCACTGGCGAAGTACCAGCCGGAGGAATTTCGGCCGGGCAGCGGTATCGAGAAACAGGACGATCTCGAGAAGGCGGCGGGTGAGCTCGGGACGACGATCTTCCACCCCATCGGCACCTGCAAGATGGGCCGCGACCCGCTTGCGGTAGTGGATGACCGGCTGCGCGTGCACGGCATCGCGCGCCTGCGCGTGATCGACGCCTCGATCATGCCGCGCATCACCTCCGGCAACACCAATGCGCCAACCTACGTGATCGCCGAAAAGGGGGCGGCACACGTGCTCGAGGACCTGCGCCGGGAACCGGGCTAGCGTGCCCTGATGTTCAGGCTCTGGGTGGAGCGACCGATCAGCCCGCGCGTGTCGAAGATCCTCGCCTCGGCGATCCCGCCGCCGGAGGGTCCCACCAGGGTGCGCGCGTCGATGCAGATCCATTCGCCTTCGGCCGGGCGCAGCAGGTTGATGGTCAGGTCCGAGTTGACGAAGATGTAGCGCTTGAAGTCGAGCGCCGCGCTGATGCCGTTGCCCGAGTCGGCGGCCACCGCGATGCGTTCGATCGCGCCCGGAAGCTCGCCCCCGACCAGCGGATAGCGCATGCGGAACCACACCGCGCACGGGCCGCGCGTGAGCGTGCCCTCGGCCACCCGCAGTTCGACCAGGTCGTGGTAGCCGACCTCTCCGCCACGATGCGGAAACACGACCGACTCGAGCCCCTCGGGAGGCTTCGGCGCGTGCGGCAGCGCAAGCGCGGGAAGCTCGATCTCCTGCTCGCGCTGCGAGACCGCGGTCAGGCGCACGACCTCGCGGCCGGCGGCGTGCACGCGCGCGGAGAAGTGCGCCACGTTGCGGCCCGCGTAATCCGTGGCGACCTCGACCGTGAGCGGCGCAATGGGGACGGGGCGCACGAGATTGGCGGTCAGGCGCGCGAGATGATTCATGCCGAGTGCGGCGGCGGCGCGCGCGATCGCGCGTCCCGCGAGCGCCACCGGTGGACCGGCGTGCTGGTGGCCGGGATCCCACGGCCCGCGCGTGAGCTCGGTCGACTCGTAGCTGTGCGCGTCGCGCGCGACGTAGGCGCTGGAAGTATTTGCGAGCATGGCGCAAGCGTACCGTCTTTCGCCGCTATGGTGCTACACTGCGCCGGCCGCGCAGACCAGAGGACGGCGTGCTTCAGACCCCGCTCATCGGCGTGCACCGCAGGGCCGGCGCGAAGCTGGTCGATTTCGCAGGCTGGGAGATGCCGCTGCATTACGGCTCGCAGATCGACGAGCACCACGCGGTGCGGCGCGCGGCCGGCATGTTCGACACCTCGCACATGCTCGCGATCGACGTGCAGGGCCGCGGTGCGCGCGCGTTTCTCACCGAAGCGCTCGCCAACAACGTCGAGCGGCTCGGCAAACCCGGCAAGGCGCTTTACTCCTGCCTGCTGCGCGAGGACGGCGGTATTCTCGACGACCTCATCGTCTATTTCCTGCGCGAGGAGCTGTTCCGCGTGGTGGTCAACGCGGCCACCGCGGACAAGGACCTCGCATGGCTGGAGACGCTCGCCGCCGGCCGGGTGGCGCTGCAGCCGCGCCGCGACCTGGCGATGATCGCGGTGCAGGGACCGCAGGCACGCAGCCGCACCTGGAGCGCGCTGCCGCTCCTGCGC
>JBAUTZ010000121.1:0-14462 GCA_049582445.1 Burkholderiales bacterium
TGCATCGACAACGAATTGCTGCGCGGCGTGACGCAGAAGCGGCTGCACTCGGTGCCATATCGCTGGGTGCGCCAGCCGGTGGCGAGCGAATCGGCACTCGAGGTCGACACGCTGTACCTCGAGGGCACGAGCGCCGCGGGCGCGGCTCCCGGCCGCCGCTTCCCGACGCCGAGCGGCAGGCTCGAGTTCTGGACCGCGAACATGGAGGCTAAATTCGCCTCGCTCGGCCTCTCGGCGCTGCCGGAGTTCTACGCCGAGCGCGAGAGCCTGGTCGACCTGCCCTGGGTCGAGCTGCTCGACTCGGACGCTGACGCGGGCGTGCTATCGCCCTTTTGCCGCCCGGACACCGCCGCGGCGCGGGCGCGCATCATCCCACCCTCCCCGGACGCACCGGCCGCGCGGCTGCGCGCGCTGGGCTTCGACACCGAGCTGGTCACCGGGCGGCCGCCGGCCGCGCATTTTCACAGCCTGACGCACTACTTCTGGCAGGCGCAGGAGATGTGGCCCGACCTGTATTGCCAGATCCATCCGGAGAAGGCGATGCAGCTGGGCATCGCCGACGGCGAGCGCGTGCGCGTGGAAACCGCGCACGGCGCGATCGAGGCGGTGGCCTGGGTGCACGCAGGCATCCGTCCGAGTGCGGTGTTCGTACCGATCGGCTGGGGCGAGCGCCAGCCGTACCATCCCTGGCGCTCGGTCAATTTCCTCACCGACAAGACGCAGCGCGATCCCCTGTCGGATCAGACCAACCTCAAGGCGCTGCTGTGCCGCGTGTCGCCCGCCGACTAGGAGGCGGCCGCATTGCTCCGCGATAGGAGCGATTCGAACTCGGCAGCCTCGAGCGGACGGCTGAAATAGTGTCCCTGCCATTCCTCGCAGCCGAGCGCCAGCACACGCTCGAGCTGCGCGCCGGTCTCGACGCCTTCGGCCACCACCGCGAGGCCGAGGGTCTTCGCCATGGCCGTGATGGTACGAACGATGCTCTCGTCCGCGGGATGCGTCTCGAGCTCGCGCAGGAACGAGCGGTCGATCTTCAGCTTGTCGATCGGCAGTCGCCGGAGGTAGGCGAGGCTCGAGTAGCCGGTACCGAAGTCATCGATGGCGCAGCTCACGCCGAGCTCGCCGATGCGCCGCAGCGTCTCGACGTTTTCCGAGAAATGCGACATGAGCACCCGCTCGGTCAGCTCGAGCTCGATGCGCGAGCCGTCCACGCGGTTCGCTTCCAGCGCCTGACGCAGGCGCGCCGCGAACTGCTCGCCCTGGGCGAGCTCCGCGGCCGACACGTTGAGCGCGAACCACAGCCGGCCCGGCAGGGTCTGCTGCCATGCGCCGATCTGCGACAGGGCCCGCTCGAGCGTCCATTCGCCCACCGCGCGGATAAGGCCGCACTCCTCCGCGAGCGGAATGAACTCCTCGGGTAACAGCAGCCCGCGTTCCGGGTGCTGCCAGCGTACGAGCACCTCGGCGCCCACCACCCGGCCCCCAGCCTGCGGACGGCCCCGGATCACGGGCTGGTAGTGCAGCAACAGCTCTCCGCGCGCAAGCGCGCGGCGCAGCTCGTTTTCCGTCCTGAGCCGTTCCGTCGCGCGCTCCATCAGCGCGGGCGAAGCCAGCCTGAAGGTACCGCGGCCGCTCTCCTTGGCGTGGTACATCGCCAGGTCGGCCGTCTTCAGCAGTTCTGGAAAGTCGCGCCCGTCGTTGGGATAGATGCTGATGCCGATCGACGCGGAGACGTTGAGCGTGCGGCCCTCGATCGTGAAGGGCCGCGCCAGCACGTCGAGGATGCGCTGCGCGACGATTGCGGCGTCCTCCGGTCCCTTGAGCCCGTTCCACACCAGGACGAACTCGTCGCCTCCCAGCCGTGCCAGCGTGTCCTCGCGCCGCAGCGTATTGGACAGCCGCTCGGCGACCGCGCGCAGCAGCGCGTCGCCCGCCTGATGGCCGAGGGAGTCGTTCACGAGATTGAAGCGGTCCAGATCGAACAGCAGCACCGCGAGCCGGGCTCGGCTACGCGCCGCGGCCAGGATCGCCTGCCCTCCCCGGTCCGCGAGCAGCAGCTTGTTTGGGAGCCCGGTGAGCGCGTCGCGGGTGGCGAGGAACTCGATGCGCTCCTCGGCCTGCTTGCGCGCGGTGATGTCGGCGCCGGTGCCGCGATAGCCCTTCAGCCGCCCGCCGGCGTCGAGCACCGGCACGCCGCTCACCGACTGCCAGATCGCGCCGCCGGTCTTGGTGACCGACCGGAACACCAGGTCGCGAAACGGCTGGGCCTCGCGCGTGTGGCGGGCAAACCAGTCCTCCAGCCCCCGCGCCTCGCCGAGCGCCATGAAGTCCTGCGGCCTGCGGCCAAGCAACTCGTGTCGCAGATAACCGAGCACGTGCTCGACGCGCGCCGACAGGTAGCTGTAGCGCCACTCCGCGTCGGTCTCCCAGACGTATTCGCCCGCCGCCTCCACCACGTCGCGGAAGCGCCGCTCGCGCTCGGCGAGCTCCTCGCGCGCCTTGCGCTGCTCGGAGATGTCGCGCATCACCGACTGCACCACCAGCCGGCCGTGCTCCAGGTAGGACACCCCCGCGGCTTCGACCAGGACGTCGCTGCCGTCGACGGCGCGCAACCAGCGCTCTTCGAAGCGCGTGCTGCCCGGCCCGGTAAGCAGGTACTGCAAGCGCTCGCGGAACCGCTCACGTTCCGGCTCCAGAACGAACTCCTCCAGCCGCCGGCCGATCAGCTGCCGCGGCGCCCCGGCCCTGAGTATCCTCGCCGCGGCCTGGTTGGCGTACTCGACGATGCCGCCGCTGTGCACGATGACGCCATCGGGCTGCAGCTCGATCAGCGAGCGATAGCGCTCCTCGGCCTCCCGCATCGCCTGCTCGGCGCGCTTGCGAGCGTCGATGTCCGCCGCGGTGCCGGAGATGCGCCGTGCACGCCCGTCCTCGCTGCGCTGCGTGACGCGTCCCGCGGAATGGAGCCACCTCCAATCGCCCCGCGCATCGCGCACGCGGTACTCCGCGTTGAACGCCGGGCTGTCGCCTTTCAGAGCCTTGACGAAGGCGTCGCGCATCGCCGCGCGGTCCTCCGCGTGGACCTCTTCCAGCACCTCGCGGTTGTCCGTGACGTCGGAGGCGGGCTTGCGTCCGAGCAGGTGCATCCAGCCGGTGCCGAAATGGGTCGTTCGCGCCTCGAGATCGCAGTCCCAGGTGGCGAGATTCCCCCCTTCGAGCGCGAGCTCGAGATGCTCCTTGGCCTCGTTCAGGGCGCGTTCCGCGCGCCGCTGCTCGGTCACGTCGCGACCCACGCCGCGGTAGCCGAGAAAATTGCCCTCCGCATCCTGGCGGGCCTGTCCCGATACGATGTGCACCACGCGCGCGCCGCGCTGGTCGGAGCGGGCGATCTCGAGATCGAAGAATGGCTGGCGCGCCTCGATTCGCGCCAGGTAGTGCTCGAGCGCGCCGGGCTCCACCTCGACGCCCGGTGCCTCCCAGAAACGCTTGCCGTACGCGGCGCCCTGGCCGAAGATCATCATCACCGGCGCGCCGCCGCTCAGCCAGGTGATGCGGTGCTCGGCGTCGGATTCCCAGAACCAGTCCGCGGTAAGCGACGTGAGGGCGCGGAAGCGTTCGCTGTCGCAGCGCAAGGCCTGAATCTCGTCCTCGCCTCTGCGCAGGCTGCCCTGCACGAGCACGAAGATGAAGCCTCCACCGACGAGGGCGAGCAGCGCAGCGTCCAGTGCAGCGCGCCCATCGGGCGACAGGTAGGTCGAAAGCGCCAGCTTGATGGCCAGCACGACCGGGCCGATGATCGCGAGGTACAGGAGCACGCCGCGCAGCAGCGGGTCGCGCCTTGCGTGCGCGATCAGTCTCCGGACCCGGTGCACGGCCCGCTCAGCGCGCGGCGGCCGCTTCATGCGGCGGCGGCGCGACCTTGAGCACTTCGTCGATGGTCGTCACGCCCGCGGCGACCTTCATCGCCCCGCTGATGCGCATGGGCTTCATGCCTTCCTTGTACGCTTGATCCCGCAGTTGCGCCACGTCGGCATTTGCGGCGACCAGGTTCTTGATGGCGCTCGTGCAGATGAGCGTCTCGTAGATGCCGACGCGGCCCTGGAAGCCAGTCATGCGGCAATCGAGGCAGCCTACCGGCCTGTACACCGCGGCCGGATGCCTCGACTTCCAAGGCGCGACCAGCGCGTCCCAGGCCGCGCCGTCCTCGGCACGGCTCAGTTCGACCTTGCGCTTGCAATGCGGGCACAGGGTTCGCAGCAGCCGCTGCCCCATGACGCCGTTTACCGTCGCGTTCAGCAGGTACGGCGCCACCCCGAGCTCGAGCAGACGCGTCACCGCGCTCGGCGCATCGTTGGTGTGAAGGGTGGAAAGCACCAGGTGGCCAGTCAGCGCCGCCTGGACCGCCATCTCGGCGGTCTCCAGGTCGCGGATTTCGCCGACCATGATGATGTCGGGATCCTGGCGCATGAGCGCACGCAGGCCCTCGGCGAAGCCGAGCTCGATCGCCGGCTGCACCTGCATCTGGTTGAACAACGGCTCCACCATCTCGATCGGGTCCTCGACCGTGCAGACGTTCACGTCGGGCGTGGCGAGCTGCTTGAGGGTCGAATAAAGCGTCGTCGTCTTGCCCGAGCCGGTGGGCCCGGTTACCAGCACGATGCCGTTCGGCCTCTCGGTCATCTCCTTCCAGCGCTGGTGGTCCTCATCCGTGAAGCCGAGCTCGCGGAAGTCGCGGATCAGCACTTCGGGATCGAAGATGCGCATCACGAGCTTTTCGCCGAACGCCGTGGGCAGGGTCGACAGACGCAGCTCGACCTCGGCGCCATCGAGCGTGCGGGTCTTGACCCGCCCGTCCTGCGGGCGGCGCTTCTCCACTACGTCCATCCGTCCGAGGATCTTGATGCGGCTGGTCATCGCCTGCAGCACCGCGACCGGGATCTGGTACACCTGGTGCAGCACGCCGTCGATGCGGAAGCGCACGATGCCGACTTCGCGCCGCGGCTCGATGTGGATGTCGCTTGCACGCTGCTCGAAGGCGTATTGCCACAGCCAGTCCACGACGCGCACGATGTGCGCATCGTTGGCGTCGAGCTGCTTGTTGCCGCTGCCCAGTTCGACGAGCTGCTCGAAGTTCGACAGGTTCGAAGCGCCGGCGGCGTTGCGACTGGCGCCCTTGATGGATTTCGCCAGGTTGTAGAACTCGACCTGGTAGCGCTCGATGTCCGCGGGATTGGCGATCACGCGCTTGATGCCGAGCTTGAGGATGGCGGAGAGCTCGCGCTCCCACTCGCGCACGAACGGCTCGGCCGTGGCGATCACGGCCTCCTTGGCGCTCACGCCCACCGGAAGGATGCGAAACCGCGTAGCGTAGGCGCTCGACATCACCTCGGTCACCGCCGAGAAGTCGATCTTCAGCGGGTCGATGTGCAGGTATTCCATGCCGACGCGCTTTGCTAGCCACTCGGCGAGGAACTCGCACGTAAGAGGATTGCCTGCGGGCCCCGCGCTCTTCCACTTCTGCTCCGCGATGATCACCAGCGGATGCAGGTTGCCGCGGTAGTAGCGCCGTTCCTTCTTCAGCTGCTCCGCGGCTGCGGCGTCCAGCAACTGGTCCTCGACCAGCCAGTCGACGACCTCGACCAGCGTCAGCCGGCGCTCGGTCGCTGGGGTCTGAACCGCTTGCTGCATGGGGTGCCCTTCATTGCACGGAACACTATACCTTAAAGCTAGAATGCGCCATGTCGTCTGCCCCCCGTCGTGCAAGCGCGCTTGCGCAGGATGTCACGCTGCGCGAGGTCTGGGCCTGGAGCATGTACGACTTCGCCAACTCCGGCTACACGACCGTCGTGATCACGGCGGTGTTCAATGCCTATTTCGTGGCCGCCGTCGCCGGCTCCGCGCCCTGGGCGACCTTCGCCTGGACCGCGGCGCTGTCGGTGTCGTACGCGGCGATCGTCGTGACCGGTCCGCTGGTAGGCGCCTGGGCCGATGCGCACGCGGCGAAGAAGTCCTTGCTGCTCGCCACCACCGTCGGCTGCGTGCTGTTCACGGCCCTGCTCTGGTTCGCCGCGCCCGGTGCGATCGCCCTCTCGCTCGTCCTGGTGATGCTGTCGAACTATTTCTTCGGCACCGGCGAGAACCTCATCGCGGCGTTCCTGCCCGAGCTCGCCGACTCGGGCGCCCTGGGTCGGGTCTCCGGCTGGGGATGGAGCTTCGGCTACCTCGGCGGCATCGTCGCCCTGGGCCTGTGCCTCGCTTACGTCAGCTGGGCGCAGGCACGCGGCCAGCCCGCCGCGTCCTTCGTGCCGGTGACCATGCTGATCACCGCTGGCCTGTTCGCGCTCACGGCGGTACCCACCTTCCTCTTCTTGCGCGAGCGCGCCAGGCCGCAGCCGCTCGCGGTGGCCGGCGCGCTGCGCGAGGCCTGGGCGCGCGTGCACAACACGCTGCGCCACGCGCGGGAGTTCCGCGACCTTCGCAGGTTCCTGCTGTGCACCGTGTTCTACCAGGCAGGCATCTCGGCCGTCGTCGCACTGGCCGCGATCTACGCCGAGCAGGCGATGAAGTTCACCACGCACCAGACGATCACCCTGATCCTGGTGGTCAATTTCACCGCCGCGGCCGGCGCCTTCGCGTTCGGCTACCTGCAGGATGCGATCGGCCACGTGCGCACGGTGGCGCTGACGCTCGTCGGCTGGATCGTGATGGTCGTCATCGCCGGTACGGCCACAGGCGCTCCCGCGTTCTGGCTCGCCGCCAACATCGCCGGGCTGTGCATGGGATCGTCGCAGGCCGCGGGCCGCGCCGTTGTCGGTTATCTTTCGCCCGCACCGCGCCTGGGCGAATTCTTCGGCCTGTGGGGCCTCGCCGTGAAATCCGCGTCGATCTTCGGCCCCCTCACCTACGGTGTCGTGACCTGGGTGTTCGCGGGCAACCACCGCCTCGGCATCTTCGCCGTGGGCCTGTATTTCGTGATCGGGCTGGCGCTGCTCGCCGGGATCGACGTCGAGCGCGGACGGCGCGCAGCGCTCGCGGCCTGAGCCGCCTACTCGAGCACCGCCTCCATGGTGATCTTGGCGTTCAGCAGGCGCGAGATCGGGCAGCCGGCCTTGGCGTTGTTCGCCGCCTTGTCGAACGCGGCGCGGTCCGCGCCCGGCACCTTCGCCTTCACCACGAGATGTATGGCCGTCACCGTGAAGCCCGCATCGGTCTTTTCCAGCGTCAGGTTGGCGGTGGTCGCGATGCTCTCGGGCTTGAGATTGGCCTGCCCCAGCTGCCCGGAAAAGGCCATCGAGAAGCAGGCGGCGTGAGCGGCGGCGATGAGTTCCTCCGGATCGGTCTTGCCGCCGGACTCGAAACGGCTGGCGAAGGTGTAAGGCGCGCTCGAGAGGCCGCCACTTGCGGTGGACACCTGGCCGTTGCCGTCCTTCAGCCCCCCTTTCCACACTGCGGAACCCTTGCGTTGCATGCGGACCTCCTTTGATGAAATGAGACTCGGTACGCTATTATCCACGCCCCTCTCCCAAACGCGCAAAGGAGCCAAGCCATGACGATCAAGGTCGGCGATCGCTTGCCGGACGGTATGCTGTTCGAATCGATCGGCTATAGCGACGAGAACCACTGCCCGGTGCGGCCCGGACAAGTCAAGGTCGCCGATGTCGTCAAGGGAAAGCGCATCGCGATCTTCGGCTTGCCGGGCGCTTTCACTCCGACGTGCTCGGGCAAGCATCTGCCTGGCTATCTTGCAAACTACGATAGGCTGAAGGCGAAGAAGGTGGACGAGATCTGGTGCGTTTCCGTCAACGACGGCTACGTCATGGCCGCCTGGGGGCGCGATCAGAACGTCGGCACCAAGATCCGTATGCTCGGCGACGGCAACGGCCAGTGGACAAAGGCGCTCGGACTGGATGTCGATAGCAGTGCCGGCGGCATGGGCCTGCGCATGCGGCGCTGCTCGATGCTGGTCGATGACGGCGTCGTAAAGCAGGTGAACGTCGAGGAGCCCGGCAAGTTCGAGGTGAGCAGCGCCGAGACGCTGCTCGCGCAGCTCGGCTAGACGCCGCTTGCCGCAATAGGCACTGCCTTCGATCGGGCGACGTTCGTCGCCGGCCTGCGCGCCGCGCTGCCGGTGCTGTTCGGCGTCGTCCCCTTCGGCCTGACCACCGGCATCGCCATGGTGGCGAGCGGCATCGCGCCGCTGGCCGCGGTCGCGATGTCCCTGCTCGTGTTCGCGGGCGCCTCGATGCTCGCCGCGACGCAACTGCTCGCCGGCCATACACCGCTGCTGCTCGTGCTGATGACGACCTTCTTCATCAATTTGCGTTTCATGATGAACAGCGCCTCGATCCGCCCGCATCTGGCGAGCCTGCCGCTGCGCTGGCGCCTGCTCTGTGCCGCGCTGATCGCCGACAACCCTTATGCGCTGTGCATCGCTCGCTTCACCGAGCATCCGCAGATGAAGGGGAAGCTCTGGTACTACCTCGGCGCCTCGGGTCTGGTCTGGCTCGCCTGGCAACTCGCGGTCCTTGCCGGAGCGCTGCTCGGCGCAGGTGTGCCCCCGTCGTGGAAACTCGAATTCGCGGCACCGCTCGCCTTCATCGCGATTTCGGTACCTTTGCTGCGCGACCGAGCAATGGTCGCCGCCGCACTCGCCGCGGCCATGACGGCCGTGCTGGCAAGCGGATTGCCACTGCGCCTCGGACTGGCGCTCGCGGCGCTCACCGGTATCGCCGTGGGCATCGCCACGGAGCGCAGGCCCGCATGACCCTGTGGCTGGCGATCATTGGCATGGCGCTGGTGACCGGCGCACTGCGCGCTTCGTTCCTGCTGCTTCCCGAGCATGTGCCTCTGCCCCCCTTCATCAGGCGCGCGCTGCGCTACGTGCCAGCGGCCGTCCTGACGGCGATCTGGGCGCCGGAACTCATCCTGCGGGGGGACACCCCGGAACTTTCCATGGGCAACGAGCGTCTGCTCGCAGGGGCGATCGCCATATTGGTGGCCTGGCGCTACCGCCTCACTTACCTCACAATCGCTGCCGGCATGCTGGCGCTGCACCTCATTTCCCGTTTCGCCTCGGGACAGGCATGACCCGCGCCCTCGCGCGCTTTGCCCTCGCGTGGCTCGCCGCGGCGCTCGCGACCTGCGCCATTGCCGCTGATGCACCGCGCAAGCTGGTGTCGATCGAGGGCGTCACCGAGTACCGTCTCGAAAACGGGCTGCGGGTCCTGACGCTGCCCGACCTGTCCGCGGACACGGTGACGGTACACGTCACCTACCTGGTCGGCTCGCGCCAGGAGAGCTACGGCGAGACGGGAATGGCGCACCTGCTCGAGCACATGCTGTTCAGGGGCTCGAAGGGCCATCCGGAGGTGAAGAAGGAACTGACCGACCGCGGGGCGCGCTGGAACGCCACCACGTCCAACGACCGAACGAATTACTTCGAGACGATGCCGGCCGGGAACGGCGAAAACCTCGAATGGGCGATCGGCATGGAGGCCGACCGCATGGTGAACTCGTTCATCTCCAGGGCCGACCTCGACAGCGAGATGACCGTCGTACGCAACGAGTTCGAAATGCGCGAGAACAATCCCGGCTCGGTGCTGTTCGAGCGCGCCGTGCAGCTCGCCTATTCTTGGCACAACTACGGGCACCCGGTCATCGGCGCGCGCTCGGATATCGAGCGCGTTCCCATCGAGCGGCTGCAGGCTTTCTATCACACGTGGTATCAGCCGGACAACGCGGTGCTGATCATCGCCGGCCGCTTCGACGAGGTTGAGGCGCTGCGCGTCGTGGCGCGCGATTTCGGCGCCACCCCGCGTCCGGCGCGCAAGCTGCCCGTGCTCTACACGGTCGAACCTCCGCAGGACGGACCGCGCAGCGTGACGCTGCGCCGTACGGGCGACACGCCGCTGGTGTCGGCGCTGTATCACCTGCCCGCGGCGACCCATCCGGATTATCCGGCGCTCGACGTGCTGGTCGCCGCGGTCGGCAACCGGCCTTCCGGGCGGCTGCATCGGGCGCTCGTGCAAAAGGGTCTGGCGAGCTTCACCTGGGCATCGGAGCAATCGCTGCACGACCCCGGTTTCGCCTATTTCGGCGCCGGTCTCCCCAAGGGGGCGTCGATCGGCGCGGCGCGCGACGTGCTGCTCGCCACGCTGGAGGGTTTCGCGCGCCACCCGGTGCGCGCCGACGAGGTGCAACGCGCGAGGACGGAGCTGCTGAACGACTTCGAGAAGGCGCAGCTCGACACCGGGTCCATGGTGCGGGTCCTGTCGGAGTTCTCCGCACTCGGTGACTGGCGCCTGTTCTTCCTCTATCGTGACCGGTTGCGCGCCGTGACGCTTACGGACGTGCAGCGCGTGGCGACCACCTATCTCAGGCCCTCGAACCGGGTCCTCGCCGTTTTCCAGCCCACCAAGCACCCGGACCGCGTCGCGATTCCGCCGACGCCGGACCTGGCCGAGGAGCTCGCTCAGGTGCACGGCGGCGAGCAACTCGAGGCGGGCGAAAGCTTCGATCCCACGCCGGCCAACATCGAGGCGCGCGTGATCCGCAAGACGCTCGCGAACGGCATCCGTGTCGCGCTCCTGCCGAAAAAAACGCGCGGCGGCAACGTCGTCGCGCGCCTGATCCTGCATTGGGGCGACGAGGCGAGCCTGATGAACCGCGATACCGCCTGCAGCCTCGCAGGCGGCATGCTGATGCGCGGGACCCTCCGGCACAGCCGCGGCGAGCTGCGCGACGCACTGGAACGATTGAACGCGAGCGTTTCGGCCGGCGGCGACGGTGCGCGAATCGAGGTGCGCCGCACGCAGCTCGACGAGACGCTGCGCCTGGTGGCGGAAATGCTCGAGGAGCCGTCGTTTCCGCGCCAGGAGTTCGCGGAGCTGAAGAGCGCCGCTTTGACCGGCACCGAGGCGCAGCGCAGCGACCCGACGGCAAATGCGAACCTGTGGCTGTCGCGCCACCTCGCGCCCTACCCGAAGGGCCATCCGCTGTACACCGCGACGATCGACGAGCAGGTGGAGAACCTCCGGGCGGCGAACCTGGAGCGGGCCAAGGGCTGCTACCGCGACTTGTACGGCGCGACCGGCGCGGACTTCTCCGCGGTGGGCGACTTCGATCCCGCCGAGCTGGAGCGGCTGATCGTGAAGCTATTCGGCGCCTGGAAGAACCCCAGGCCGTTTGCGAGGGTAGCCTCGCGCCATTTCGATAGCGAGCCGGTACGGCGCGAAATCCGCACTCCGGACAAGGCGAATGCGGTCCTGCGCGCCGGCCTCAGCCTGGAAATGCGCGACGACGACCCGGACTTCCCGTCCATGGTTCTGGCGAACTACCTGCTGGGAGGTACTACCACCGCGCGCATTCCACACCGGGTGCGCGAGAAGGAGGGTCTCTCTTACAGTGTTTACACGTCGTTCTTCGCCAGCAGCTTCGACAAGGCGGCGGGCTTTGGCGTATCGGCGATCTTTGCCCCGGCAAACCGGGAGCGCGTCGAGCGTGCCGTCCGCGAGGAGCTCGAGCGCGCGGTACACGACGGATTCACGCCGGATGAAGTGGCGCGCGGCGCCAAGGCGCTGATTCAGGCGCGCCGCCTCGAGCGCCGCAACGACCGGCAGCTGGTCAATCGCCTCGCGGACTACCTGTACAAGGGGCGGGATTACTCCTGGGACACCGCCCTCGAACAGCGCATCGCCGCCCTCACGGCCGACGAAGTCAACGCGGCCCTGCGCCGCCACATCGACCCGGCACGGCTGTCGGTCGTCCTCGCCGGCGACTTCAAGTGATCGCGGCTATTTCTTCTTCAGCAGGTCGCGAATCTCTTCGAGCAGAACTTCCTGGCGCGGCGGTGCGGGCGGCGCGGCCGGCGCCGCCTCCTCCTTGCGCTTCAAGTGGTTGATGCCTTTTACAGCGATGAAGATCGCGAACGCGACAATCGCGAAATCGAACACCGCCTGTAGGAACTTGCCGTAGGCCCAGACGACCGCCGGCGCCCCGCCGGAGGCCGCCTTCAGCGTCACCGCCAGGTCGGTGAAGTTGACGCCCCCGATCAGCAAACCGAGCGGCGGCATGACGATGTCGCCGACGAATGACGTCACGATCTTGCCGAAGGCTGCGCCGATGATCACCGCGACTGCGAGATCAACGACGTTGCCCTTGACCGCGAACTCCTTGAACTCCTTGAGCCAGCTCATTGGTTGCTCTCCCGTTCAGTCGATCGATCGATACTCCACCCGAAGGATCTCGAGTTCCTCTATGCCCGCGGGAGCCGCGACCCGCACCACGTCCCCCTCGCGTGCCTTGAGCAGCGCCTTGGCCACCGGCGAGATCCACGATATGCGGCCACGCGCCGTGTCGACCTCGTCGGTCCCGACGATGGTCAGCTCGCGCTCCTCGCCCGAGCCGGAGCGCAACGTCACGGCCGCGCCGAAGAATACCTGGTCCGTATCGCGTCCGGCGGACGCCACGATCTCTGCAGCCTCGAGCCGCTTGATCAGGTGGCGCACACGGCGGTCGATTTCGCGCAAGCGTCGCTTGCCGTAGATGTAGTCGGCGTTCTCCGAGCGATCGCCATTCGAAGCCGCCCAGGACACCGCGCGCACGACCTCTGGGCGCTCCACCTCCACCAGCCGCTTGCGCTCGGCGTCGAGCCGCGCGTAGCCCGCCGGCGAGATGTAATTCTTGGTCCCGGCGGGCGCGGCCTCGGGCGTCTCGCCGAGATCGTCGTCGTCGGTGATTTCGCTTTCGCGCAGAAAGGCCTTCGACATGATGTGTGAAATTCTACCTCTGCACGGCCAGTGCGAGCGGAGACTTGCCACCCCGGCGCCAACTACGCAGAATTCACTGCCCCAACCCGAACAGCCCAACACCCGCAAGGAGATGCAACTGGCCATACCGAACATCGATTTCCTGACGCGCATCCGCATCCGCGAGATCACGCTCATGGTTCTCATTACGCTCACCGCCATACTCGCCAACCTGCCGCGCGATTACCTCGAGCACAGGCTCGCGATCAATCCCGAGCTGCTGATCGCGGTGCTGGGCTGCATGGTGATCATCGGCCTGTTCCTGTACCTCAAGTTCTTCTTCTTTCTCGCCGTGGCGCTGCTCATCGCGGGCGCCAACATGCCCGATCAGATCGCGGAAGGGCTGCACATTTCGAAGCTGCCGCTGCTTCTGGCGCTGGTCGCCCTGGTGGGGATCTCGCTCGTCAACTCCATGGTGAAGGTGCTACCCACCGGGCTGGGACCGAAGGCGAAGGAGCCGAGCGCCGAGGCCGTGCGGGCGCTGTTCTACGCGGTGGAGAGGGGAAATCCGGAGTACGCGCAGAAGGTTCTGGAAATGAATTTCGACCCGAATCTGCGCCACGAGAGCGGCTACACCAGCCTCGCCTACGCGGCCATGAAGGGCAACGTGCAACTGATCAAGGTGCTGCTGCACCATGGCGCCGACCCAAGGCTCACCACACGGGACGGTGACACGCCGGTGGAGGTGGCCCTGCGTTTCGGCCATGGTGAGGTGGCGGACCTGCTGCGCCGCGCACGCCGCGGTTTCGCGCCGCGCCCCTGAGCCGGGCCGCGGCTTGACGGCCGCGATTACTGTATACTTATCCAGTACAAGGGGTGGCTTGGGGCGCCGGATCTGCCGCCGCCCGGAGCACTGGCGTCGCGCGCGTGAACACGTTTCGGAATCAGGGCTCTGGCGGTCGGAAAGCGCTCCGGAGGCGGCTTCTGTCGCGCAGCGGTGAGGCCCCATATCTAGTGGTCCGCAATTCCATAATACCGAACAGGTTGTGTTTTCAAGGTTTTAGGGGGACCATTTGATCCAAGTTACTAAATCAATATTTTGGCACCCCATTCCTTCGGCTCACGGTTATCCTGAGCGCCTTCGTACAAACTAGAACCGGGAGACAACGAGCATGAGCACCGACCAAACCGGCACGCAAGTCAGGCCCGACGCCCGCGCGGACCTGCCGCCGCAGGAAATCTCGCGCGACACGCTGCTCGAGAAATACGCCAAGGGCAAGGAGGCCACGATCGAGGAAGTGCGGCGGCGAGTGGCGCGCGCCCTCGCGCAGGCCGAGCCGGAAGACAAGCGCCCGCACTGGGAACGCCGTTTCCTGCAGGCTCTGGAAGATGGCTTCATCCCTGCCGGACGCATCAACTCGGCCGCCGGGATCCAGATGCAGGCCACGCTCATCAACTGCTTCGTGCAGCCGGTGGGCGATTCGATCAGCGAGGTGGTCGACGGCAAGCCCGGCATCTATACCGCGCTGCGCGAATCTGCCGAGACCATGCGCCGCGGCGGCGGCGTGGGCTACGACTTTTCCTCGATCCGACCCAAGGGCGCGGAGGTGAAGGGCACCCACTCGCGCGCCAGCGGCCCGGTGTCCTACATGCGCGTCTTCGACCAGTCCTGCGAGACGGTCGAATCGGCGGGCGCGCGCCGCGGTGCGCAGATGG
>JBAUTZ010000122.1:0-1521 GCA_049582445.1 Burkholderiales bacterium
GCATTTGCCGGCCGCGGCGCTCTTGCGCCTGCGTCGCGCATGGTCACCTGGTCTAATTTCTTTTCGCAGCTATTCAACGGCCTGGCGCTCGGGGCGCTGCTCGCGCTCATCAGCTCGGGACTGACGATCATCTACGGCACGCTCGGCGTGCTGAACCTGGCGCACGGCGCCATGTTCATGCTCGGCGGCTACGCCGGCTACGTCGCCTACGAGCGCACCGGCTCGTTCATCGTCGCCGTCGTCGCCGGGACACTTTTCCTGCTGATCGTCGGCGTGCTTATGGAGCGGGTCATCATCCGCCATTTCTACAAGCGGCCGCCCGAGGACCAGCTCCTCGTGACCTTCGGCCTGTCGATCTGCTTCGTCGAGATCGTGCGCTACTTCTTCTCCAGCCTGTCGAAGACGGTGCCGGCACCCGCGGTCTTTTCGGGAATCACCAATCTGGGCTTCATGTTCTATCCGACCTATCGGCTCGCCGTGGTCGGCATCGTCGCGCTAGCGCTGCTCGCGCTGTTCCTGGTCCTGTACAAGACGCGGCTCGGCCTCATCGTGCGCGCCGGAATCGAGGATTCGGTCATGGTCGACTCCCTCGGCATCAACGTCGACCGCGTGTTCATGCTGGTATTCGGCATCGGTGCGATGGCGGCCGGCTTCGCCGGAATCGTCAACGCGCCGGTGGTCTCGCTCGCGCCGGACATGGGTGAGGCGATCCTGGTGCAGACCTTCGTCGTGGTCGTCATCGGAGGCGTCGGATCCTTCCCGGGTGCCGTGCTCGGCGGCCTGATCGCCGGCGAGATCATCAGCATCACCTCGATGTTCAACCCCGGCTACGCCTACGTCATGCTGTTCGCGGCGATGACCCTGGTGCTGATGGTCCGCCCGCACGGCCTGCTCGGCGTGAGAGGACGCGAGTGATCGCGAAAAGGCAGGGGCGCGAATGAACGCCGACCGGCTGGGCAACACGCAGCGCCCCTTTCTGGTCGAGGCGCTGACGGCGGTGGCGCTGATCGCCGCGCCGTTCGTGCTGCCGTACCTGAACGCGGCTCCGGATACCGTCAACCGCATCCTGGTCTGGGGCATGTTCGGCATTGGCTTCGACATCCTGTTCGGCTACACCGGCTTGCTGTCCTTCGGCCAGTCGGCGCTGTACGGCACGGGCGGCATGGTCGCGGCCTACCTGCTCACGCAGGCCGGGTTCCCGCACGTCGTGCTGGCGCTGCTCATCGGCATGGTCGTCGCCGCCGTCGTCGGCTATCTGGTCGGCCTGATCGCGCTGCGCCGCACCGGGATCTACTTCGCCATGATCACGGTGGCGATCGCGGAGGTGTTCTACTTCGTCGAGTTCAATCCGCTCGCGCACTGGACCGGAGGCGAGAACGGGCTGCCCGGCGTGCCGGCGCCGAAGCTCTACCTCGGCTTCACGACCATCAGCTTCAATGCCGGCTGGACGCTCTATCCCTTCCTCGCGTTCTTCTACTTCATCGGCATCGTGATCGCCCTGCGCATCGTGCGCTCTCCGGT
>JBAUTZ010000123.1:0-1993 GCA_049582445.1 Burkholderiales bacterium
GGTGCACGGCGCGATCGGCTTTTCCGCCGAGCACGCGCTGCACCGCTACACCCAGCGGCTATGGGCCTGGCGCGAGGATTTCGGCAGCGAAAGCGCCTGGGCAGCGCGCCTGGGGCGCTCGCTCGCCGCGCGCGGCGCCGATGCACTCTGGCCGCTGCTCGCCGCGCGTTGAGGATTCCATGACGACCGCGATCCGCTTCGACGCCATCCGCCTGCCGCCCGAAGTCCAGGCGCTGCGCGCGGAGGTGCGCCGCTTCCTCGAGGAGGAGATCGCCGCCGGGACGTTCGACCCGCGCTCGAGCGGCTCGGCGCGCGGCTACAACCTCGAGTTCAGCCGCAAGGTCGGAGCACGCGGCTGGATCGGCATGACCTGGCCGCGGAAGTACGGCGGCGCCGAGCGCAGCCACCTCGAGCGCTACGTGGTGACCGAGGAGTTCTCCGCGGCGCAGGCGCCGGTGCGCGCGCATTTCGTCGCCGACCGGCAAAGCGGTCCGATCCTGCTCAAGTACGCATCCGATCGCATCAAGGCCGAGGTGCTGCCGAAGATCGTGCGCGGCGAATGCTGCTTCTGCATCGGCATGAGCGAGCCCGGCTCGGGCTCGGACCTGTTCGCCGCGCGCACGCGCGCGGTGCGGGCGGACGCCGGCTGGCGCGTGACCGGCACCAAGGTGTGGACCACCGAGGCGCACCACGCCGACTACATGATCGGGCTGTTCCGCACTTCGCCGGCGGCGAAGGACGATCGCCGGCACGGTCTGACGCAATTCCTGGTCGACATGACATGGCCCGGCATCCGGGTCAATCCGATCATCGACATGAGCGGACGGCATGATTTCAACGAGGTGGTGTTCGACGACGTGCTGGTGCCCGACGAGTATCGGCTCGGCGCGGTCGATCTCGCCTGGCAGCAGGCGACGAGCGAGCTCGCCTACGAGAGGAGCGGCCCGGAGCGCTTCCTCGAGACCTCGTATGTGCTGTTCGACCTGGTGCGCGTGCTCGGGCCGCAACCCGATCTGCGTGGCGCCGAGGGGATCGGCCGGCTGGCGGCGCAGCTGCACGTGCTGCGTCGCATGTCGGTGTCGGTGGCGGGCATGCTCGCGCAGGGCAAGGAGCCCGTGCTCGAAGCCTCGATCGTGAAGGATCTGGGCACCGTGTGGGAACAGAACCTGCCGGCCCGGGCGCGCGAACTCGCCGCCTTCGTCGACGGCGAGCAGATCGACCGGCGCCTGTTCGACGAGCGCCTCGCCTACGCGACGAACATCGCGCCGAAGCTGACCATCCAGGGCGGCACGAGCGAAGTGCTGCGCGGCATCATCGCGCGTGGTTTAGGGCTGCGCTGAAGCCGATCGAGGAGGCCCACATGAAAGAGCACATCGCCTTTCCCGAGCTGCGCATCGAGCTCGCCGACGCCGTCGCGACGGTCGAGATACGCCGCCCGCCGCACAACTTCTTCGACCTGGCGCTCATCCGCCAGCTGGCCGACGCCTTCGAGGCGCTCGATCGCAATGCGGAATGCCGCGCGATCGTGCTCGCCGCCGAGGGCAAATCGTTCTGCGCAGGGGCGAACCTGGGAGATGGAGCCCAACAAACGAGCATCGGAACCCCGAACACGGCACACCTCTACACCGAAGCTGTCCGGCTATTCGCCTGCAAGAAGCCGGTGGTCGGCGCGATCCACGGCCCGGCGATCGGCGGCGGCCTGGGGCTCGCGCTGGTGCCCGATTTCCGCGTCACCTGCCCCGAGGCGCGCTTCAGCGCCAACTTCACGCGGCTCGGGTTCCACCCCGGTTTCGGGCTTACCGTGACGCTACCGGCGGTGATCGGCCCGGGCAAGGCGGCGCTCATGTTCTACACCGGGCGGCGCGTGAAGGGCGAGGAAGCGCTCGCGATGGGGCTCGCCGACGTGCTCGTGCCGCAGGCCGAGGTGCGCGGCGCGGCGCTCGCGCTGGCGCGCGAGATCACCGAGTGCGCCCCGCTCGGGGTGATGGCGACC
>JBAUTZ010000124.1:0-3762 GCA_049582445.1 Burkholderiales bacterium
TCCTCGGCGTCGGCCTCGCGCAGCACGATGCCGCGCGCCGCGAGCCCTGACACCACGCGGCTCATCTGGCTCTTGTCGATGCCGGCGGCGTGCGCCAGCTCGTTGAGCGACAGAGGCGCCGCGGCCCCGCCCAGCAGCGCCACGGTGCGCCATTCCCAGAGACTGACGGCGAACTCGCGCCGGTAGCGCAGCTCGGCGCCGCGCGACAGCAGGTTCGCCACCACGTGCAGCCTGAACGACAGCAGGTCCCGGATCGTGGTCACGGCGCGGCTCAAAGGTCGAAAAACGGCGTCTCGTTTTCGCCGCGCAAGCGGATGTCGAAGCGATAGCGTTCCGGGCTCTCACGCTTCGCCACCAGCAGTGCGCGCCGCGCCGCGGGTACCGCGGCGAGCACCGGGTCGCGTTCGTTGCCCGCCTCGCCCTCGAAGAACATGACGCTCGGCAGCGCGCGCATCAGGCCGGAGAACATCAGCTGCAGATTGACGTGGGGCGCGCGCGCGCCGCGGGCACCCGGAAGAACGCTGCGGAAGCGGTAGGCGCCATCGCGGTCTGTCGTCGTGCGGCCCCAGCCGAGGAAATCCGGATCGGCTTCGTCTGCGCGCGGATCGGCGGGGTGGCGGAATACGCCGCCGGAGTCCGCCTGCCAGATCTCTATGATCAGATTTTCGAGCGGCGCGCCGTTCTCCTGCACCACGCGGCCCAGGATCTCGATCGGCGCGCCTCGCGCCCGGCGCCCCTCGAAGGTCGTCAGGTCGTTGCAGCCCGCGTCGATGTAGCGCGGCGGGAAAAAGGGCCCGGTGGTGGCCGACGCGGTCGGGGTGAGCGGCATGGGTGCCTTGCGGCTCAGGGCTGCGCCGGCGTGGCCCTGTGGCCGCGCAGCACAATACAGTGTTCGAACACCAGCGCGTCGGCCGGACCCTCGGTCGGCGGCACCATGCGCGCGATCAGGCGCGCCCGCGCCTCGGCGCTCGGCGGCGCATTGAGGATGCGGTCCTGGCCGTTCAGCGGATCGTCCGGGAAATACATCTGCGTCACCAGGCGCGACAACCAGATCTTGCCGAACAGCGAAAAGTGGATGTGCGGCGGGCGCCACCAGCCGCCCGAATTCGGCACCGGATAGGCGCCGGGCTTGATCGTGCGCAGCTCGAACACCCCGCTCTGGTCGGTGAGCAGGCGCGCGGCGCCGTAGAAATTGCGGTCGACCGGGGCATGGTCGTCGTCGTTCGGATGGATATAGCGCCCCGCAGCATTCGCATGCCAGATTTCCACCAGCGCGCCGCCCACCGGGCTGCCGTCCTCGTCAAGCACGCGCACCCGCAGGTGCATCAGCTGGCCGATCGCGCGCTGCGCGCCGTGCCCCGCGATGTCGCCGCCGAGCAGGCTCAGGCGCCGCTCGGGGGCGAGCGGCCCGGTGAGCTCCGAGAGCGTGAGCGGCGGCCTGACGAGCGGCTGCGCCGGATTGCGCCACCCGGTTTCCCTGTAACCCGGCACCACGCGCAGCGGTTGCATTGTCTCGTCGAGCGCGCCGGCGCCGTAGCGGGCCTGCTGCAAGTCGACGGGGTTCGCTGACACGCTGCGCCTTCGGGAGTCCGGATCGTTGACAAGCTTAGCGCGACTCGTTGACACTATCAACTATACCCGATGGAAACGGTCGTCCTCTGCGAGTGCTTCGCGCGCGACGGGCTGCAGCACGAGCCCGGCTTCGTGCCGACGGAAAGCAAGCGCGCGCTCGTCGAGCGATTCGCGGGCCTGGGCTTTCCCCGCGTCGAGGCGACCTCCTACTCCAATCCGAAGGTGGTGCCGCAGTTCGCCGACGCGAGCGAGCTGCTCGCCTCGCTCGCGCGGCGCGCGGGCACGCATTACAAGGCGACCTGCGCCAACCTGCGCGCCGTCGAGCGTGCGCTCGCCGACCTCGACGCCGGCCATGGCGCGAACGAGATCAGCCTGCTCGTGTCGGCGAGTGAAGCGCATTCGCGCCGGAACCTGAACCGCACGCGCCTAGAGCAGTGGGCCAACGTGGAGAGCATGGCGCGCGCCGCGCGCGGGCGCTTTCGCCTGGTCGGGACGGTATCGGTGGCATTCGGCTGCCCGTTCGAGGGCAAGGTCGATCCGGGCGTCGTCGCCGAGGATGCCGCGCGCTTCGCCTCGCTCGGCGTCGCGCATGTCGCGCTCGGCGACACCACCGGCATGGCCACGCCGCGTACGGTCAGGGAAATGCTCGCCAGACTCGCGCACGTCGCCGGGCTCGTCCCCATCGCCCACTTCCACGACACGCGCGGCACCGGGCTGGTGAACTGCGTCGCCGCGCTGGAGGCGGGCGTGCGCCACTTCGATTCCTCCTTCGGTGGCGTCGGCGGCCATCCGGCGAGGGTGGAATACGGCGCCGGCTACACGGGCAATGTCTGCACCGAGGACCTGGTGAGCCTGTTCGAGTCGATGGGTGTCGCCACCGGCATCGACCTGGACGGGCTGCTCGCGACCGCCGCGCTTTGCGAGCAGGCGTTGGGGCGAGAGCTCTTCGGCCGGGTCACGCGCAGCGGCCTGCACCCGCTGCTGCGGGCGACGCCTTGAGCGCCGTGGCTACCAGCCCCAGCCGAAGGGGGACTGGCTGCTCGAGACCTTGCCCTCGTCGGTGAAGAACACCGACCCTCCGCCAGTACCGGGGTAGTAGTAGTACCAGACGTTCCTGCCGTCGAGCTTGAATTTCGTCGAGGGTTGGCCCAGCACCTCCGCAACCTGTGCGTGCGCCATGGTCGGCTTGATGCTGGACCAGCGCTGTCGCAGCGCCGCTTCGGGGCTGATAGCACTCCCGGCGCGCACGGCAATCGGCGCGGCCGGGGCCTCGGGCACGGCTGCGGGCACAGCCTGCGGCGCCGCCGCGGCGGCGCCGCCTCCTTCGAGCTTGTGCATGCGGGCCTGAAGGTCACTTACCTGCTGCTCGAGGGCGTTCACCTGCCGGCGCAGCGCTGCAACCTCCGGGTCCTCGGCCGCCGCCGGAGCGGAGCCGAGGAGCGCCCAGGCCGAAAGCACCGGGACCACCCAGCGGTGCGGCAGCGGCGCCATCACGTCACTTCGACGCCGCGTAGGTCGCCACCGCCCTGAGCTGCTCCGGCGTCATGCCACGCACTTCGCCGATCATGATCGGCGCATTGGCGCGCGTCCCCGACTTGAAGCCTTCGAGCTGCGCGATCAGGTACTCGACATGCTGTCCTCCGAGCCGCGGGAAGGCGGCCGCGCCCTCGGCGTTCGGGCCGTGACAGGACGCACAAGCTGCGATCTTCTTGGCCGGGATTCCCTCGTTGTAGATCTTCTTTCCTTCCGCCATCAGCGCCGGCGCGCCCGCGACCCCGGGCGCCGGTTTCTGCGACGAGTAATACTTCGCCAGGTCGTCAATCGTGGCATCGCTCAACTGCGAGGCCATGC
Source organism: Burkholderiales bacterium (assembly GCA_049582445.1). Lineage (GTDB taxonomy): Bacteria > Pseudomonadota > Gammaproteobacteria > Burkholderiales > SG8-39 > DAHVFK01. Next base: position 3,424 of record JBAUTZ010000124.1, read on the forward strand.
CCCACATGTAGGCCTGGGCGAGCGGATCGGCGCGCAGGTGAGCGCGGAATGCATCCAGCTGAAGGACGATGTATGCCTGTTGCTGGCCGGCCAGCCTCGGAAACACCGGCGATACGCTCTGGCCCTCCCGACCGTGACAAGCGGAGCACACACCCGTCGCGAGCGCGGGAGCACCCTGAGTGCTTTGCGCCTGCGCCATCGCTGCGCCAGCACCCGCCGCGAGCAGGAGGCCTGCTGCTACTGCAATTTTCGTTCTCATGGTCGTTCGCCTAGAAGTTGAGCCAGCCAAGGAGGTACAGGGTGTTGTTGTCGGTAGCGCTGCGGCCGCTGCCGTCGTAG
>JBAUTZ010000125.1:0-23487 GCA_049582445.1 Burkholderiales bacterium
CTGCTCGGCGTCATCAAGTAAGGCGCGACGCGACCTATTCATCAGGAAGTGAGGGGCAGGCATGAACATCAATCTGAGCTTGTTTACGCAAGCCGCCGCCTTCGCGCTGTTCATCTGGTTCACGGTCCGGTTCGTGTGGCCGCCGTTGCTGCGCGCCATCGAGAATCGGCAGAAGCAGATCGCCGACGGCCTCGCGGCCGGCGAAGAGGGCAGGAAGTCGCTCGAAATATCGACGCGGGAAGCCGGGCAGATGATCGACGAAGCGCGTGGGCGCGCAGCCGACATCGTTGCCCAGGCGGAGAAGCGCGCCGCCCAGCTGATCGAGGAAGCGAAGCTCGCGGCGCGTGACGAAGGCGCGCGCGAGAAGACCGCCGCCAAGGCTGACATACAGCAGGAAGTCTCACGGGCCCGCGAGCAGCTGCGCGAGCAGGTCGCGTCGCTTGCGGTCGCTGGTGCCGAGAAGATCCTCCGCCGCGAAGTGGACTCGAAGGCGCACGCACAGTTGCTCGAGTCGATCAAGGCGCAGCTCTGATCCATGGCCGAGCGCAGCACCATCGCAAGGCCCTACGCGGAAGCGGCATTCCGGATCGCCGACTCCTCCGGCAAGCTCTCCGAGTGGGCCACCATGCTTGCCGCACTGGCAGAGGTCGCTGCTAACGAGAGGGTGAAAGCGGTCATTGCCGATCCGAACATGCTGGCGCCGAAAGTGGCGGGCGTGTTCATTTCGGTTCTGGCCGGAAAGCTGACTGGCGAAGCGGAGAACCTGGTGCGCGTGCTGGCGGAGAACAATCGTCTGGAGTTGCTGCCCGAGATCAGGGTCCAGTTCGAGGCGCTCAAGGACGAGCGCGAAGGCGTGGTCGAAGCCCAGATTATTTCTGCGTTCGAGCTCGATGCCGCGCAGCGATCTGAACTTACCAAGCTGCTCGAAAAGCACACAGGCCGTAAGGTCCGCACCCGTGTGGACCTGGACAAGGAGCTGATCGGCGGCGTACGTGTCGTGATCGGCGACAAGGTTATTGACGCTTCCGTGCGCGCGCAGCTCAGCGCGCTCGAGAGCGCATTGAAGGCTTAGCAACCAAGGAATCCTCATGCAACTCAATCCGTCCGAAATATCGGAACTGATCAAGAGCCGGATTCAGAAACTCGATGCCGGCGCGGAGATGCGCACGGAGGGCACCGTCGTGTCGGTGACCGACGGCATCTGCCGCGTTCACGGCCTGTCCGACGTCATGCAGGGCGAGATGCTCGCGTTCCCGAATGATACTTTCGGGCTGGCGCTCAACCTGGAACGTGACTCCGTCGGCGCGGTGATTCTCGGCGAGTACGAGCACATCACCGAGGGCGATACGGTCAAGTGCACGAGCAACATCCTGTCCGTGCCGGTCGGCCCTGAGCTGCTCGGGCGGGTGGTGAACTCGCTCGGCCAGCCGATCGACGGCAAGGGCCCGATAAATGCCAAGGAAACGGACGTAATCGAGAAGGTGGCGCCGGGCGTGATCTGGAGGAAGTCCGTGTCGCAGCCGGTGCAGACCGGACTCAAGGCGATCGACGCCATGGTGCCTGTCGGCCGCGGGCAGCGCGAGCTGATCATCGGTGACCGCCAGACGGGCAAGACGGCGGTTGCGGTCGACACCATCATCAACCAGAAGGGCAAGGACCTGATCTGCGTATACGTTGCGATCGGCCAGAAGGCTTCGACCATCGCCAACGTGGTGCGCAAGCTGGAGGAGCATGGCGCGATGGACTACACCATCGTGGTCGCGGCCACCGCCTCGGAATCGGCGGCGATGCAGTACATCGCACCCTACTCCGGCTGCACCATGGGCGAGTACTTCCGCGATCGCGGGCAGGACGCGCTCATCATCTACGACGACCTGACCAAGCAGGCTTGGGCGTATCGTCAGGTGTCGCTGCTGTTGCGCCGCCCGCCAGGGCGCGAAGCCTACCCCGGCGACGTGTTCTACCTGCACAGCCGGCTTCTCGAGCGCGCCGCGCGCGTCAACGAAGAGTATGTCGAGCGCTTCACCAAGGGTAAGGTAAAGGGCAAGACCGGCTCGCTTACTGCGCTGCCGATCATCGAGACGCAAGCGGGCGACGTCACGGCGTTCGTGCCGACGAACGTCATCTCGATCACCGACGGCCAGATCTTCCTCGAGTCGGATTTGTTCAACGCCGGCATCCGGCCCGCGATCAACGCCGGCATCTCGGTGTCGCGCGTGGGCGGTGCGGCGCAGACCAAGATCATGAAGCGCCGCGACACCGGCGGCGGCGTGCGCCTGGCGCTTGCGCAGTACCGGGAGCTCGCGGCCTTCGCGCAGTTCGCCTCGGACCTGGACGAAGCTACACGCAAGCAGCTCGAGCGCGGGCGCATGGTCACCGAGCTCATGAAGCAGCCGCAGTATTCCCCGCTTCAGGTCTGGGAGATGGCGCTGACCCTGTTCGCCGTGAACAACGCGCTCTTCGACGATATCGATGTGAAAAAGGCGCTGGCCGCCGAAAAGTCGATGCGCGACTACATCAAGGACAAGTACACCGATCTAGTGAAGCGCATGGAGGACAAGAAGGACCTCTCCGCGGATGACGAGAAGGCACTCAAGGCCGCGATCGAGGACTGGAAAAAGAACGGCACGTTCTGAGCTGGGGTAAGCGCCATGCCGGGCACCAAAGAAATCCGCAACAAGATCAAGAGTGTGCAGAACACTCGGAAGATCACGAAGGCGATGGAGATGGTTTCCGCGTCGAAGATGCGCAAGGCGCAGGAGCGCATGCGCGCGACGCGGCCCTATGGCGAGAAGATCCGCAATGTAGCGGCGCATATCAGCCACGCCAATCCGGAATACCGGCACCCGTTCCTGGTGGCCCGAGACACGGTCAAGGGTGTCGGGTTGATCCTGATTACCACCGACAAGGGGCTGTGCGGGGGTCTAAACACCAACGCGCTGCGCATGGCGCTCAATCACTACAAGGAGTGGCGGGCGCAGGGCGAGGAAATAGAGGTCTGCTGCGTCGGCAACAGGGGTCTGGGATTCATGCAGCGCCTGGGGGCGAATATCGTCTCGGAGGCGGTGCAGCTCGGGGACCGGCCGCAACTCGACAAGCTGATCGGCGCAGTGCGCGTGATGCTCGAAGGCTATGTCGAGGACCGCGTCGACCGGGTGATGATCGTGTATACGCGCTTCATCAACACCATGAAGCAGGAGCCGGTCATGGAGCAGGTGCTGCCGCTCACCGGCGAGCGCATGGGCGCGCCCGAGGGTAGCTGGGACTACCTCTACGAGCCCGAGGCGAAGACCGTGCTCGACCAGGTGCTGACGCGCTACATCGAGGCGATCATCGTCCAGGCACTCGCCGAGAACATGGCCTCCGAGCAATCGGCACGCATGGTAGCCATGAAGGCCGCCTCCGACAACGCCGACACGCTGATCGACGAGCTCACGCTGATCTACAACAAGAACCGGCAGGCAGGGATCACTAAGGAACTCTCGGAAATCGTCGGCGGCGCGGCCGCCGTGTAACGGAATCTAGCTCTAGGAAAAAGTCATGTCACAAGCACAAGGCACCATCGTACAGTGCATCGGCGCGGTCACCGACATCGAGTTCCCGCGCGAAGCGATGCCCAAGGTTTACGACGCGCTGACCCTCGCTGACACCGGCGAGAAGGGCCTCGCCGAACAGGGCCTGACCTTCGAGGTCGAGCAGCAGCTCGGCGACGGCGTGGTGCGCTGCATCGCCATGGGCTCGGCGGATGGCCTGCGCCGCGGCATGAAAGTCAACAATACCGGTGCGCCCATCTCGGTGCCGGTTGGGAAAGGGACGCTCGGGCGCATCATGGATGTGCTTGGGCGCCCGATCGACGAAGGTGGTCCGATCGACACGAAAGAGCGCCGTTCTATCCACCAGTCCGCGCCCAAGTTCGATGAGCTTTCCCCGTCCGTCGAGCTGCTCGAAACCGGCATCAAGGTGATCGATCTCATTTGCCCATTCGCGAAGGGCGGCAAGATCGGCCTGTTCGGCGGTGCCGGCGTGGGCAAGACCGTGACCATGCTCGAGCTGATCAACAACATCGCCACCAAGCACAGCGGCCTTTCGGTGTTCGCCGGCGTGGGCGAGCGCACGCGCGAGGGCAATGACTTCTACCACGAGATGATCGAAGCCGAAGTCATCAAGACCGACAATCTCCAGGAGTCGAAGGTCGCGATGGTGTTTGGCCAGATGAACGAGCCGCCGGGCAACCGGCTGCGCGTCGGACTGACCGGCCTGACGATGGCGGAATCGTTCCGCGACGAAGGGCGCGACATCCTACTGTTCATCGACAACATCTACCGCTTTACGCTGGCGGGCACCGAAGTGAGCGCGCTGCTCGGCCGTATGCCTTCCGCGGTCGGCTACCAGCCGACGCTCGCGGAGGAGATGGGCCGCCTGCAGGAGCGAATCACCTCGACCAAAACCGGCTCCATCACCTCGATCCAGGCCGTGTACGTGCCAGCCGACGACCTGACAGATCCGTCTCCCGCAACCACGTTCGGCCACCTCGATGCGACGGTGGTGCTGTCGCGCGATATCGCGTCACTCGGAATCTATCCCGCGGTCGATCCGCTCGATTCGACCTCGCGCCAGGTCGATCCGAACACCATCGGCGAGGAACACTACAACACCACGCGCGCGGTGCAGGCGACGCTGCAGCGCTACAAAGAGCTGCGCGACATCATCGCGATCCTGGGCATGGACGAGCTCTCGCCCGAGGACAAGCTCGCGGTGGCGCGTGCGCGCAAGATACAGCGGTTCCTCTCCCAGCCGTTTACCGTGGCGCAGAACTTCACCGGCACTCCCGGAAAATACGTGTCGCTCAAGGATTCAATTAAGGGCTTCAACATGATCGTCAACGGCGAGTGCGATGCCCTGCCCGAGCAGGCGTTTTACATGGTCGGCACGATCGAGGAAGCCTTCGAGAAGGCGAAGACGCTCCAATAAGGCGAGCCCACATGGCATCCACCATGCACGTCGACGTGGTCAGCGCGGAAGAGGAGATCTTCTCGGGCGAGGCGGAGTTCGTCGTGTTGCCCGGAGAGGTCGGCGAGCTCGGCGTCTACCCGCGGCACACACCGCTCATCACCCGCATCCGGCCCGGCACAGTGCGCATCACCCCGGCGGGAGGCGGCGAGGAACAGCTGATCTTCGTCGCCGGCGGGATCCTCGAGATCCAGCCGCAGGTCGTCACTGTTCTGGCCGATACGGCGATTCGCGGCCACGACCTCGACGAGGCCAAGGCGCTCGAGGCGCAAAAGCGAGCCGAGGAATCGCGCCGCAACGCCAAGGACAAGCAGGAGGTCGCTACCGTCGAAGCGGAACTGTCGATGCTGGCGGCGCAGCTAGCGGCGATCCGCAAGCTGCGCAGGTAGCCTCTCCTCGGACGCGGCGTGATCGCGGTCTGGCACGATCATTGACGCTGAGCGGTGGAGCGGTAGCGCTCCCGCAGCAGGCGCTTGTAGAGTTTTCCGGTGGGGTGGCGCGGCAGCTGCGGATCGAAATCGATCGATCGCGGGCACTTGATGTGCGAGAGGTTGTCCCGGCAGTACGCAATCAGCTCTCCGGCCAGCGCCGCACCGGCGTCGCTCCAGTCGATCGGTTGCACGACCGCCTTCACTTCCTCTCCGAGATCCTCGTTTGGTACGCCGATGACCGCTACGTCGGCAACCTTGGGATGGGTCACCAGCAGGTTTTCGACTTCCTGCGGGTAGATATTCACGCCGCCGCTGATGATCATGTAGTCCTTGCGGTCGGTGAGGTAAAGATAGCCCTCGGCGTCGAGATGGCCGACATCTCCGAGCGTCGACCAGCCCTCCCGGCTGCGCGAGGCGGCGGTCTTGGCAGCGTCATTGTGGTATTCGAATACCGGGCCGTTCGCGAAATAAATCGTGCCCGTCTCCCCGGGAGGCAGCACGCCACCCTCGTCGTCGAGGATGCGGACCTCACCGAGCAGCGCTCGACCGACCGTGCCCTTGTGAGCCAGCCATTCCTCGGAGGTGCACGCCACGTAGCCGTTGCCCTCGGTGCCCGCGTAATACTCGTAGAGGACCGGCCCCCACCAGCGGATCATCTCGTCCTTCACCTGCACCGGACAGGGTGCCGCGGCATGGATCGCCACCTTGAGCGAAGCGAGGTCGTAGCGCTCGCGCACCTCGCGCGGCAGCTTGAGCATGCGCACGAACATGGTCGGTACCCACTGGCTGTGCGTGACGCGATGTTTCTCAATGAGCTGCAGGGCTTCCTCGGCGTCGAAGTGCTCCATCAGAACAGAGGTGCCGCCGCAGCGCATCACCGTCATGTTGAAGCGCAGCGGCGCCGCATGATAGAGCGGCGCCGGCGACAGGTACACCGAATCCGGACCCAGACCGTAGAGCTTCTGCGCGAGGTTGATGAATGGCGTGGGCGCATCGATCTGTCCGTCGAGGAGCTCCGTCCTGATTCCCTTGGGGCGGCCCGTGGTCCCCGACGAGTAAAGCATGTCGCGGCCGGCGCTTTCGTCCGCGATGCGCGTGGTCGGCTGCTCTGCAACGGCTGCCTCCCACGATACGTGCCCGGCCAGCGCGCCGCCGACCGCGAAGCGGCGCGCAATATGCGGCGCGCGCTCGGCAAGCGCCGCCGCTTGCGCGCCGAGGCTTGCCGAGACGACGAACGCCTTCGCGCCGCAATCGCGCAGGATATATTCGGCTTCCTGCGCCGACAGGCGCGTGCTCATCGCGGTGAACAGGATCCCTGCGCGCTGGGCTGCGAAGCAGATCTCGAAATACCGCGCGTCATTGTCCATCATCAGGGCAATGTGATCCCCGCGTCCGAGACCGATGGCGCGCCACAGGCGGGCACCCTGGTTGGAGCGGCCCTCCAGCTGGCGGTAGGTGACGACCTCGCCCGAGCGCGCCATGACATACGCGGCCTTATCCGGGGTGCGCGCGGCGTGATGGTAGGGGTGGAACACGTCTCTATACCGTGGCCGAAGCCGTCTCGACAGGCGTGGCGAGTGTTCCGCCCGCTGCGGGCGAAGTCAAGCGCCGCTGCGGCATAATCCGCTTCGAGTGCAGCGAACGCCTCTCCACGACCCGGTAAATCCATGAGCGACGATTTCGGCATCCTTTCCTACGGCGCCTATCTGCCGCGGCGCAGGTTGCAGCGCAAGAGCATCGCCGCGGCGAACGCCTGGTTCAATCCCGCTCTGCGCGGCCTCGCGAAAGGCGAGCGGGCGATGGCCAACTGGGACGAGGACGCAGTCACCATGGCGGTCGAGGCGGCGCGCGACTGTGTCGCGGGCCTGGCGCCCGTGGCGATCGGACAGCTGATGCTGGCCTCGACGACGCATCCCTACGACGATCGGCAGAACGCCGGCATCGTGGCCAGCGCGCTTCACCTTGGCTCGGCGCTGCGCGTGCTCGACGTCACCGGCAGTTTGCGCGCCGGCACTTCGGCGCTCTCCAGCGCACTCGCCGCTGGAAGCAATACGCTGTTGGCGGCGGGCGAGCACCGCCTCGCCAAGGCGGCGAGCGCACAGGAGATGAACTATGGAGACGGGGCGGCGGCGTTGCTGCTCGGGCGTGGCACGCCGATCGCGCGCCTGGTTGCGGCGCACAGCGAGACCGTCGACTTCGTGCATCAGTATCGCGGCCACGACCGCCCCCACGACTACGCCTGGGAGGAGCGCTGGGTACGCGACGAGGGGTACCTGAAGATCGTGCCTGCGACGCTCACCGCCCTGTTCGAGGCGTGCGGCGCGGCCCCTGGCGCGGTGACGCACTTCTGCATGCCGTGCACTCTGCCGCGTGTCGCTGCCGGGGTCGCCAAGCGCGTCGGCCTCGCCGAAGGCGCGGTGCGCGACAACCTCGCCGCGGTGTGCGGCGATACCGGGGCCGCGCACCCGCTGCTGATGCTGGCGCACGCACTGGAGGAATCGAAGCAGGGCGATCTCATCCTGCTCGCTTCGTTCGGCCAGGGTTGCGATGCGCTGCTGTTCGAGGTGACGGGCGCGGTCTCGAAGCTCCCGCCGCGCGCCGGGGTCAAGGGCGCCCTCGCGCGGCGCAAGGAAGAGTCCAACTACGAGCGATTCCTTGCTTTCAACGACCACATCACGCTCGATCGCGGCATGCGCGCCGAGGTCGACCAGGGCACGCCGCTGTCGACGCTTTACCGCAACCGGGACATGGTGACCGGGCTGGTGGGCGGACGCTGCCGAAAATGTGGCACGCTGCAGTTCCCGCGTGGGCGCTATTGCGTGAACCCGCAATGCAACGCCCTGGATTCTCAGGACGACCAACCGTTTACCGAGCTGGGAGCAAAGGTCATGTCGTACACCGCCGACGTCCTAACCTACAGCCCGGATCCGCCCGCTTACTACGGCATGATCCAGTTCGATGGCGGCGGCCGCATGATGGCGGATTTTGCGGACGTCGACGACGGCAAGGTCGAGGTCGGCATGTCGATGCGCATGATGTTCCGCATCAAGGAGCACGATGCCGTCCGGGGCTTCGTGCGATACTTTTGGAAGGCCGCACCGGCAGCAAACCAGTAGGAGGTCCGAAATGGCGACCGGCATCCGCGACAAGGTGGTGATCCTCGGCATGGGCTGCTCGAAGTTCGGCGAGCGCTGGGACAGGAACGCCGAGGACCTGATGGTCGAGGCGTTCGAGGAAGGCCTGAAGGATGCCGGCATCGAGCGCCATCAGATCGAGGCCGCATGGTTCGGCACGGCGATCGAGGAACAGCACGTCGGAAAGTCTGGCGTGCCGCTGGCGATGACGCTGCGCTTGCCCTACATTCCGGTGACGCGCGTCGAGAACTACTGTGCCACCGGGACCGAGGCCTTTCGCGGGGCGGTCTATGCGGTGGCCTCCGGCGCGGTCGACATCGCGCTCGCGCTCGGCGTGGAGAAGCTCAAGGACACCGGTTACGGTGGTCTGCCGCAGCGCGGCCGCGGCGGGCTCAACAACTTCTTCTGGGCCAACATTTCGGCACCTGGGTCTTTCGCGCAGCTCGCGGCGGCCTACCGCACAAAACATCGCGTCGACGCCAAGGACCTGAAGCGCGCGATGGCGCACATTTCGGTGAAGAGCCACGACAACGGCGCAAGGAATCCCAAAGCTCACCTCAGGAACCGGATCACCGAGGACGACGTGATGAACGCGCCGATGATCGCCGACCCGCTCGGCCTGTACGACTGCTGCGGCGTGTCCGACGGCTCGGCCTGTGCCATCGTCACCACGCCCGACATTGCGCGCGGTCTGGGGAAGAAGGACTTGGTCGCGGTGAAGGCGCTGCAGCTCGCGGTCTCCAATGGCCAGGAGGTGCAGTTCGACGAGTGGGACGGCTCGTATTTCGCCACCACGCGCGTCGCCGCCAAGCGCGCCTATCGCGAGGCCGGCATCGACAACCCGAGAAAGCGCATTTCGATGTTCGACGTGCACGACTGCTTTTCGATTACCGAGCTGGTCACCATGGAAGACCTCGGCATTTCCGCAGAGGGAAAGGCGATCGACGACGTACTGGACGGCTTCTACGACGCCGCGGGCAGCATTCCGTGCCAGATCGACGGCGGGCTGAAATGCTTCGGCCATCCGATCGGCGCCTCGGGCCTGCGCATGCTCTATGAGATGTACCTGCAGCTCTCAGGTCGCGCCGGCGAGCGCCAGCGACCCGAGCCGGTGCTCGGCATGACGCACAACCTCGGCGGCTTCCCGAGCCAGAACGTTTCTTCGGTCACCATCGTCGGCAGCTACGGCGCCTGAGCGCCTGCCGAAGCGCGCGAGCGGGGATCGGCCCTAGAGGAGGTGGCTAGTCCGATCCGCGCGCTCGCCGCCGCGGTCCTTGTGTTCGTCGATGGCGTAAGCCCACACCACGTAGCGCTCGGCGCCGCCCGCGCGCAGCGCATCGAAGGGAAAGCAGGTCACGAGCGTCAGCCTGGCGGGGCCGCCCTGCGCCGCGACCCAGCCGTCGCTTCGGTCGAGCACGCGCATCCGGCGTACCGCATACGCGTGGCGCGCGCCGTCGGCCGTTTGGACGACGATCGTCGTTCCAGGCGCGAGCTCGCGCAGGAATGCGAAGTGCGTGTCGCGATGCCCGCCGATCACGCTGTTGCCGGGTGCCCCGGGCAGCGCAGTGCCACCGAGGTGGCCCGGGCCAAACGCTATCGCCGCGCCATCGGCGCCCTCGAGGACGTAGCGCTCGACGCCGAGCGACGGCACCGACAGCCGTGCGACCGGCCAGGTGTCGGCCCAGGGCCAGGGCCTCGCATGCGTGTCGCCCGCGAGCGTGCGCTCCCAGGCGCGTGCGATCAGCACCTGAGCGACCCAGGCCTTGGCCTGGATCCAGGCGCCGCGCGCGAACTGCCATCCGCCAGTTGCGACAAGGAGCGCGACGAGGATGAGGCGCAGGCGCCCGACGCCTTTGCTGCGAACCGCTGCATTCGATTTTGGCCAGGCGCACTCCACGCCCAGGCACAGCTCCCGGTCGCTCTTCACGCAAACCTCCGGCGCTGGCCGACCAAAATTGCGGCGAGCAGGAGCGACAGCATCCCGCTCAACAACGCGAAGCGGCTGTCGGTGCCGGTCTGCGGCAGCTCGCCGAACACCTTGTCGTATTCCCAGCCCTCGGGCAGATTGGTCGGCAAATCGGCGCGCGCGAGCGGCGCGTTGGCGGGCCGAGCCGGCGTACGCTCGACCGCGACGAAGCTGGTGTAACGGGTCACCAGCCGGTGCGCGCGTGCGAGCGCGATCACTTGCTCGCGCACCGCTTCTGGAGGCACCCCGTCGCGCAGCGAGTCCATGAGCGAAGCCACCTTCGCGCGTGCCCATAGCGAATCGATGCCGCTGCCTTGGGCGCCCGCGGCAAGCGGCACACGCGCTTCCCACACCCGCCCTGCGCGCACACCGCTCACGCGCAGATCGCCTTCGAGGCGCGCGAGCGAAGCGCTCACCACGAGCGGTTCGCCGGCATAGAGGTCGGGCACGCGCGCGGGCCAGGCTTCGGCCTGCGCCGCCTCGGGCCATTGCAGCGTAATCCCCTTCAGCACGGGCGCTTCGAGCTTGGCGAAGAGCTCGGACATCCTCGCGCCGACCTCGTCGACGTGGCCGATATAGGTGAACGTACCGCGCCCGAGCTCGGCCGCCTTGCGCATGAAATGACTGTTGGGCGCCGAGCCGATTCCCACGGTAAAGAGGCGCGAGTCGCCCAGGCGCGCTTGGATCAGGCGAAACAGCTCCTCTTCGTTGCCGACCGCGCCGTCGGTAAGGAAGACTACCTGTCTCACACCGGCGCTCGCATCGCTGCCGTTCAATGCGAGCTTCAGGGCGGAGGCCATCTCGGTGCCGCCGCGCGCCTCGAGGCCTCGCACCCAGTCGACCGCGCGTCGCACCTGGGCGGGCGCAGCCGTGCGCGCGTCGGCGAACAGCGCCCTCGCGGTCGAGTTGAATTCGATGACGTTGAAGCGGTCCTGCGGCGTCAGGCGTTCGAGCGCCAGCGCGAGCGCCTCGCGCGCCTGGCGGATCGACGCGCCGGCCATCGAGCCCGAGGTGTCGAGCACGAAGATCACTTCGCGCGGAAGCGGCGCCTCGTGCGCCGCTTCCGGTGGCATCAGCATCAGCAGCGCGTAGTGGCGCCCGCCCTCCGACTGCGTAAACCAGGCGAGCCGAGGCGCCGCTTCGGGGCGCGGCACCCAGCGCAGCACGAAATCGCGATTGGCTGGAGTGCTGCCTTCGGCGAGCGTGATTTCGCGCTGCCCCTCGCCGAGCGTTTTGACGTCCACCGGATGGTAGGGGCTCGAAACCTCGGCGAGGGGCATGCCTGCATCCAGCTCGACGCGGATCGAAACCGGATTGACGGGCGCGCGCCCCTCCTGCGGACGCAGCACGACGGGCGTGATGCGCGTCGCGTCCGTCACGCCATGCGGGATATAGCGCGGTCCGACGACCATCGGAAAGCGCAGCGAAAACCGACCGTCCTGATAGCGCAGTGTCTCCAGATACTCGAGTTCGACCACGATGGTCTCGTGTGGGCCGATGTTCGCCACGCTGGCGGTGAAAATGTTGGGCCTTTCCTGGTCGAGCAGCGCCGCGCGGCTGCCCCGCGCCCGCGCCGCCGCATAGGTCTTCTGGGCCGCCTCGCGCTCCTGAATCTGTCCTTCTATGGTGCGCTCGCCGACGCGCAGGCGCAGCCGGTCGACGGCCGAATTCTCGGGCAGCGGGAACACGTAGACCCCCTCATCCCAGCCCTCGCCCGGATTGCGGAAGGTCTGCACTACGCGTGCGCGCACCACCATGCCCGAGACTTGGAACGCCACCGCGGTCGACTGCAGCGGCGCTTCGAGCGCCTCGCCACCGGCACGCGGGCGCAACAGCAACGTGCCCTGTTGCGGCGCTTCGGCCGCCGCCGCCTGGCTGGCGAATACCAGCGTCAGGCCCGCGAGCGCAACGCCGGCGGCGACGCCCATCGCGACTGCGAGCGCCACGAAGACGATCATGTCGAGAGCGATCTTTCCAGCCAGGGTCTTTTTTTCCGCCTTCTTCACAGCGCCTCCGTCGGTCGGCGAGTTCACGCAATCCCCGAGTGCGATTACAGGCGCTGTCTGGGGCGGCGGCGCGGCGCGGTGCTGGCGCTCCGCTGAGCAATTCTGGCAATCTCGTGGCAAGTGGCGCCGCGCGCGCAGCGATCGGCTATATTCGTCGCCATGTCGCGCCGCATCGCTATCGTCGAGGACGATCCCGCCATTCGGGCCAATTACGCCGACGCGCTCGGCAGGCACGGCTACGAGATCGCGGCCTATGGGGGGCGTGCGGAAGCGCTCGTCGCCATGAAGTCGCGCCTGCCGGACCTCGCCATCATCGACATCGGCCTTGGCGACGACGCCGATGGCGGGTTCGCGCTGTGTCGAGAGCTGCGCGCAATGTCAGCGGCGCTGCCGATCATCTTCCTTACCGCGCGCGACAGCGATTTCGACGTCGTGGCGGGGCTGCGCCTGGGCGCCGATGACTATCTCACCAAAGACGTCAGCTTGCCGCACCTGGTCGCCCGCATCGCAGCGTTGTTTCGGCGAGCCGACATCGCACGCGAGCCGCAGGCGAGCGAGGACCGGATCGAGCGCGGTCCCCTGGCCCTCGATCTGAAGCGCTTCAGCGTGAGCTGGAGCGGCCAGCCGGTGGCGCTGACGCTGACTGAGTTCTGGATGGTGCATGCGCTCGCAAAGTTTCCCGGTCACGTCAAGAACCGCGATCAGCTGATGCGCGAGGCGAACCTGGTCGTCGACGATGCCACCGTCACCTCGCACGTGAAGCGCATCCGGCGCAAGTTCCTCTCCGTAGACCCGGCGTTCGACCAAATCGAAACCGCCTACGGCATGGGCTATCGCTGGAAAGCCTGAGGTTTCGATGCGCCTCAGGATCAGCCTGCGTGCCAAGCTCGCGCTGGTATCGCTTGCGCTGCTTGCGTTGCCCTGGGCGGGCTGGCTGTACGTCGGCGAGATGGAGCGGTTTCTGCTCGAGGGACAGGAGCGTGCCTTGCTCGCCACGGCTCGAGCGGTGGCCACCGCGCTGCACGATCGGCCGCAGCTGCTGGCTGCGGCTCCAGAGGTTGACGACGCCATGCGGCGCCAAGCCGAAGACGAGCTTCGCAAGCTCGCCGAAGGTGAAGGCCGCACCATCGGGCAGGGCGGGGACGTGGCCCTGGCGCGAGAGGCGGCGATCGAGGCGGGCCCCGCGCAGGAGGAAATCGCCGCCATTCTGCGCGGCGTGCAGCGCGCGAGTTCTCGCGTATGGGTCGTGAACCGGCGCTACCAGGTGCTCGCGCTCGCGGGCAGCCTTAAGCAACCTACTCCGACCGAGGATGAAGGCGCGCTTTGGGCATGGTGGCGGCGTGCGATCGGTTGGCTGGTGCCTCGGCCGAGGGAGGATTTCGCGGAGGCCTTGCCCGACGACGTACTCGCCACGAGCCGCGACATCACGGCGGCCTTGCAGGGCACTCCCGGCACCCGCATACGGCGTACGCCGGATGGCCGCGCCGTCGTGCTGTCGGCGGCCTATCCCATCTGGGCCGGCGACGAGGTGGCCGGCGCCGTCGTCGCCGAGGAAACAACGAATCCGATCATTTCGCTGCGCAGCGCCGCGCTTGAGCGACTACTGGCGCTGACACTGGCCGCGTTCGCCGGCGTCGGGGCAGTTCTGATCGCGTACGCGACGAGGCTTTCCCACCGCATCCGTCGCTTGCGCGACGAGGCGGAATCGGCCATAGACGCGCGCGGCCGCATCACGCACATCGCGGCGGGGTCGGACGCGGGCGACGAGATCGGTGACCTGTCGCGCAGCTTCTCGGCCATGTTGTCGCGGCTCGCGCAGTACCACGCCTATCTCGAGAGCATGGCGGATCGACTGTCGCACGAGCTGCGAACGCCGATCGCCGTGGTGCGCTCTTCGCTCGAGAACCTGGAGCTCGCCGAGGAACAGGGCGAATCCCGTCTTTACATCGCCCGCGCCGAGGAGGGGCTGGCACGGCTCACCACCATCCTGCAGCGCATGATGGAGGCATCGCGCCTAGAGCAGAGCCTGCGCGCCGCCGAGCGAGAGCGCTACGACCTTGCTCCGGTGGTCCGCGGATGCGTAGAGGGCTATCGGCTCGCCTATCCGGACGCGCGCTTCGTTCTCAAGCTTCCCGATCGCCGCATGGATGTCGAGGGTTCGCCTGATCTGGCCGCGCAGCTGCTCGACAAGCTCGTCGAAAACGCCGTGGACTTCAGCCGGCCCGGATCGCCGATTCGCGTCACACTCGAGGAATCGAGTGGCGCCGCAGTGCTCACGGTCGCGAATGAAGGCGCGACTCTGCCGAGGGACATGGAGGGACGGCTATTCGAGTCCATGGTCTCCGTACGCGGCGAGCGGCGCGGGGGAGCGGCGCCGCACCTCGGTCTGGGGCTCTACGTGGCGCGGCTGATCGCCGAGTTCCACGGCGGATCGATCGCCGCAGAGAATCTCCCCGCCGGCGACGGCGTCGCGATCAGCGCGCGTTTTCCGATCGCTTGGCGCTAGAATCCGCCGTCTGATTTCCCTGCCGATGAAACCACTTGCCGCGCTACGCGATGCCGGCCGCCTCCGCGGCCTGCTGTTCGACATCGACGACACGCTCACCACTGACGGTCGGCTGACGGCGGAAGCCTATGGCGCAATGGCGCGCCTGAAACGGGCCGGGCGGCTGGTGGTGCCGATCACCGGTCGCCCCGGCGGCTGGTGCGACCACATCGCACGCATGTGGCCCGTGGACGCGGTGGTGGGGGAAAACGGTGCGTTCTATTTCTGGTACGACGCGACGGAGCGCAGGCTCTGCAGGCGCTACCGCGACGCGGACACGGTACGCACAGCGAATCGCGCCAAATTCGATTCGATCGCGCGCCGCATCCTCGCGGCCGTACCGGGCAGCGCGCTCGCCGCGGATCAAGCCTACCGTGACACCGACCTGGCGATCGATTTCTGCGAGGATGTACCCGCACTTCCGCTGGCGGCCGCCGAGCGAATCGCGGAGATGATGCGCGAAGCCGGGCTGCGCGCGAAGATCAGTTCGATTCACGTCAATGGCTGGTTCGGCGACTACGACAAGCTGGCGACGACACAGATGCTTTTCGCCGAGCGCTTCGCGGTCGACTTGGATGCGGGTCAGCGCGAGTTCGTGTTCGCCGGCGATTCTCCGAACGACGCGCCGATGTTCGGTTATTTCGATTACTCCGTCGGCGTGGCGAACGTGGCGCGCTTCGAGGGCCATCTGCCTTCGTCCCCGAAGTACGTGACGGGCGCTGCCGCCGGCGCCGGGTTCGTGGAGCTCGTTGCCCACTTGCTGGAGGAGACATGATCGAGTGGTGGCCCGTATACCTGGCGCTCGGGGCCGCCGTGGGATTCCTCGCGGGCCTGCTGGGCGTCGGAGGCGGCATGATCACCGTGCCCATGCTGGTATTCGTTTTTACCGCCAAAGGCTTTCCCGCGAACCATCTGATGCACCTGTCTCTTGCCACGGCCATGGCGACGATCCCGTTCACTTCGGCCTCCAGCGTTCGAGCCCACCATGTGCGCGGCGGCGTCGAGTGGCGCGTCGTGCGCGGCATGTTGCCGGGCCTGGCGGCGGGCGCCCTGCTCGGGGCCCTGGTCGCCGGTGCCGTGCCGTCGCGGCCGCTCGCCATATTCTTTTCAGCCTTCGTCTTCTACGCGGCGAGCAACATGTTCGTGGAGTTGCGCACCACGCCGACGCGCCAGCTTCCGGGTCCGCTCGGCCTGGGAGTCACCGGCGCGGTCGTGAGTTTTCTCGCCAGCTTCCTCGCGGCCGGCGCGGCGTTCATGACGGTCCCCTTCATGACCTGGTGCAACGTTCCGCTCAAGCGCGCGATCGGGACCGCCGCGGCGATCGGGTTTCCGCTGGCGCTTGCCTCGACTCTCGGCTACGTCTACTCGGGCTGGAGCGCGCCGGGGCTGCCCTCCGGCAGCCTGGGGTTCGTCTATCTGCCTGCGCTCGGGCTCATCGTCGCAACAAGCGTCCTCACGGCGCCGTGGGGCGCGCGCGTCTCGCATCGCCTGCCGGTGCGCAAGCTGCGCATGGTGTTCGGCTTGCTGCTGTTTGCGCTGGCGCTGCACATGCTCGCCAGCCTCTGGTAGGCGAGCGTCATCGCCGCGCTACGCGCGCTTGAGATTTTCCCGCAAGACGTTCTTTTGTACCTTGCCCATCGCGTTGCGCGGCAGTTCCGCGACGATGTGCACGCGTTTGGGAACCTTGAAGTTCGCGAGCTTGCCCTTGACGTGGGCGATCACCGCATCCTCGGAAACCGCCGCGCCCTTCTTCGGCACGATCACCGCGACCACGGCTTCGCCGAAATCCGGGTGCGGCACGCCGATGACCGCCGATTCCTCGACCCCGGGCAGCTCGTCGAGCAGCATCTCGATCTCTTTGGGGTAGACGTTGTAGCCGCCCGAGATCACCAGATCCTTCGCGCGCCCGACGATGCTGAGATAGCCATCGGAATCGTATTGGCCAAGGTCGCCCGTCCTGAAGAAGCGGTCGGCGGTGAACTCCTCCTTGGTCTTTTCGGGCATGCGCCAGTAGCCCGGCAGCACGTTCGGCCCGCGCACCTGGATCTGGCCGATCGCGCCGGCGGGCAACGGCCGGTCGTCCTCGCCCGCGACGCGAACCTCGATCCCCGGCAGCGGAAAACCGACGGTGCCCCCGCGGCGCTCGCCCCGGTATGGGTTGGAGGTGTTCATGCCCGTTTCGGTCATGCCGTAGCGCTCCAGGATCGTATGCCCGGTACGCTCGCGGAAGGCCTCGAAAGTCTCGAGCAGCAGTGGGGCCGACCCCGAAACGAACAGCCGCATGCTGGCGCATGACTGCCGCGTGAAGGCTGGATCGGCGAGCAGCCGCACGTAATAGGTCGGCACACCCATCATCACGGTGGTGCGCGGCAGCCGCTGAAGGATTTGCGCGACGTCGAACTTCTGCAGAAACAGGATGCGGCTCGCGTTGGCGAGCGCCGTGTGCAGCGCGACGAACAAGCCGTGCACGTGGAACAGCGGCAGCGCATGCAGCAATACGTCTCCCGGCTCGAATCCCCAATAGGCGTGCAGCACGAGCGCGTTCGAGCTGAGATTACCGTGCGTCACCATGGCGCCCTTAGAGCGCCCTGTGGTGCCCGAGGTATAGATGATCGAAGCGAGGTCGTCCTTGCCGCTCGTCACGGTCTGAAAGATCCCGGCGCGCACGGCAGCCGACTCGACCAGCGAACCCCTGCCCTGGGCGTCCAGCTCGAGTACCTGCGGTACCTTGCTGAACCAGGCACGCGCTTCCGGCCGGCACACCGCGAGCTTTGGCTCGGCATCGCCGATGAAATAGCTCACCTCGCCTTCCCGGTACGCCGTATTGAGCGGCAGATACACGAATCCAGCACGCAGGCAGCCGAGGTACAGGAATACCGTCTCGGGAGTCTTGTCGACCTGCGCCGCGACGCGGTCGCCGCTCTCGAGCCCGAGCGAAACGAGCAGGTTCGCGTAACGCGCGGTCTGCGACTCCAAGTGGGCGTAGGTATAGCAGCGGCCGTCCTCGAGCTCGAGGCAGACGGCATCCGGGCTCGAGCCGAAGCGCGCCGCGAGGATCGAATACAGGTTCTGGTTCATGCGTACCGTCCTGGGCAGGGCGCCCGAATTCTATCAACCTGCGGCGCGGCTCATTGCGGCTTGAGGATGCGGTCGGCAGCCGACCAGTGATCGGGGTGCGTCCAGGTGTCGACCATGCGCTGGACCTCGAGACGCTTGCGGGCCGCGCGCGGCCCGCGCGCGGCCAGGGCGAGCGCCTTGAAGGCGCGCAGCACTTGCGGGCGCTGCGCCAGGATCGGCGCGCCGAAGCGCGCGATCGCGTGTTCGAGCGTTTCGCCCTCGTCCGCTACGGCGTCGACCAGTCCGAGCTGCAAGGCCTCGTGTGCGGAATACACCCGGCTCGTCGCCATTGCGAGCAATGCCTTGCGCGCGCCGAGCAGGTCCACCAGCAACGTTCCGCCTCCGAAGGCCGTGCCGATATTGAGCCGTCCCTGCACGAAGCCGATCTCGGCATGCCGCGCGGCGACGCGAAAATCGCAGGCCACCGCGAGCTCGGCGCCGCCGCCAATCGCCAGACCGTTCAGCGCCGCGATCACCGGCAGCGGGAATTCGTGCACCGCATCGAGCGCAGCCATCGCGTTGCGCGACATGACGCGGGCCGCAGCGCGTGTTCTCGCCTTGCCGAGATCGGCCAGGTCGCCGCCGGCAGCGAAGGCGCGCTCCCCCGTAGCCCCGAGGATCGCGAGCTTAAGCCCGCGATCCCTCGCGTGCCCGCGAAATGCCTTGCGCAATGCGACCAGCATCGCGCGCGACAGGGCGTTGCGTTTCGCGGGGCGGTTGAGCGTTACGCGCAGCACCTCTTCCTCGCGCGTGACCAGGACCTCTTTCACGGCTTCAGGCAGCAGCGCCCGAGGCAATGAGCGCCTCGATCTCCGCTGCGGAGAAGCCGAACTCGGCCAGTACCTCGCGCGTGTGCTCGCCATAAGTCGGTGCCGAACGCGCTACGCGGCCGGGCGTGGCCGAAAACTTAATCGGCAGGCCGAGCGCTCGCGTCTTGCCGGCTTTGGGGTGCTCGAGCTCGACCACCATTTGCCGCGCTGCCGTCTGCGGATCGGCAGCCATCTGCGCAATCGTGTTGATCGGCCCGCACGGCACCCCTTCGGCTTCGAGCAGCCCTATCCACTCGCCCACGGTCTTCTCTTGCAGGCGGGCGTTCATCGCCTCCGCCAGCGCCGGCAGATGGGACATGCGCTCCGCGTTGGACTTGAATCGCGGGTCGTCGAGCCACTGAGGTGCGCCGAGCACGCGCACCAGGCGCTCCCAGTTCGATTGGTTCGCGCCCCCGATCGTGAGCCATCCGTCCTTCGCCTGGAAGGCCTGGTACGGGGCCGACAGGATATGCGCAGAGCCGCTAGGACCGGGCGCGGTGCCGGTCGCGAAATAGATCGCCGCCTGCCAATATGTCTGCTGGATACCGGCCTCGAACAGCGAGGTATCGACCAGTTGGCCCTCGCCCGTCTTCAGCCGATGCACGTAGGCCGACACGATTCCCAGCGCGCCGAGGATACCGGCGTTGATGTCGCAGATCGGGCTGCCCGACTTGACCGGAGGCCTACCCGGTTCGCCGGTAATCGCCATCAATCCGGACATTCCCTGCGCGATCAGGTCGAAGCCGCCCTTGTCGGCATAGGGACCGGTGCGCCCGTAGCCCGAGATGGAGCAGTAGATGAGGGCCGGGTTGACGCTTCGCAGCGCCTCGTAGCCCAGTCCCAGCCTTTCCATCGTCCCCTTGCGGTAGTTCTCGGTGATCACGTCGCTTTGCGCCGCCATGCGCTTGAGCGCGTCGCGTGCCGCGGGAAGCTTCAGGTTCAGCGCCATGCCCCGCTTGTTGCGGTTCATCGCCATGAATGCCGCCGATTCGCCATTTACCGACGGACGATTCATGTCGCGCGTGTCGTCGCCTCGGGGAATGCGCTCGACCTTGACGACGTCGGCGCCAAGATCCGCGAGCAGCATGCCGCAGGTCGGCCCGGCCATGATTTGCGCCAGCTCGAGAACCTTGATGCCATTGAGCGGCCCCATCTCAGCGGCCTTTGAATTGCGGCTTGCGCTTGGCGACGAACGCCGCTGAACCTTCCCGGAAGTCCTCGGTATCGAAGCAGGCATAGCTTTCGTCGTACTCCTGCTCGCTCAGGGGACGCGGATCGGCGAGGCGTCGCGCGAACTTCTTGTGCCAGCGGGCTACGAGCGGCGCACCCTCGGCGATCCGCCGCGCCGCTGCGTAGGCCTCTTCCTCTACCTGGTCATCGAGCACCACGCGGTTGACCAGGCCCTTGGCTAGCGCCTCGCCGGCGTCGAACACGCGGCCCTCGAGCAGTATCTCGAGCGTCACCGCACGCCCCGCGAGCGCGAGCAGCCCTGCCATCTCGTCGTATGCCACCACCAGGCCGAGATTCTTGATTGGCACGCCGAAGCGCGCGCTGCTGCCCGCGATGCGCATGTCGCACTGCGACGCCACTTCGAGGCCTCCACCCACGCAGGCGCCGCGGATCAGGGCCAGCGTCGGGTGCCGGCACTCCGCCACGGCACGCATCGTCCCCGCGATCCGGCGACCGTATTCCTTCGCCTGCTGCGCGTTGGCGCGCGTCTCGGGGAACTCGGCGATGTCGGCGCCGGCGGCGAAGGCTTTCTCGCCGGCACCGCGCAACACCACGCAGCGCACGGAGTCGTCCGAATCAAGGCCGCGCATGGCGTCGCCCAGGCGGAGCCACATGTCCAGAGTCATGGCGTTCAGCTTGTCCGGTCGATTGAGGACGACGGTGGCGATCGCACCCTCGCGCCGAACCAGGATGGCGGGGTCGATGGTGTTCATGCCGCTGCCCGCTCCTTCGCAACGTGGGCGGCGGCGAGGTATTCCATCGCCGCCTGAACGCCCTCCTTCTTCACCGGATAGCCGGCCAGGGCAAGACCCATTTCGACCCCCCCGAGCGTGCCGATCAGCGTGAGATCGTTGAAGTCGCCGAGGTGGCCGACGCGAAACACTCGCCCGGCGAGCTTGCCGAGGCCCGTGCCAAGGGACATGTCGAAGCGCTCCAGGACTACCTTGCGTACGCGATCCGCGTCCTGACCAGCCGGCATCAGCGCCGCAGTAAGCGAGCCCGAATATTCCGCCGGGTCGAGCGCCAGCACTTCGAGCCCCCAGGCGCGCACCGCGCGCCGCGTCGCCTCGGCGTGGCGCTGGTGGCGGGCGAACACGTTCGCCAGCCCTTCCTCTTCCAGCATCTCGATCGCCTCGCGCAATCCGTAGAGCAAGTTGGTCGCCGGCGTGTACGGGAAAAAGCCGCTCTTGCCGCTGACGAGCATCTCGTCCCAGGACCAGTAGCTTCGCGGCAGCGTTGCCGCCTTGGACGCTGCGAGCGCCTTTGCGGAAATGCAGTTGAAGGACAAGCCCGGCGGCAGCATCAGGCCTTTCTGCGAGCCCGCCACCGTGACGTCGACGCGCCACTCGTCGTGGCGATAATCGATCGAGGCGAGCGAGGAAATGGTGTCGACCATGAACAGCGCCGGGTGCGCCGCGGCGTCGATCGCGCGACGCAGCTCCGCAATGCGTGAAGTGACGCCGGTGGAGGTCTCGTTGTGCACGACGCAGACCGCCTTGATGCGCTTTTCCGTGTCGGCGCGCAGCCGCTTTTCCACGGCGCCAGGGTCGGCCCCGTGGCGCCAGTCTCCGGGCAGGAATTCGGGCCGCAGGCCAAGCCTGCTGGCGAGCTTGTGCCACAGGACCGCGAACTGCCCGGTCTCGCACATCAGCACCTGATCGCCGGCGGACAGCGTATTCACGAGCGCCGCCTCCCAGGCGCCGGTGCCCGACGCGGGGTAGATGACGACCTCGCCGGAGGCGGTCTTGAACATGCGCTTCATCCCCGTGAGCACCGCCTTGCCCAACTCGCCGAACTCGGGCCCGCGGTGATCGATGGTCGGCAGATCGATCGCCCTCAGAATGCGATCGGGGACATTCGTGGGACCTGGAATTTGCAGAAAATGGCGGCCAGCGATGCGTGCCATGATGCCTCCGAAATTGAATGCAAAAAGAGTCCGCTTCGGAAAATACCTATATCGAGCCTTGCGGATCTCGCCCGTTTTTTGTATTCTGCATTCAAAATCAACCGGAATCAAGCGATGGCATCGATCCAGGAACTATCCGCGCCACGGATTACCCGCCGTCCGCTGCATGAAGAGGCGGTCGATCAATTGCGCGACCTGATCGTGCAGGGCCAACTCGCTCCGGCCACCCGGCTAAACGAACGCCTGCTCACGGGTCAGCTCGGAATTTCGCGCACGCCGTTGCGCGAGGCCATCAAGCTGCTCGCGGCCGAGGGCCTGGTCGAGCTGCTTCCGAATCGTGGTGCGATCGTGACGCCGATCGAGGCGCCGCGACTCGCGGAGACCCTGCAAGTCATGGGGGCGCTCGAGGGCCTCGCGGGCGAGCTCGCGTGTGCGAACGCCAGCGACGAGCAGCTGGCGGAGATCCGAGCGCTGCATTACGAGATGCTGGCGATGCACGCGCGCGGCGATCTGGCCGGTTACTTTAAGTCCAACCAGGCGATCCACCTCAAGATCGTCGAGGCCGCGGGCAACGCGGTGCTCGCCAATACCTATCGGCAACTCAACGCCTACGCCCGCCGCGCTCGCTACATGGCGAATCTGTCGAAGGAGCGCTGGGACGCGGCGGTGCGCGAACACGAGGAAATCCTGCGCGCACTCGGTTCGCGCGATGCGGACAGGCTCAAGGCGCTGCTGCGCGACCATCTGGCGGCAAAGCTCGCCGCGGTGCTAAGCGCGCTCGAGGAGCGCCAAGCGGCATGAGCGACTCGGCGCTCGCCAAGCGGCTCGCGAAGGAAGTCGACGGCGAAGTGCTGTTCGACCGGGCGAGCCGCGGGCGTTACTCGACCGACGCATCCATCTACCAGATCGAACCGATCGGCGTCGTCGTGCCGCGGAGCGAGGAGGCGGCACGCACTGCGCTACGAATTGCGGTCGACGAAGGCGTGCCCATCCTGGCGCGAGGCGCCGGGAGCTCGCAGTGCGGACAGACGGTCGGCGCGGCGCTGGTGATCGACCATTCGAAGCACCTGGACCGCCTCGTCGAGCTCGATCTCGAACAGCGTACCGCGCTCGTGCAGCCGGGCATGGTGCTCGATCAGCTGAACGCAAGCCTGCGCAAGCACGGCCTGTGGTACCCGGTCGACGTTTCGACCAGCGCACAGGCGACCCTAGGCGGCATGGCTGGCAACAACTCCTGCGGCTCGCGCTCGATCGCCTACGGCAACATGGTGCACAACGTGCTCGCCATCGATGCGCTCACGACGGCCGGCGAGCGCTGGCGCTTCGGGCCGAT
>JBAUTZ010000126.1:0-2627 GCA_049582445.1 Burkholderiales bacterium
CGGCTGCGCTACGGCGACCTGGTCGAGTACCGGAACCACCGGCGACGGGTGCGCGGGCGCGTGCTGCCGTATGCCTTTCGCTCGGTGGAGCAGCTGCGCTATGACTTCGAGCGAGATGTCGAGCTCCAGGGGGGCAGGCTTGGCGAAGCGGCTTGAGCTGCGCGTCGGAGGCGCAGGCGACGCGCTAGACCGCTTCGAGGCGACGTGGAACCGCAGGCTCGACGGCGCGCGGCCGCTGCCGCTCGCGGTGCTCACGCTTCCCGACCTGCCGACATTTCTTCAGAACCTGTCGCCGGCGCGGTGGGCACTACTCGCGCGGCTGCGCGGGGCGGGCCCGATGTCGGTGTACGAGCTCGCGCGGCGCCTGGGGCGCGACTACAAGAACGTGCACACGGACGTTCGGCGCCTGATCGAGCTCGGCCTGATCGAGCGGCGTGGCGCCACCGCGGTGGGCGTAGGTTGGGACGTCGTGCGGGCCGAACTGCGCCTTGGCGATTAGACGTCGAGCGTGGTGACGCGGCGCAGCTCGCGCCGCTCCTTGGCGTCGTCGAACGGACGCCCGCGGTGCATGGTCGCGCGGTTGTCCCAGATCACCAGGTCGCCGACCCGCCACGCGTGCCGGTACACGAAGCTCGGCTGCGTCGCGTGCTCCATGAGATCGCGCAGCAGCAGCCGCCCCTCGGGCACCGGCCAGTCGACGATGTGCGAGGCGTGCGAGGCGAGGTAGAGCGAGCCGCGCCCCGTGCGGGAGTTCGTGCGCACCAGCGGGTGGACGGCGCCCTTCAGCAGGTCCTGCTCCTGCGCCGAGAACTCGAAGCCGAGCGTCTGGCGCGAGTAGGCAATCGAGTGGTGGACGCGCAATTCCTCGATCCGTCCGCGCGTCGCGCTGTCCAGGGCCTCGTACGCCGCACGCATGTCCGCGAACTCGGTGTCGGCGCCGGCGGCGGGCACGACGCGCGCGTGCAGCATGGAATAGCGTCCGGGCGGGTCCTGGAACGAAGCATCGGTATGCCACAGCCGGTTGCCTAGTGCGTACTGGCGCCGGCGGTCGTCGCGCGACAGGATGCTGCCATCCGCCCCGATGTTCGAGATATCGGTGAGGGCCTCGTTGCCGAAACGATTCGCGCCGAGCGCGGCGGCCCCCGTCTTGGTGTGCAGGGTGCCATCGAAGCGCTGCGCGAACGCGAGCTGGTCGGCGTCGGTGAAGGCCTGGTCGCGGAACACCAGCACCAGGAATTCGTCCATCCCGGCCCGGATCGCGTCCAGCGTCGTTCGGTCCGCGATCCGGCGCAGGTCGAGCGGACCGGCTTCGGCAACAAAGTGTGCATGCAGCTTGCGGAAGTTGAGCGACATCACGGTTTCCACGGCAGTGCGCTGCGTTAACATAGCACGATGACTCCTGTGCCGAACGCCGTCCCGCTCGAACTCGAGCACTACTGGATGCCGTTCACCGACAACCAGCGCTTCAAGCGGGCGCCGAGGATGGTCGTCGCGGCGAAGGACATGCACTACACCACCGCCGACGGCAAGCAGGTGCTCGACGGCCTGGCGACGCTGTGGTGCGTGAACGCCGGCCATTGCCGCCCGCGGGTGGTCGAGGCGATCCGCAAGCAGGCGGGCGAGCTCGATTTCGCATCGTCATTCTCGCTTGGGCACCCGCTTCCGTTTCGGGTCGCCGAACGCATCGCGAAGATCGCGCCCCAGGGCATGGGCCACGTGTTCTTCACCAACTCGGGTTCCGAGGCGGTCGACACCGCGCTCAAGATCGCGCTCGCGTACCACCGCATCCGCGGCGAGGGCGCGCGAGCCAAGTTCATCGGGCGCGAGCGTGGCTACCACGGCGTCAACCTCGCCGGAATCTCGGTCTCCGGCGTGCCGATGAACCGCAGGGCTTTCGGAGCGGCGCTGCTGCCTGGGGTCGACCACCTGCGCCACACGCAGGACCTGGAGGCGCGGGCGTTCGTGCGCGGCTGCGCGGAGCGCGGCGGCGCAGAGCTCGCCGACGAACTCGAGAACCGGCTGATCCCGCTGCACGGCGCCGAAAACATCGCCGCGCTGATCGTCGAGCCCGTGTCGGGCGCGGGCGGCGTGCTGGTGCCGCCGAAGGGCTACCTGGAGCGGCTGCGCGAGATCTGCACGCGCCACGGCATCCTGATGATCCTGGACGAGGTGATCTGCGGCTTCGGGCGGCTGGGCAGGCCGTTCGCGGCGCAGTACTTCGGCATCCAGCCGGACCTGATCACTTTTGCCAAGGGCATTACCTCGGGCTCGGTGCCGCTCGGGGGCGTGATCGTGAAGGATGCGATCTTCGACGCCTTCATGCAGGCGAAGGGCGGCGGCGTCGAGTTCTTCCACGGCTACACCTATTCGGGCCATCCGCTGGCCTGCGCCGCGGCCCTCGGCGCGCTCGATACGTACGCGGAGGAGCGCTTGTTCGAAGTTGCGGCGGGGCCGCTGGCGAAGTATTTCGAAGATGGCGTGCACGCCATGAAGGGCCTGCCGAACGTGATCGACTGCCGCAACCTGGGCCTGATCGGCGCCGTCGAGCTCGCGCCGCGCCCCGGAGCGGCCGGCGCACGCGCTTTCGAAGCGTTCGAGAAATGCTGGGACAAGGGCGTGTTCGTCCG
>JBAUTZ010000127.1:0-5705 GCA_049582445.1 Burkholderiales bacterium
TGCCTGGCCCCTCCGCCCCGCCCCGCGCGCGGGCGAGCACACGAAGGAGATCCTGCGCGAGCTCGGGCTCAACGGCTCCGAGATCTCCGACCTCGCCGCCGCAGCCATAATACGGACCACCTGAGGCCCCGGCCGAGCTGCTAGTCACGCGGCATCGTCGCCGCACACGTGACGAAGCGCGGCTCGAAGTGCCTCGATCCCATCGACCCGGAAACCGAGCATTCCGGCTGCTCGCGCTCCTTCGACGTTCCTTTCCGTGTCATCGAAGAAGGCGATCTCCCAGGAGTCGCACCTCAGGTCCGCCACGACATGTCCGTAGATATCGCGAGCCGGTTTCAGAAATCCGATTTCGTGCTTACGAATGGTCTTCAGTTGCCCGCAGGAGCGACGCAAGCCGTTGCCCGTAAAACTACTCGCCGATGCGGCGAGAGACAACTGGCGACGTCGCCCGGGCAATTACTGGGCCTCAAGGACTCCGGGATCTCCGACGCCCCAGTCCGGCGCGGTACGGTGCGGCCAAGGCGCGGTGTTAGGGATTCTCTTGCGCGGGGTTAATCCGGGCGGCAAATCCACGAACCGGTTTCAAAGTGATAGTCGCACATGCCAAAGGGCGTCATTGTTGTGTGGTACCAAAGACGTGGCTTTCCAGTGTAAATAAGATAGCCCGAAAATCCCAGCTTCTCCTTTAGTTTCTTGCGGCTGATGCCGATTTCGTCCAGGGTTAGCGGATAGCGCCCGTGCATCCTCGAGAAGCCATTGACCTCGGCCACGATCTCGTCGGCATTGCGCCGCGTAGTCACCTGGCGAAAGTAATGAATGCCATACAGAAGCGGCACAACGAGCACCCATATGCCTACACGAATGAGTTGATTTGTTCTCATCTCGGGTTTCGTAATCATCACGTAAACGCTGCACGGAATCCAAACCAATAGCGGCAATGCGACTAAAAAGACCATGAAGCCCGAACCTGGCATCCCGACTATGAACACCACGATTGCCGCGGCCAGCAACGAGGAACGGATCTTCTTCTTGGGCTCTTTGGGCATGCTGGAGTATCACTGTATAACGTCACTCGCCTGCACCAGCAGCGAGGGCGAAAAGCGGGCCCCTCCGTCCCTCCGGCATACGAGCAAGACCTCGTCGACCCTCTCGGTGTCGACCATCCCGGGGACCAGGGCGAGCTTCTTCTGAAAGCGCACCGCGAGCGGCATCATCACGCGGTTGTACCACCACATCGCCCGTTCCCGTCGATGGGTGAGACCCCACATCCCGAGATTGGCCAGCCACGAAGACCGCGGACGCATTCCGTAGACGGCGCTACGCTCCACCGAGAGGCCATGCTCCGCGAGCTTCGCGAGGAGTTCCTCTGGCTTGTAGCGCCGCCGATGTCCCACGAGTTCGTCGAATGCCGTCCAACGCGAGGGGTCGAGCGGGGCCGAGAGGAGAACGGTTGCGTCGGCCGCCGCGACGCGAGACAACTCATGCAGCGCGAGATCATCGTCGTCGACGTGCTCGACGATGTCGAACGCACATACGAGATCAAAGGTGCCGGCCGGAAACGGGAGCGACGAAACGGCGCCTTGCACCACGCCCGCCCCCCGCTCCCGCAGCCTCGCGAGGGCTGGCGCGCTGATGTCGAGGAATTGGGTCCCCTCGATCGGGAGGCGCGGCCTCAGCCCCGGTGCGACCTCGAGCCGGCGCCGTGACTGCGGGATGAAGGAGCGCACCAGCGGCCACGTGTTGAAACGCTCTGGTTCGACCAGACGCGCGTCGCTCCACAACGTGTCGTAAAACCGGCGGTTCGCTTCGAGAAGCTCGAGGTCGCTGCTTGCCTTCGAGGGCATCGAGTTTTCTCTCCGCGCAGCTTGAAGTTAGCTCGGATGATTCGTTTTCGGTCGTGCTACAGGACGACGCAAGCCCTTGCCCATAAAGCTACCCGCCGATGCGGCCGGGGGCAACTGGTGTTTCGGCCAGGCGCCTACGCGGAGCTTTTCACTTGGCTCGCTGTTCTCGGCTAAATTACACTTAACTCTTTCCGGCTCTCTTTTTCAGAAGGCAGAACGTGAAATGCGATCTCTTGTCGTTACCGTCTTAACGCTCTTTGTCGCAGTTTCAGTAGGCTGTGCTGGTGACCCGAACAGCTCGCAAGCGAGACAGTGCGACAGTGGCCTGGACGCAGCCTATAAAGAACTGGATTTGGCCAAGGCCAATGGCTTCGACGGCACGGTGGAATATTCCAAAGCGGCCAGTCTCCTGACGGCCGCGAAAGTTCAGTCGGAATTTGGCAAGTACCCCAACTGCATAGACAAGGTCCACCGGGCCAGGGCCTATATCGCCAAATCCAGGAAGTAGAAATACGGAAGAGGACTGCACGCGGCGCAATTCATTTCATCGGCGCCTGAAAAAACAAACCCCGCTTCGGCGGGGTTTGTTTTGATGGTCATCACGCTTCTACTTGTCGCGCCCGTGACCTTTGTCGCCGCCTTGTCCGCGGTCGCCCCCTTGGCCCGGCCCTGGGCCGGGGCCTTGGCCGGGCCCTCGGCCGCGCTCCTCGTAGTGCTGGCGCACCTCGGGGTCGCGCGGCTGGTAGCGGTAGTTCCGGGTTTCGATTTCGCGTCGCCGCTCTTCGGCGTGCGGATACCGCTTGCCCGAATACTGTCGCTGGTACTGGGGCAGCGGGGCGGGCCGCGGAGCGGCTCTGCGGTCCCAATGGTCCCACCCGTGTCGACGCTCCTCCCATTCGCGGCCCCAGTGCTCGCCCCAGCGCGGCGGTGCATCCCCCCGCCAGCCGTGGAAATACGGCGGAGGAGCTCGGTAGTAGCGCACGGGGACGCGCAGGACGTACAGCGGCACCGAGTACGGGTTCACCATCGTCCAGGGTCCGTTGTACCAGCTGCTCGCGTACCAGTTGTCTCCGTGGTACGCCCAGTACACACCGTCGTAGAAGAAGAAGTTCGCGTGCAATCCCGGCGCGTAGTAAACGGGGTAGCCCGGCACCTGAACGAATTGCGGGTACACGGGCACGTTGATCCCGATACCGATGCCAACGCTCACCTGGGCGACGGCCGAGCCCACCGCGCCGAACAGCATCACCAATACGAAGATTATCTTGCGCATGTCCTGTTCTCCCGTACGATCGTGGGGTCGATATTGAACCAGATCTCTCGACTCCGCCAATTAAATGCTAGGCGGAGGCGACCGCGTACAGATGCCACTCACCTGGCACGCCTTTCAGGATCTGCACGCCGCGGTCTTCGAATGCGATGCCGGAGCCGGCCACCAGGTACTTGACCGTTCCCGAAACGAGAACTTCGCCGCTGTCCGCGAGCGCAGCGACGCGCGCTCGGTCGAGTCCACGATATCGGCGAGCATCACGGTGGCGAGCACGCGGTCGGGCTCCGGGCCGCGGCGCACGCCGGTGACGAACTCCTCTACCTCGTCGAGGAGCGGCTCCGCGTTCGCCGCGACCG
The DNA here is from genome assembly GCA_049582445.1 of Burkholderiales bacterium. Classification (GTDB taxonomy): domain Bacteria; phylum Pseudomonadota; class Gammaproteobacteria; order Burkholderiales; family SG8-39; genus DAHVFK01. Next base: position 3,471 of record JBAUTZ010000127.1, read on the forward strand.
GCGCATGATCAATGCCCGGCAGCGCGACGAAGCGCGCGCCCGGAATGTGCTCCGCAATGTAGCGGCCGAGCGCGATGGGGACCGGCAGGTCGCCTTCCGAGTGGAGGACGAGCGTCGGAACGCGAACCACGTGCAGGATGTGCCGCACGTCCGTCGCGGCGCTGATGCGCAACAGCGAGCGCATCCCCGCGGGGCTCACCGACAGCCGCTCGAGCCGCCCGCGCCCACGCGGCGAGCACCGCCGCATCCTCGGCCATGCTGGGAACGAATGCGCGCAGGCTGACGCCGGTGCCCCAGTGCTCCGACATCAGGCTCTCGAACTTCTCGATCTCCTCCGGCGGAAAGCCGACGGGATAGCCGTCGGCTGCGAGCAAGCGTGCAAACGCGCCGTAAAGGATCAGCGCCGAGGTGCGCTCGGGATAGGTTGCCGCGAACGTGACGCACATCGAGCCGCCCTCGGACACCCCGAACAGCACCGCCCGCTCGGAGCCCGCCGCGTCCATGACCACGCGCACATCGTCCATGCGCGCCTCTACCGACGGCAGCCCGCCGACGCGGTCGGACAGGCCCGTTCCGCGCCGGTCGAGCATGATCAGGCGGCTGAAGGAGGCCAGGCGCCTGAGCCACGGCATCGTCGGGGGATCGTTCCACAGGTACTCGACGTGCGAAGCCCAGCCCGGGACCAGCACGAGATCGGGCCCCGCATCGCCCACGACCATGTAGGCGACGCTCACGTCGCCGCTTTTCGCGTACTTCACCGTCGGAATCGTGGTCATCGATCCCCCTTCGGCCAGCCGCCACGTAGGCTATGGCGCGAGTTTACCGGCTCGGATATGGGCGAACCGAGGTAGAACGTGATTTCGCTTTTTCTCGCCCGAGAACGAATGCAGCCGGTGTCGTCCTGCAACGAATACCCGCATCGTGATCTCTCGCGGTAGATCCGCAATGCGAAATGTCGCTGATCCGGGACATTATGCGCGCGCCCCGCGAGGTTCAAAATTTACGGCTCGGAGTAATGAAGAAGGAGCTGTAATGAATATGTCCGAAGCGAATCATGCGCGGCGCGGGCCTCTGGCGCGCGCGTTCGACGGCATGCACCAGGTGCTGGTACCCACGTTCACGCTACTGTTTCTCGGCTTTGCGCTGCTGTACGTCTATTACGCCGTATCGGAGATCGTGATCCCGCTGGTGCAGGACGGCGACCTGGGCGAGGGCCTGTTCAAGGGTCTGCACACCTGCGTGGTGGCGCTCGCGATCTACGAGCTCGCCGAGATCGTGCACCAGGAATCCGACCAGGACGAGCGGCAGAACGCGATCCTGCGCATCCGGCGCGGCGTGGCGCGATTCGGCAGCGTAGTGGTCGTCGCGCTAGTGCTCGAGTCGCTGATCATGGTGGTGAAGTACAGCCAGCAGAGCCTTGCCGGGTTCCTGTACTACCCTGCCATGCTGATCGGCGCTGCCGCGCTGCTGCTTGTCGCGCTCGGGATGTTTTCCCGTCTCACCGCCGAGCCGGCGTGAGGCGAACGATCAGGCCGACGCTTCGTTCGGGATGAGGACCAGCAGGTCCGTGACCCCTACGTCGATCCCGGCCTGATGGAGAAGCGTCGTCGCCTGCCCCCGGTGGTGGGTCTGGTGGTTGAAGAAGTGCATCACGAGGCTGAAGAAGCTCTTCTCCGAGACGACCCCTTTCGTATTTGCGTAGCGCAGGACGTGGTCCAGATCGGCATCGGTGACGGATGCGGCCCAATTCGTGATGACTTCGTCGAGCATCCTGCGCTGCGCGGCGAGGCTGCGGATGTCGGTGAACAGGATCTGGTTGAGCGCCACGGGGGCCGGCAGGGCGCGCACGGGGTCGAGCGCCGGACAACCCACCGGGTGAGTGGCGAAGCGCTTTAGCCAGATCGTGTCGCCTACCACGATGTGATTGAGCGTGCCGAGGATGGAGCCGAAGAACGCCTTCCTGTCTTCGGCCAGAGCTTCGTCGGACAGCTTCGTCGCGGCATCGAAGAGCTTCGCGTTCATCCACTCGTTGTACGAGGCCATCAGGCGGACATGGCTGGCAGGACTCATAGGGCTTCCCTCCAAGCGACGGCTACTGCGGGCGCGAAAGGGCGCCGGTTCACTAAGTCTTACGAATGGGATCGATTCCGGCAGGCCGGCGCGTGAATTTGTGCATAGTAGCGCGCAACCCGTGCGTGCATAAATGCGCACATGGCGCAATCGACCGACGACCTC
>JBAUTZ010000128.1:0-2089 GCA_049582445.1 Burkholderiales bacterium
GGCGTCTCGAGCTGCACCGGACGCTCGGTCATGACGATCAGCGGCCGCTTCTGCGGATAGGCCGCGAAGCGCCGCGCACCATTGGCGATCGGCAGCGTCACCATCTGTTCGGCGGCCGCAAGCGCCGCCGATCCCGCAAACGCCGCGCCGCCGAGCGCCGCGCCTGCACGCAACAACCTCCTGCGGCCCGCGTCGGGCCGCCCACCTTGCTTCCTCATGACTCCTCCCGGTTTATATGACCCGCTGCCGCTTTTTTGTGGTGCCGCAGCGTGGCAGGGGGATCATAAGGAAGTTGACCAGGGTCAACTAATCACAATTCTGGATGGGCCCATTATGGCTAAGAAAATCCCAGGGGCGACCTTCGGGCGGGCGGCTACGTGCCGGCCCGCTCGCCCCCGGCCGCGCGCATCGGCTGGAATTCCGGGCAGCTCTGGCTCGGCGTGACGAAGCTCCCGTGCCGCTCGCACACCCCGGTGTCCGCGCGCACGGAGCCGTACGCGGAGCTGAGGATCTTCAGCCCGGGTACGGCCCGTTCCAGCGCCGCGGCCTCGCCGACGAAGGACCGGCAGCGGCCGCAGACAGGCGTCACTTGAGGGCTGACCAATGGTCCCCGAACACGTGCACCGAGAGCAGGTAGCCGAGAATCACGTTGACGATCACGCCGAGGGTGAAAGCGGTGAAGGTCTTCATCGTCACCCCCTTCAGCTCGCGGAAGCGAGTCGTCAGGCCGATGCTCAGAAAGCAGAAGATGAATCCCCAAGTGCGCAGTGACACGAGCGGCAGGATCAGGTTCGGCCGGACGTGGCTGTTGAAGTCCGCGACCGAATAGCTGCTCGTGACGATCGTCATGAGGATTGACGCGACGAAAAACCCGATGACGAACTTCGGAAAGCGCCACCAGATCTCCATCGCCTCGGGCTTGCGCCCGGTCTCGGCCTTCTCCCACATCACGGTCGAGATCAGAGCGAACACGAACGACCAGATGCCGATCCACAGGTCGCGGCCGATGACCTTCATCAGCGTGAAGGCCTTGATCGCGACCTCCTCGTTGCCGACCATCTTGCCGTAGGTGGACGCGGCCGCGAAGCCGGCAGCGTCGGCGAACTCCGAGGTGCCGATCCAGGCTCCGGCGATGCCCGCGTTGAGCCCCATGGCGCGCGCGACGAAAGGCAGGAAAAGGATCATCACCAGCGCCCACACGACCACCAGCGTTACCGAGGTGTACAGGTGCTCCTTCTTCGCGTTGACCGAAGCCGCGATCGCCATCGAGGCCGACACGCCGCACACCGCGCCGCCCACGCCGAGCACCGCGCACAGCCGCTTATCCAGGCCGAAGACGCGCGTGCCGACGAAGAAGATCACCAGGCAGGTCACCAGAGAAATGATCGTCGCCTGCGCGATCGCGACCGGCCCGGCGGTCACCACCAGGGTGATCGGAAACGTCGCGCCGAGCAGCACGATGCTTAGCTTGATGTAGTACTCGACCCGGAAGCCCGCGTCCAGCCACTTCGGCAGCGGCACCACGTTGGCGATGATCAGTCCGATCACCAGCGCGACCAGCGGCGCCTCCATATTGAATTTCGCCGCGCTCGCCCAGCCCGCGATGCCGAACATGATCATCGACAGGATGTAGAGCACGATGAACGACGGGATGAACTCACCGAGCTTGATCCCCATGATGCGTGCGCTCACGCCGAACAGCACGAGCCAGCAGATGAACTGCGCGAGGTAGGTCCCAGCGTTCGCCTGGAAATGACCCATCAGCTGGCCGAAGTTCTGCCACTTGAGCCCGCCCGGATTGATCGCCAACGTCTTCAGCACGGTGCTACCACCGTTGAAGAGGATGATCGCGACGATCATCAGGCCGAGCCCCAGCCAGATCGCCCACCAGTCTTCCTTCAGATAGAGCTGCTTCCAGCCGATGGCTTCAGGCGCACGCGGCTCCTCACCCGCTTCGTCCCACGCTTCTTTCGTTGTCATATCCCCTCCCCGAGAAAGGGCCATAATTTCACGTTGCGGACGCCTTGTCCCTCTGCAACGCACCACTGACATTCTCCTGACGACTTGATCCGCGTCGGTACTTCCGGCT
>JBAUTZ010000129.1:0-49889 GCA_049582445.1 Burkholderiales bacterium
GGCTTCGGCGGCCTCGAGCACCAGCGAGCGCGTGGCTACGCTGGCGCAGGCGCCCGCGGCGGTGGCGCGCTTCCTCGAAGCGAACCGGCTGCCGAAGACGGGCTGCGTCTGGCCGCGTCTCGCGCACCTCGACTGGAAGGCGGCGGGGCTCGAGCTCGAGGCGCGCGCTGCGCGGGGCGAGGACCTGGTAGGTGTTACCGGCGTGTACTGCGCCCTTGCCGAGACCGGCACGCTGATGATGGTCTCAGGGCCCGACACCCCGGCGGCGGCGAGCCTGTTACCCGAGACGCACGTTGCCCTGGTGCCGATCGGTCGCGTCGTGCCCTGCATGGAGGACGGCTGGGACCTGCTGCGTGCCGAGCACGGCCAGTTGCCGCGCGCCGTAAACTTCATCTCCGGTCCTTCGCGTACCGCCGACATCGAGCAGACCCTGGTGCTGGGCGCGCACGGGCCCTATCGCGTCCACATCGTGCTGGTCGGCTGAACGGGGTATCGGGCCACGGCTGCGAAGATTCCGGCGATCGATTTTTCGCGATGGCGGCGCAGCGTCGCCGCCGGCACGCGTTCGCTGCGCGGTTTTCTCGCGCGGAGAATTCCGCCCGCGACGCTCAAGATCGGCATGTCGGCGCGCCTGTTCCATCCGCAGCCCGGCGCCCAGGGCCTGCCATCCAGGCGCATGCAATACCTCGAGCCCTCGGTGGCGCACTGGGTGATGTCGCGCGACGTGCTGGTGTTCATGGTGCCGACCGTCGACAAGCACGGGTTGCTTCACCGCAGCAACATCCGCGTGGCGGACTACGCCCGGGCGCTGGACGGCCTGGTGCTGCAGGGCGGTGCGGACGTGTGCCCGCTGACCTACGGCGAGGAGCCGCTCGACGCCGAGTGGGAGGGCGACAGGCTGCGCGACGTCTACGAGATCGAGCTGCTGCACGAGTTCATCGAGGCGGGTAAGCCCGTGCTGGGGATCTGCCGCGGGGCGCAGCTGATCAACGTGGCGTTCGGGGGCACGCTCTACCAGGACATCGGCACCCAGCTCCCCGGCACGCAGCGCCACGTGACCGATGCGTACGAAAAGAACGCGCACGACCTGCGCATCGAGCCGGGCTCGGGCCTGGCACGCCTCTACCCGGGTATCGAGCATGCGCGCATCAACTCCATACACCATCAGTCGATCAAGGCGTTGGGCCGCAATCTCGCGGTCGAAGCGTACTCGGAGCCCGATAGAATAGTCGAGGCGATTCGCGGCACCGGCAAGAGCTACATCTTTGCGGTGCAATGGCATCCGGAGTTTCACGCGCCGGGCGACGCTGCGCTGCTCGACAGCGCGCCGATCCTAGACGAATTCCTGCGCGCCGCGCGCGGCGCGTAGTCCGGCCACAGCGGCCTACGACAACAAGGAAGGGAATGGAGCTGAGCTTTCTGCCGCGTTTCCCGCTCGCATTGTCGCAGCCGATATTGTTCGGTGCGCTGCTCGCCGCCGGGCTGCTGGCGGGCGAGGCAATCAACCGCTACGCGTCGTTGCCGCGCATCACCGGCTACGCGCTCGCGGGCGTGGCGCTCGGGCCCCAGGTTTCGGGCCTGCTCGGCGCCGACGCGCTGCAGACGCTGCGCGTGCTGATCGACCTTTCGCTCGGCCTGATCGTGTTCGAACTCGGTTTCCGGCTGGATTTCGGCTGGCTCAAGCTCAACCGCTGGTTGCTGGTGACCGCGATCGCCGAGAGCGTGTTCTCTTTCTGCGCCATATACGCTGCGCTGCGCTACTTCGAGTTTGGGCCGCTGCTCGCAGCGAGTGCCGCCGCGATCGGGACCGGCACCTCGCCCGCAGTGGTGCTGCTGGTGGCGCACGAACTGCGCGCAGAGGGGCAAATCACCGAACGCATGCTGCTTTTCACCGCAGTGAACAGCGTAATCGCGTACGTCGCGCTCACCTTGCTGCTGCCGTTCCTGCACTTCCAGCACGAGGCGACATGGCAGGAAGCACTGCTGCACCCGCTCTACCTGCTGGGCGGCTCGGCCCTGCTCGGCGTCGCGGCCTGCGCAGCGATGCTGCGGCTCGCCCGCTGGCTCGGAAAGCGCGAGGACCGCCAGTTCGTGCTGCTCGTGGCGATGGTGGTGCTGACCGTGGGCGCGGCGCGCAGCCTCAACCTCTCGGTGGTGATCGCGCTGGTGGTGCTCGGCATGCTGTCGCGCAACCTAGACTATCGTCATGCGCTCATGCCGCTGCGCTTCGGCTACGGCGGGCAGCTGTTCTTCGTCATCCTGTTCGTGCTGACCGGGGCGAGCCTGCAATTTGACGCGCTCTGGACTGCGGGGCTGGTGGTGGGCACCTTCATCGTGGTGCGCTTCCTCGGCAAGGCGCTCGCGATACTGCTCTTCGGCTACCCGTCCGGCGTCCGTCCCGGCGGCGCGGGACTGCTCGCGATCGCGCTCTTGCCGATGTCGGGCCTCGCCGTCGTGATGGTGCACGACACCGCGGCCCTCTACCCGAGCTTCGGCAAGGAGCTGTCGTCGGTCGTGTTGTCGGCGGTTGCCGTGCTCGAGCTGCTTGGGCCCCTGGCGACGCAATTCGCGCTGCGGCGGGCGGGCGAAACCGATCCCGGGAGGCACGGTGCCTGACGCGATCCCCGCCGATGAGATGCAGTTCAGGCCGTCGGCGCATGCGAGCATCGGCATCGAGCTCGAGCTGCAGCTGGTCCGCGCGCACGACCTCGATCTCGGGCGTGACGTCGGCGACCTGCTGGCGCGACTGGACAAGCGCAAGCTCCCGGGAGCCGTAAAGCCCGAGATCACCGAGAGCATGATCGAGCTGAACAGCGGCGTGCACCTGCGCTACGCGGCGCTGCGCGACGAGCTCCGGGTCATGCGCGACGCGGTAGTGAAGGAGGCGGGGGTGCTCAACCTGCGCGTGTCGGGGGGCGGCTCGCATCCTTTCCACGACTGGGCCGACCGTCGTATCTACCCGACCGAGCGTTTCCGCTCGATCCTCGAGCGCTACGGATTCCTCGCCAAGCAATTCACCGTGTTCGGCCAGCACATTCACGTCGGCTGCCCCGGCGCCGATGCGGCCGTCCACTTGGTGCACATGATGACGCGCTACGTGCCGCACTTCATCGCGCTATCGGCGGCCTCGCCCTTCTACCAGGGCGAGGACACCTCGTTCCAGTCCTCTCGCCTGACGGCGGTCAGCGCCTTTCCGCTCGCCGGGCACATGCCCTTCGTGCGCGACTGGGCCGAGTTCCTCGAGTATTACGGCACGATGCGCGGATTCGGGATCGTCGCCAGCATGAAGGACTTCTACTGGGACATCCGGCCGAAGCCCGAATACGGAACGATCGAGATCCGGGTATGCGATACGCCGCTCACCGTCGAGCGCGCCGCGCTGCTCGCGGCATACGCCCAGGCGCTCGTCGCCTATCATCTGGCCGAGCGGCCACGCGAGCCCTCGCGCGCCACGTACCTCGTGAACGCCTTCAACCGCTTCGAGGCGAGCCGCTATGGCTGCGCGGGAGAGCTGGTCGAGCCCTATGAAAGGCGGCGGGTGAAGATCGGCGATGACATCCTGAGCACCATCCAGACCGTGATGCCGCACGCGCTGCGGCTCGAAGCCGGCGACGCGCTCGCCGAGCTCGCCGCAGGTGTGCGCAGCGGTAACTCCGATGCCGCGTGGCAGCGCGCGCGCTACGCGGAGGCGGGCTCGCTCGTCGACGTGGTGCGCGAAGCGAGCATCGCCTGGGCTGGAGGCCGCGATCGCGGCTAAGGGGTTCGCGTACGGGATTTCCGGAGTTTGAATATAATCCGGGCGGACTTTCCAGGGGGATGCCTTGTTGAAGCGGGTGGCGTTGCGGCTTTTTGCGCGCGAGCGCGGACTGTTTACCGGCGCGCTGGTGGTTGGAGTGACGCTGGCGATGTTCGGCGTGCCGGTCGATTTCGTGCTCTTCGGCCTGACGCTCGCGGGCGTCGCCCTGTTCCACCACCACACGCTGCAGGTCGCGCTCACCGGCCTCGCGGTGATCATCCTCTACAAGCTCGGCTTCACGGGGTTCAAAGAGGGACCGGGAATCGATGGCCTGGCGCTGCACCTGCAGCACGAGTGGGTAATCCTGACCAACCTTCTCGGCTTGCTGCTCGGATTTGCGCTGCTGTCGCGGCACTTCGAGGACAGCAAGGTGCCCGCGGTCCTGCCCCACTTTCTCCCCGACGACTGGAAGGGCGGGTTCGCGCTGCTCGTCATCGTGTTCGTGCTGTCGTCGTTCCTCGACAACATCGCCGCCGCGCTGATCGGCGGCGCGATGGCGCGCGTCGTGTTCCGACACAAGGTGCACATCGGCTTCCTTGCCGCGATCGTCGCGGCGTCCAACGCCGGCGGCTCGGGCAGCGTGGTCGGAGACACCACGACGACGATGATGTGGATCGATGGCGTGAACCCACTCGACGTGCTGCACGCCTACATCGCGGCGGCCGTGGCACTCGTCATCTGTGGCATACCGGCCGCGAAGCAACAGCACCGCTACTCGCCGATCATCAAGGAGGCGAGGGTCGAGGGGCGCGTCGACTGGACGCGGCTCGGCATCGTGGCGTTCATCCTCGTCAGCGCGATCGTGGCGAACGTGGCGATGAACGTGTTCACCGACGGGCTGGGAGACCGCTTCCCGGTGCTCGGTGCCACGGTGTGGGCGGCGATCCTGGTGACCGCAGGGCTGCGGCGGCCGACCTGGAGCTTGCTGCCCGATGCGCTCAAGGGAAGCATTTTCCTGCTCTCGCTGGTCACCTGCGCTTCGCTGATGCCAGTGGAAAAATTGCCGCTCGCTTCGTGGCACGTCGCGATGGGGCTCGGCTTCGTCTCGGCGGTGTTCGACAACATTCCGCTGACCGCGCTGGCGCTCAAGCAGGGTGGCTACGACTGGGGCATGCTCGCGTACACCGTGGGCTTCGGCGGCTCGATGATCTGGTTTGGCTCGAGCGCGGGCGTGGCGCTGTCCAATATGTACCCCGAGGCGAGATCGGTGGGCCGCTGGTTGCGCGAGGGCTGGCACGTCACTGTCGCGTACGTCATCGGTTTCTTCGTGATGCTCGCGCTGGTGGGCTGGCAACCGCACCCGCCGCATAAGGTAAAGGCGCCTGCTGCCGCGGCCGCCTCGCAAGCCGCTTCATAGTTGCGCGCCCCGGCCGGGGAAGGGAAACTAGCGTGGTGCCCCGCGCTCTTGCGACCGGCCCCTCCCTGGGCTCGGACCTGTCGATGCGGCGATCCCGCGAGTGGGGTCTCGCGCTCGCATTTATCGCGGGCTATGTGCTGCTCGACCGCATCAGCTACGTTCACCCGCTCGCCCCTTACGGCATCACGCCCTGGAACCCGCCGCCGGGGCTGAGCCTCGCGCTCCTGCTCGGGTTCGGATTGCGCTATGCGCCGGCGCTTCTGGTTGCTGCCGCGCTGGCCGACGTGCTGGTGCGCGGCATGGCGGCGCATCCATTCGGCGTGGTCTCCCTGTCGCTGACGCTGACGGCGGGGTATACGCTGATGGCGGCGCTCATGCTGCGCGTTATCCGCTTCGATCCGCGGCTCTCGACGCTGCGCGACCTCGCAGCATTCTCGGGCACGGTGGTGGTCGCGACGGCGTTCATCGCGATGGCCTACGTGAGCGTTCTGTCCCTGCACGGCTTGCTTGCCCCGAAGGATTTCTACGATGCGGCGCTGCGCTTCTGGGTCGGAGACGTGATCGGAATCGTGGTGACCACGCCGTTTGTGCTTTCCTTTCGCGGCTGGTTGCGCAAGGGCTGGGGCGCGCTGCGCAGACCGACGCTCATGGCGCAGCTCCAGGCCTTCGTCCTGCTGCTGCTGCTCGGCGTGCTATTCGGTCTGCCCGAGACGCTGGCCGTGAGGTACTTCTACGTGCTTTTCCTGCCGCTCATCTGGATCAGCGTGAGCGGCGGCTTCCGCGGGACGACGCTCGCGCTTCTCGTGATCCAGATCGGATTGATCGTCGCTGGCCAGGCGGGCGGTTACGCCGCAGCGACCGTGGTGGAGCTGCAGTTGTTCATGCTGGTGCTCGCTTTCGGCGCGCTATTTCTCGGCATGGCGATTTCGGAGCGCCATGCTGCGCAGGAAGCGCTCCTGACGCGTGACGCCGAGCTGCACGACAAGCAGCTCGAGCTCGAGCGCGCGCTGCGCCATTCCGCCGCGGCGGAATTGGCTTCGGCGATGGCGCACGAGCTGAACCAGCCGCTCTCGGCCGTGGTGAGCTATCTTCGGGCGTGCCAGATCATGTTGGCGGATCCTTTTGCGCATCGTGCCCGGCTGGAGGAAACGATGATTCGCGCGAACGAGGAGGCACGCCGCGCAGGTGAAGTGGTGCGTGGCCTGCGCGAGTTCTTTCGCGCCGGAACCGGGCAGCTCGTTCAAGTTGAGGTACTGGGGCTGATCGAGCACGCGATCGAGCCTTTGCGCGGGAGGTTCCAGCGGCACGCGGTGCGCGTACGTATCGACTGCGAGCGGGGAATTCCGCAGGTGCACGTCGACAAGATGCAGATCGAGACGGTGGTGCAGAACCTCGTCGGCAATGCCGTGGATGCTATGGTGGCGGCGCAAAGCGCCGAACGGGTAATCGAGATTGCGGCGCGCCGCGCCGATGCGGCGGCGGTGCGTGTGTGCGTGAGCGACAGCGGCCCGGGGCTCGATCCGGAGGCTGCGAAGCGGCTTTTCATGCCGTTTCGCTCGACCAAGCCCCACGGGATGGGGCTCGGCCTCGCGCTGAGCCGAACCATTGTCGAAAGCCACGGGGGCAAGTTGTGGCACGAACCGGGCGACCGGGGCGGGGTATTCTGCTTTACCGTGCCCGTCGTCCGCAGCGGGTCGGAAGGCGAATGAGCGTGGCCCAGCCGACGGTATTCATCGTCGACGATGATGCAGGCGTGCGCGATTCGCTCGCGCTGCTGCTCGAACTCCACGGCTATCGAACGCGTGCGTCCGGGTCGGCGGAAGCATTCCTAGCGGGGCTCGATCCGAATTCGAGCGGCTGCGCTATCGTCGACTTGCGCATGCCTGGAATGGATGGGGCGGCCTTGCAGGACGAGCTGCACCGCAGGGGCAGCACGATGCCGGTCATCATCATCACTGCGCACGGCGACGTTTCGGCCGCGCGCACCACGCTGAAGGCCGGAGCGGTCGATTTCATCGAAAAGCCGATCGATGACGTACAGCTGCTCGCTGCGATTCGCCTCGCACTCGGTCGCGACGCAGAGCACCGCGGCGAGCAGGCGCAGGCCGCCGAGCTGGAGGCGCGCATCGGCCGGCTGACCGCGCGCGAGAGGCAGGTGATGGATCTGGTCGTGTCCGGCAGGCACAACCGCGAGATCGCGGCTGAGCTCGGCATCAGCCCACGTACGGTGGAAGTCTACAAGTCCCACCTGATGGAGAAACTTCGCGTGCGGCGCATTCCGGATCTCGTGCGTCTGGTGCTCGCGGCGCGCCCAAAGGGAACTCGCTAGCGAGCGGAGGTCTCTACGGGAATCCCTTACGGGATCCCTCGATTTGCAAGCGCGGGTCGGGCCCCTACGATGGCCCGGTGATGAGCAATCTATATAGTTGGTTGGCGAGCCTCGATCCGGCCATCGCATTCCTTTTCGTCCTGCCGTTCGCGATCGGTGTGCTCGGTCTCCTCGCCGATGCCGCGACCTCCCGGCGCCCGTCGGCGGGCGACGAGCGGGTGGATGCGAAGCTTCCGCGCAGCGAGCGCCCGTCGTCGCGGCTGACGGCGCACCAGCGCTAAATGACGCGTCGCGCGCAGCTGAGCAGGGTGGCGGTCATTGGCGCCGCCGGGGCGGTGCTGTGGCTCATGGCTCCCGGGGCGGCACACGCCTCCGCGGGCAACGAGGTCCCGCAGGGAATTCTCTGGCTCGGCATAATCCTCGTTGCCGCGAAGCTTGGGACCCTGGTCGAACGGCTGCGCTTGCCGGCAGTGCTGGGGGAAATCTTCGTAGGCATCGGAATCGGCAGCCTGGCGTTTTTCGGGCTGCCATCGCTGCAAGGCTCGAGCGCCGAGGCGATCATCGAATTCCTCGCGCAATTGGGCGCGGTAATTCTGCTGTTCCAGATCGGGCTCGAATCCGACATACGGTCCATGCGCCGCGTCGGCGGGCGGTCGTTCTGGGTAGCTGCCGTAGGGGTCGTGGTGCCTTTCGTCCTCGGAACGGTTCTCGTCGGGCCGTTCCTGCTGCCCGGGCTCTCGGACGCCGCGTATCTGTTCATCGGGGCGTCGCTCACGGCGACGTCGGTCGGGATTACCGGCCGCGTGTTCCGCGACATGCGCTGCCTCACCCGGCCCGAGGCGCAGATCGTGCTCGGCGCCGCGGTCATCGACGACGTGCTCGGTCTGATCATTTTGTCGGTCGTTTCCGCGATTGCGACGCGCGGCAGTGTCGGACTCGGCGAGATTGCCAGCGTCACGCTTCAGGCGCTGGGGTTCCTGGCTGGAGCGCTCGTCGTCGGCCAGATCGCGGCGCGGCAGTTCAGCCGCGTGTTCGCCATGATCAACACCGGGCCGGGAATGAAAGTGACGGTCGCCTTGGGGGTGTGCCTGCTGTTAGCGTTCCTGGCCGGTGAAATCGGGCTGGCACCGATCGTTGGCGCGTTCGCGGCGGGGCTGATCCTCGAGGAGGTGCATTTTCGCCACTTCGACCAGCCGAGTGTGAACCGGGAGCTTCTCGCCGCGGTCTCTGACGGAGACCCGAAGCTGCGGGAAAGGGTCAATGTTGTTCTGGACAAGCACGCGCACCACCACCTCGAGCACCTGATGGAACCGGTCGGCCACCTGCTCGTTCCGGTATTTTTCGTCGTTGCGGGCATGCACGTACGTCTTGAGCATCTGCTCGACGCGAAGCTCGTCGCGCTCGCCGGCGTCCTGACCGTCGTCGCGGTGGCCGGTAAGCTGGTCGCCGGAGCGGTCGCCGGCAAGGTCGACCGCTGGCTGGTCGGCTGGGGGATGGTGCCGCGCGGAGAGGTCGGACTGATCTTCGCGTTCGTAGGCAAATCGGTCGGCGTCGTGACCGACGAGCTGTTTTCGGTGATCGTTCTCATGGTGATGTTTACCACCGTGATCACGCCGGCGATGCTCGGCACCCTTCTGCGCCGCGAGCGGCGCATCCACGCGAAGGTAGAATCGGGCGCATTGCGTTAGTCCCCGACAGGGCGCCGTGGCAGATGAGAAAGCCCCTGTACCTCGTTGGCCTGGCATTCTTGCTGGCGCAGTGGTCCCCGGCGGCGATCGCCGCCGGTCCCGGCGCCGCCGCCAGCACGTTCCTGTTTCTGGCGATAGCGCTGCTTGCTGCGCGGATGGCCGGATTCCTGGAGCGATTCGGGCAGCCTGCGGTACTCGGCGAACTGCTCGTCGGAGTCGTCCTCGGAAATCTTGGGTTGGATTTTTTCGACAGGGTGCGCGACGACGCCCTGATTGGCTTTCTTGCAGAGTTGGGCGTGGTCATCCTCCTGTTCCAGATCGGACTGGAGTCGGATCTCGCGTCGTTGCGGCGGGTTGGCGCGCGCGCCATGTCGGTCGCCGTGATCGGCGTCGCAGCTCCGATGGGCCTGGGGCTGGCGCTCGGGCCGTTGCTGCTCCCCGGACAGCCCACGAATACCTATCTGTTTCTAGGCGCCGCACTCGCAGCGACATCGGTCGGCATTACCGGTCGCGTGTTTCGCGACCTCGGTGCGCTCGACTCGAGCGAGGCGCGAATCGTGCTCGGAGCCGCGGTGATCGACGATGTGCTCGGGTTGATTGTGCTGGCCGTCGTGTCGAGCATCGTCGCGAAGGGAAGCGTGAGCGTCGGCGAGGTGGCGTGGATCATCGCGCAGTCGGTAGCGTTCGTCATAGGTGCCGTGGTCCTAGGCAGGGCGCTCGCCCCGCCGCTCGCGAAGTCGCTCGCTCGCGTGCATGCGGGCGAGGGAATGAAGTTCACCCTGCTCCTGGTGATCGGCCTGGCGCTCGCTTGGGCGGCGCACGGCATCGGTCTGGCGTCGATCGTCGGAGCATTTGCCGCCGGATTGTTCCTCGAGCCGGCGTACCTCAAGGATTTCGAGGAGCCCGAAGTGGTGCAGCGGCTGCGCGTGGTGGCGGGCGAGGCCGAGGCAGGTACGGCCGCAAAGCTGGACGCAATCATTAAGCACGAGGTGGAGCATCACCATGCCGACCTGCTGGGACCACTGGGGTACGTTTTCGTGCCGATTTTCTTCGTTCATACCGGAATGCAGGTGCGGCTCGAAACGTTCACCGACCTTACTCTTCTCGGCGTTGCGCTGGCGATCACCGCCGCGGCCGTGGCCGGCAAGCTCCTGTCGGGTATCGCCGCCGGACCCGCGCGCAAGTGGGTGGTGGGCTGGGGCATGGTGCCGCGCGGGGAGGTGGGGCTGGTGTTCGCCGCCGTCGGGCGCGAGCTCGGCGCGATCGACCCGCGTAGCTTTTCGGCGATCGTCATCATGGTGATCCTGACAACCTTCATCTCTCCGACGGTCCTCGGTCGCCTGATGCGCCGCTAGCTTGTCAGCATTGAGACGGCTACTTTTATTACAGCTTGCCCAAACCTTGCTATTGCCTTGCAGTAGTTTGACTGCGGGGTTTAGAATCCTCCGGCTCGCGTGGCGCGCCGGGCCACTTGCCTGGGGTGCTTAGGGGAGGGTGCGGGCACGATCCCACCAAGGGCTGCGGCCCGGCACACAAGCAAGAATCGAGGAGGATTCAAATGAGCAATCAGCAGACGGAACGCGTAGCGTCGCGCCGTAAGTTCCTGACGGGTGCGACGGCGGCGACCGGGGCCGCGACTCTCGGCTTCCCGATGATCGCCAGGTCGCAAGCGCCGATCGTAATCAAGATGCAGGGCGCATGGAGCTCGACGGACATCTTCAATGATATGGCGATGGAGTTCGTCAAGCGCGTGAACGACATGTCGGGCGGTAGGCTGCGCGTCGACTACCTGGTCGGCGGCGCGGTCGTGAAGGTCTTCGAGGTGACGGACGCCGTCAGCAAGGGCGTGCTCGATGCCGGGCACACGGTGCCGGTGTACTGGTACGGCAAGTCGAAGGTCGCGTCGCTTTTCGGGTCGGGCCCGATCAACGGCTGCGACGCGTTCCAGACGCTGGCGTGGATCTATCGTGGCGGCGGGCTGGAGTTGTACCAGGAGCTGCTGCAGAAGCTCGATCTCAACTACGTCGGCTTTTTCGCCATGCCGATGCCGACCCAGCCGCTCGGCTGGTTCAAGAAGCCGGTCACCGATGCTAGCCAGTTGAAGGGCCTCAAGTACCGCACCGTCGGCCTCGCGGCCGACCTGTTCCAGGAAATGGGCGCCAAGGTGACCCAGCTCCCCGGAGGCGAGATCATTCCGGCACTTGAGAGAGGCGTGATCGACGCGTTCGAGTTCAATAACCCGACCTCGGATATGCGCTTCGGCGCCGCGGACGTGATCAAGAACTACGAGATGGGCTCGTTCCACCAGGCGATGGAGTTCTTCGAGATCATCATCAACAAGAAGAAGTGGGATTCCATGCCGAAAGACCTGCAGGCGATCTGGCGCCACGGGGTCGAGGCGACGTCGCAGTCGAACTACTGGACCGCGATGGCGAACTACCCGAAGGACCTGCGCAAGCTGATCGACAAGGACAAGGTAAACGTCATCCGCACGCCGAAGTCGGTGTTCGTGGAGCAGCTCAAGGCCTGGGACGTGCTGACCAAGAGGCTGTCCGACGCCGATCCGTTCTTCAAGCGCGTGGTGGAGTCGCAGCGCGCTTGGGCCAAGGACGTGTGCTACTACTGGTTCCTGAACGACGCGGACTTCAAGTTGGGCTACGAGCACGTTTTCAATACCAAGCTTCCGGCGTAAGCTTCAGGAGACATTTAGAAATTCACGCGACGTTGGGGCGGCCCCTGAGGGGCCGCCCCATTTTCTTGTGATGGGTCGGCGCGCATGGTTAGCAAACTAATTTACGGCATCGACCAGCTGAGCAGGATGGTCGGCCACGCTTTCGCGTGGTGCATCGTGATCCTCACGTTCGGAACGTCTTACGAAGTATTTGTGCGCTACGTGCTCAACGACCCGACGAGCTGGGCGTTCGACATGAGCTACCTCATGTACGGCGGACTGTTCTTTATGGCCGGCGCCTACACCCTGTCACGCAACGGGCACGTGCGCGGCGACTTCATCTACCGGATGTGGCGGCCCCGGGTGCAGGGAATCATCGAACTGACCCTGTACGTGCTGTTTTTCTATCCAGGGGTGCTCGCACTCATGTATGCGGGCTGGGGCTACGGCGCCGAAGCCCTCAAGATCCGCGAGGTGAGTGTCAATAGCCCGGTAGGGATCCCCGTCTGGCAATTGAAGCTCCTCATTCCTTTTGGCGCCGGGTTGCTGGCGCTCCAGGGCTTCGCCGAGGTCCTGCGCTGCATCATCTGCATCCGCGAAAACCGCTGGCCGCCTCGGCTGCACGACGTGGAAGAACTGGAGGACGTGCTGATCGAGCAGCACGCGGCTCAGACAGCGGCGAAGCAGGGAGGCGCCAAGTGAGCGATCCGGTCATCGCCCTGATGATGCTGGGGCTGTTCATCTTCGTCATCCTGCTCGGATTCCCGATCGCTTTCACCCTGATGGGAATGGGCGTCGGCTTCGGCTACTACGCTTACTACCAGGCGGGCCAGGAGTTCTTCGACAACCGGATCTTCTACCTGTTGACGCAGAACACCTGGAGCATCATGAGCAACGACGTGCTCGTCGCGGTGCCGCTGTTCCTCTACATGGGCTACGTGGTCGAGCGCTCCAACATCCTCGACCGCCTGTTCTACAGTCTGCAGGTCGCGCTGCGCCATGTTCCGGGCGCGATGGCGGTCGCGGCGCTGGTGACCTGCGCGCTGTTCGCGACCGCGACCGGCATCGTAGGCGCCGTCGTGACGCTAATGGGCCTGCTTGCTTTCCCGGCGATGCTCAAGGCCGGCTACGACCAGAGGCTGTCCGCGGGCGTGATCTGCGCCGGCGGCACGCTCGGGATCCTGATCCCGCCGTCGATCATGCTGATCGTCTACTCGGCGACCGCCTCGGTATCGGTGGTGCGGCTCTACGCCGCGGCGATGCTGCCCGGATTTCTGCTCGCCGGCCTGTACATCGTGTACGTGATCACGCGCGCCGTGATCAATCCGAGTCTCGCCCCCAAGTTGCCTAAGGAAGAAAGCAACGTTCCCTGGGGCAAGGCGTTTGTGCTGCTGGCGCAGGCGTTCCTGCCGCTGGCCGTGCTCATCCTTTCGGTGCTCGGCTCGATCCTGTTCGGCCTGGCGACACCGACCGAGGCCGCTGCCGTCGGTGCGCTGGGCGCCATGTTGCTCGCGGCCGGGTACCGCGCGCTTACCTGGCAGCGCCTGCGCGAGGCGGTCTACCTCACGGCGCGCACGTCGGCCATGGTGTGTTTCCTGTTCGTCGGTTCGTGGACGTTCTCGTCGGTGTTCTCGTACCTGGGCGGCGAAGGCATCATCAAGGAGTTCGTGCTCGGGCTGAATCTCAATCCGATCCTGTTCCTGATCATCTCGCAATTCATCATCTTCCTCCTCGGCTGGCCGCTGGAGTGGAGCGAGATCATCATCATCTTCGTGCCGATCTTCCTGCCCCTGCTGCCTCACTTTCACGTCGACCCGATGGTGTTCGGCATCCTGGTTGCGCTCAACCTGCAGACCTCGTTCCTCACGCCGCCGATGGCGATGTCGGCGTACTACCTGAAAGGCATCGCGCCGCCGTACGTGCAGCTGTGGACCATCTTCAAGGGCTGCTTCCCGTTCCTCGGCATGGTGTTCATCACCATGTTTCTCGTGTACGTGTTCCCGCAGCTGATGTTCTGGCTGCCCAACCTCATGTACGGGCGCTGACCCGCGTGGACGCCTCGCAACTCAACTGGCTCTCCGCCACCGACGCGGCGCGCGCCATCCGCGACGGCGCGATCAGCTCGGAGCAATTGACCGAGGCCTGTCTCGCGAGGGTGCGCGAGGTGGACGACAAGGTCCAGGCCTGGGCGTTTCTCGACCCCGAGCACGCCCTCAAGCAGGCGCGTGCGAGGGATCAGGAGCGCCGCGAGGGCCGCCCGACGGGCCCGCTGCACGGAGTGCCGGTCGCGATCAAGGACATCATCGATACGGGCGACATGCCGACCGAAGACGGAAGCGTGCTGCATGCCGGGCGCACGCCCGCCGACGACGCCACGGTGGTGTGGATGCTGCGCGCGGCCGGAGCGGTCGTCTTTGGCAAGACCGTGACCACGGAGCTCGCGACCTATGCACCCGGCAAGACCCGCAATCCGCACAACCCGGAGCACACCCCAGGCGGATCCTCGAGCGGCTCCGCCGCCGCTGTCGCTGCGGGCATGGTGCCGATCGCCCTCGGCAGCCAGACCAACGGCTCTGTGATCCGACCGGCGTCGTTCTGCGGCGTCTACGGCTTCAAGCCCACGCACGGCCTGATCCCGCGCGGCGGCGTGCTGAAGCTGTCGCGCACGCTGGACCAAATCGGCGTGTTCGCGAGAAGCATCGAAGACGTCGCGCTACTCGGCGAGCAGCTCATCGGCTACGAAGCGCGCGACCGCGATACCCGGCCACGGGCGCGCATCCCCCTGGTCGCAACCGCCTCGGAGGAGCCCCCGTTGCCGCCGCTGCTCGCCTACATGAACGGCCCGGTCTGGGATCGAGCGAGCGAAGAAACCAAAGAAGCGCTTGCCGAACTGATTGCCGCGCTCGGCGATCGCGTCGTCGAGGTCGAGTTGCCCGGCTCTGCACAGCAGGCGCTCGATTGGCATCGGACCATCATGGAAGCCGAAATGGCGGCCAACCTCGACCTCGAATGGGAGAAGGGGCGCGACCGGCTGTCTGCGTCGCTGCGCGCGCAACTTGCGCGGGGCCGCGAGGTGACGGCGCTCGACTACCAGCGCGCGGTCGCGCGCATCCCGCTGCTCAACTCGGGGTTCGACGACATCTTCGAGCGCTGCGACGCAATTCTCACCCCGGCGGCGGCGGGAACCGCGCCGCGCGGGCTCGAGTCGACCGGCGATCCTGCCTTTTGCACGCTGTGGACGCTGTGCGGCATGCCCGCGCTGAATCTACCGCTAATGCAAGGCGAGAACGGGTTGCCGATCGGCGTGCAGCTGGTCGGACCGCGTGGCGGCGATGGCCGGCTACTACGCACGGCGCGCTGGCTCGTGGCCCGGGTCGCGGCAGCCTGAACGGATACGGAGACCTGCGACATGCTATTCAAGATCCTCGGCGGCATCCTGGCGGCGGGCCTGCTCATCATATTTATCGGGCCGGTCGTGCTCAAGCTGAAGGACGTCCCGCTCGCCATCGTAGTGCTGATCGGGCTCGGGATGATGCTGGTCGATCTCTGGCAATCGCTGAGATCGAGGGAAGACTAGCTTCGTTCAGGCAGCGGCGGCGTGGCTGGTTTTGAGTGCCGCAATCTCTTCGCGCAGCATCTCGAGCTCGGCGCGGTCGACGAACGCCAGCACCCAATGCGTCAGCTGGCCGTCGGCGCCGCGTACGGCGCCGACCCCGGTTTCGACGTGCAGGGGAGAGCCGTCCTTGCGCCATGCATGCAAGCGGCGGTGCGCGTCGGGCTCGTCGAATAGCCGCCGGGCAACCTGGTCGTCGCCGCGAAACAGCAAGTCAACCACGCCGCGCCCGCGCGCCTCGGCTTCCCGATAGCCGAAGAAGTCCTCGAATGCCGCGTTGACGTAGGTCACCGGCCGCCCAGGCGAGGCGGCGTCGACCAGCGCAACCGGGAAACCGCACGCGGAAAGGGCAGCACGCGCGAGGGCGCTGTCGGACAGCAATCGGAACAGCGCAGGGGCTGCCTCGACTCGTGCGTTCAGGGGTAGCGGGGCCCCTGGATGGCGCGGGCGATCCGGCATCCGCAAGCGCCCCGATCTGTCGATGATCCCCATGGCCTGTTTTTGCCACGGTTTACACGGTCCAGCAAGCGCCTACGAGAGTAAAAACAGGATAATTTTCAATGGAGTGTGAATTAGAACACGCTCCGTCCGGGGAAACCGTCATCAGGCCGCGGCCTGGCCCCGGGCACGCACCGCCACCAGCGCTTTCGCTTGATGCAGGTCCTGGCTCAATCCGGTGGCGTAGAGGCAGCACGCGAGAAGATTGGACATCGGCGGCGGGACGGGCACTTTCCCTGCGAGCGCGAGCTCGATCCAGCGCGCGGTGCCTTTCGCCTCGGGTTGCCCGTCGACGGGAATGGGTTGCGAGCCATGCACCGCCGCGCTCGCCGCCTCGGCGTCGAACAGCAGGGACGGCTCCCCGGAGAGAAAGTGAACGATGGCCGGGCGCTGCTGGGGGTTGGCGTAGGCCTCGCCCTCGGTCCCCAGAAAGAGGAGGGCGTGCTCACGGTGCAGGGCGAGCGCGGCGCCGAATGCATCCCGCTCGAAAGCATCGTTGACGGGCACGAGCTTCAGGCCCTCGCCGCCGAAGGGATCCACCAGCCGTGCGATCTGAAACGCGCAATTGCGCACGCCGAGCCGCGCGCGCAGGGCGAGCACTTGCGCAAGCGCCGGCGAGAGCAGAGCCACGGGCACGAAGGCAATTCGCGACGCTTCGAGAGCGCCTTGCGCGTCCCTCAGCGATGCGCTGGGGAGGATGCCGAGTTCCCGGAACACCGCCGCGCTGGCGACGCGGCCCTGAGCTTCGAGCGCGCCGTGCACCAGGACCGGAATCCCGAAGCGCGCAAGCATGACTGCGAGCAAAGGCATCAGGTTGGCCTGTGCCTGCGCACCGCCGTAGCTCGGAATCACGACGGTGCGTGCGCCGGCGGGCGGGTCGAGGCGGTTGACGCGCGCTTGCAGCGCGCGCCGGAATCCAGAAATTTCGTCGGCCGCCGGGCGCTTCATGGCGAGCGTCGCCAGCACGGCCCCGAGCTCGAGCTCGCCGATGCCCCCGTCGAGCATGGCGGAACAGAGGTCGAAGGCATCGGCCTCGGTGAGTTCCTGCGCATCGGCGCGCGCGCCGGCAAGTATCTTCAACGCGCGCGCGACGATCATTGCACCTCCGGTTGTTGCTTCGTGGTAGCTGGACGTTCGCCTATGGTGATTGCAATCGTCGTGCCAGCGAGAGAGGCGCCGAATGCGGCGCGTCAGGCGGGATTCAGGTGAGATTCCAGTGCACGCGCGAGCGCGCGTGCATCGAAACGGTGCGGATGCTCAGGCGGGGCTGCGGCGCGACCGAGTCGACAGCGAGTAGCACAAACGGCGCAGACGGCCGAGATCGGCCGTGTCGATCGCCTCGCGCAGGAACTTCATGTTGCGGTCGATTTCGGACTGGTACAGATTCGGCCCGTCGAAGTGCGCGCCGGCGAAGCGTTCGACGGCCCCGAGCTTGTTGCCCAGACGGTCGCGAGCTACAAACTCGTAGAAACCGGGAGTCTTGTACATCAGGTCGTCGCCCGAGCTGTAGCGCACGATTTCGCGGCCGTCGGGCGTTCGGTCGCGTGCGATATTGCCCCAGACGAATTCCTCGTACAGGAATTCCCGGCACTTTTCGAGGTACATGCGGTCGGACATCTGGCCGAGCAGGTCGGCGGTGCCGACCATCTGGCCGAGCAAGCGGTCCGCAGGGTCATCGACCCGGATATCGTCGACATCCTTCTCGTAGCCGGTGAAATGGACCAGCTGCGCCGCGACCGGAGCTTCCGCGCCATAGCCGAGGCGCGGCAGGTAATCCGCGAGGAACTCGCCGCTGCGGCTGACGTGGATCTTGGTGAATACGGCGCCGTTCTCGATGTGCGCCTCCGTGTCGCGACGGACGTAGCCCGAGTCGTGCAGCAAGGCGATAATCACTCCGAGGATGGCGCGGCGGGGGCCGAGCTGGTCAGGCGTGCTCTGCACGCGGTCGTGGCCATCGATCAGCCGCGCCGTGGCGAGCGAAATGTCCAGCGTGTGGCGCAGGTCGTGATACAGAGTGTCGCAGGCGAGATAACCCGGGAAGGTTCCCTCGAACAGCGCCTTGACGTCCTCGAACGCGCGGCCTAGAGCCCTCAGATCCGCGCCGGGGTAGCGCGCCGTGAACATCGACAGCACGAAGTCGCGCACGCGGTCGGCGTCTTCGACGTCGACGCGATTTGCCACGTCACATTGATTCAGTCGATCCTGCATGTGCGCGAGGAGTGCGGTTTCCGGCTCGTCCTCATTATTACTTTTTCATTATTGCCCGGCCCGCCCGGCGGCGCAAGGAACCTTGCCCCGCCCGCTCATTGCAGCGCGCAAAAAAGGGAGACGGCCGATAAGCCGGGTTCTGTTGGCGTAGCCCGGTTTCCCGGATCGCGCCATGGCAGCCATTCCTCTAGGCCCTGGGTTACCCCAGAGCTCAAGCCACCTACCCGCAAGCTTGGCCGAGCCGACCTCAAGCGCTTGCCTATTTGGTGTTGCTCCGGATGGAGGTTGCCGCGTTTCACCCCCCGGTTTGACCCGGGGACTCGTCTCTGTGGCCCTGTTCGTCGCCTTGGCGCCGCTTTCGCGGCACTTATACGCGCCGGGGTGTTACCCCGCATCCCGCCCTGTGGAGCCCGGACTTTCCTCTGCGATTGCGCGCAGCGGCTGCCTGGCCGACTCCCGCTTGAATTTTAACTCACCGGCGACGCGCCTGAATGGACGAAAGAAGCGCGTGTCCGCATAGAAGGCCTCGCGCTCGCTTCCGGCAAACCAGCCCGGGTAGCCGAACACGGGCAACGGCGCGAGCGCGCGCGGGGTCAGTTCGCCGGAGGCGGTGTCGAACCACGCCGCCGCGTACTCATCCAGGTGCTCGGCCAGCTGGGCGGGCGGCAAACGCAGTTGCTCCCGGCCCACCGGGACGAAAAGCGCCTTGCAAGTGATCCCCGGCCACGGCCGGCGCGCTTGCTCGAGCACGGCATGACCGACCACGACGAAGCGTAGCGCCTCGAGGACGCTGGCGCGTCGCTCCCAGTAGAGCTCGCGCCAGCGAAAGCCGCGGATCAGCTCGACCAGCGAGGCGTCGCTGTACGCGACGATCGCGCCGCCCTCGTCGAAGATCGTCAGCAGGTCGCGCAGCGGTCCCCGCCGGCCATGCTCGCGAGGGATTTGTGCTGCGTGCCGTGCGTTGAGTGTCGCCTTGGTGCGCGGAAAGGCGATCCAGGCGAGCGCGTTGAACAGGTCGTGCCAATTATTCGGCCGCGTGGCGACCTCGCCGCTCGCATGAACCCATAGCTCATAGCTCAGGTCTTGGTGCGCCCGCGGCGCCGCGAATCGCACCGGCTTGCCGCTCGTGGTGCGCGGCGCGGCGCCGAGCTCCCGCGCCAGGGCATTGAGGCGTTCGGCGTCGGGCCAGTCCGGATCGTGCGCGAGGCGCTCCAGCGCTGGCCTGACGGGATCGTAGATCGGATGCGACAGGTCGGCGCGAGCCGGGCAATCGATCACGCTCAGCCGAGCTTCCACGGAATCGTCTCGCCGGCCCGCAACGGCACCAGCTCGTCCTCGCCGAATGGCAACGACGCTGGCACGGTCCATGGCTCGCGCAGCAGCGTCACCGTGCCCGAATTGGGCGGCAAGCCGTAGAACTGCGCCCCGAAGCGGCTGGCGAAGCCTTCCAGTCGGTCGAGCGCGCCCGCCTCCTCGAACGCAGTCGCGTACAGCTCGATGCCGGCGTGCGCGGTATAGATTCCTGCGCAGCCGCAAGCGGCTTCCTTGCTGCGGCGACCGTGGGGCGCGCTGTCGGTCCCGAGGAAGAACTTCGGGTTGCCTGAAACCGCTGCCTCGGCCAGCGCCTCGCGATGCTCCTCGCGCTTGAGCACCGGAAGGCAATAGTGGTGCGGGCGGATGCCGCCCATGAACAGTGCATTGCGGTTCATCAGCAGGTGGTGCGAAGTGATGGTCGCCGCGATGTTCGGGCCTGTCACCTCGACGAACTGAACCGCGTCGCGCGTCGTGACGTGCTCGAGCACCACCCGGAGCCCGGGAAAGCGGGCCACCAGGGGGCTAAGCGTCTCATCGATGAAGACTTTCTCCCGATCGAACACGTCGATCGACGTGTTCGTCGACTCGCCGTGTACCAGCAGAGGCATTCCCAGCTCCTGCATCTTCTCCAGCGTATGAAAGCAGCGCGAAAGGCGCGTCACGCCTTCGTCCGAGTGCGTGGTCGCTCCCGCCGGGTAGAGCTTCACGGCGTGCACGTGCCCCGAGACTCTGGCGCGGGTGATCTCCTCGGGCGGCGTGTCGTCGGTGAGATAGAGGGTCATCAGCGGCTCGAACTTCGAGTCGTCGGGAAGCGCCGCAAGGATGCGCTCGCGGTATCCGAGCGCCTGCTGCGTGGTACGCACCGCCGGCTTCAGGTTCGGCATCACGATCGCGCGCGCGAAGCGCCGCGCGCTGTCGGCCAGCACGGCGGAAAGCGACGCACCGTCGCGCAGGTGAAGGTGCCAGTCGTCGGGCTGAATGAGCGTGATTCGATCCACGGCCGGATTCTAGCTTGCACCGCTGCGCGACCTGCCACCGAGCTCAAGGGCACGCGTGTAGAGGATCTTGCGCGCCACCCCCGTGATGCGTGCCGCGAGCTTGGCGGCCTCGCTAGCCGGCAGCGCCTCGAGGAGAATTCCGAGCACGCGATCGGCATCCGCCTCGTCCGGCGCGCGGGGCGAGGTTCCAGGCCCCAGCACCAGCACGAACTCACCCTGCTGGCGATGCGGGCCCGCGCTCAGCCAGGCGCCGGCGTCCGCCAGCGGCAGGCGCACGATCTCCTCGAACATCTTGGTCAGCTCGCGCGCGATCAGCAGCTCCCGCTCGCCGCCATAGCGTTCGGCCAGATCCTCCACGGTGTCGGCTACGCGGTGCGGTGCTTCGTAGAGGATGATCGGGCAGGCGGCCTCCAGCGCCTGCAACGCCTTGCGCCGCGCGGCACGCGCTGCCGGGAGGAAGCCTACGAACAGGAAACGGTCGGAGGAAAATCCCGAGGCGCTGAAAGCCGCGAGCGCAGCGCTCGGGCCCGGCACGGGCACCACGCGAACACCGGACCGGTGGGCGGATGCCACCAGCAGCGCCCCCGGATCGGAAATTCCGGGCGTGCCCGCGTCGCTTACCAGCGCAACATTCTTTCCTTCCTGGAGCGCCGCCAGAAGCCGGGCGGTGGCCGCGCGCTCGTTGTGCGCATGCAGCGATACGGTGCTTGCCGCAATGCCATGCCGCGCAAGGAGCGTGCGCGACGTTCGCGTGTCCTCGCAGGCGACCAGGTCGGCCCGCGAGAGCACTTCGAGCGCGCGCGGGCTCGCGTCGGCGAGATTGCCGATCGGAGTCGCGACGACATAGAGGGTTCCCGGGCTCACGGCGAGTCAACGCGGCGTCGGGCCGCACGTTAAGCCTGCCATGAACCGGGCCGGCGCGCGAGCCGAGGACCTCTGCGCGGCGCTGCTGCGCAGCGCGGGTCTGCGCATCCTTGCGCGCAACTGGCGCTGCCGCCATGGGGAAATCGACCTGATCGCCGACGATCACGGCACTCTGGTGTTTGCCGAAGTGCGTCTGCGGAGCAATGCGGCGTATGGAGGCGCGGCCGAAAGCATCACGGCTGCCAAGCGCGGAAGGTTGCAGGCGGCTGCGCGCCTGTATCTGACCGGGCGGCGCGAGGTCGCCTGCCGATTCGACGTGCTGCTGCTCGACCGGGCCGACGGGGCGCGCATCGAGTGGCTGCGCGACGCGTTCGAGGGCTAGGGAAGGCTGTTGTGCCGGCCCGACAGGGAGTTCGCCCCTTTGCCCGGTGTAATATGTGCCATGGGTCACGCTGATCAGAACGCGGGAATGGCGGCGCGAGTCGCTGCACATTTCGCCGACAGCGCTCAGCTAAAGCTGGCTTGTGCCCAATCGCTGGCGGGGCCGATCGCGCGCGCGGTGGTCCAAATGTCCGCGGCACTGCGTGCCGGAGGAAAGATCCTCGCCTGTGGCAATGGTGGCTCGGCGGCGGACGCGCAACATTTCGCGGCCGAGCTCGTCAACCGGTTCGAAGTGGAGCGGCCGCCGCTCGCGGCGGTCGCGCTTACCACGGACTCCTCGACGCTTACCTCCATTGCCAACGATTACAGCTATGACCAGGTGTTTTCCAAGCAGCTGCGGGCACTGGGACGCCCCGGGGATGTGCTGCTCGCGATCTCGACCAGCGGCAATTCAACCAGCGTGATCGAGGCGATACGGCTCGCACGGCAGATCGGCGTGCGCGTGGTCGCGTTGACCGGGCGGCGCGGCGGCAAGATCGCGCCGCTGCTCAGTGCCGACGACGTGCACGTCTGCGTGCCGCACGAGCGGACGGTACGCATCCAGGAGGTCCATCTCCTGGTGCTTCACTGCCTGTGTGACGGTATTGACGAACTGCTTTTTGGAGCGAAGGAATGAAGAGAAACGACCTTTTGCTTGCGATCCTGATTCCGGTGGCAGCGGTATCGCTGCAAGGCTGCGTGGGAGCGGTCGCTGTTGGCGCAGGCGCGGCGGTAGTGTCTGCGCAGGATAGACGCACCACGGGCACGCAGGTCGATGACGAGGGCATCGAACTGCGCGCGTCGAACCAGATCGGCGACCGTTACGGAGACAAGGTGCACGTCAACGTAACTTCGTACAACCGGTCGGTGCTGCTCACCGGGGAAGTGCCCGATCAGGCCGTCAAGGACGGCATCGAGAAGATCGTGCTCGCCGTGCCGAACGTGCACAGCGTGACAAACGAGCTGCAAATCGCCGGGCTCTCGTCCATGCCCGCGCGCACCAACGACTCGTACATCACGAGCAAGGTGAAGACGCGCTTTCTGGACGCGGGGCGCTTCAATCCGGTCCACGTCAAGGTGGTCACCGAGGCCGGCGCCGTGTACCTGCTCGGGATCGTGACCGAGAAAGAGGCGGCGGATGCGGTCGAGATCGCTCGCACCACCGGCGGCGTTCTGAAGGTGGTGAAAGTTTTCGAGTACTGCCAGCCGACTGACCCAATTTGCCGTCCTTCGGAGAAGCCGAAGGAGGAGCAGCCGACGAAGTAGCGCAGGCACGGCCTTCGTTCATGGCGCTTGCGCCCCCCTCGTTCGAGCGCAAGTTTTGCCCGCCCGCGGATCTCGCGCGGCGTGTCGCCACGCTGGCCCGGCCGCTGGTATTCACCAACGGCGTGTTCGACCTGTTGCACCGCGGCCACGTCACCTATCTTGCCCGTGCCCGCGCCCACGGCGCGGCGCTGCTCGTCGCGATCAACAGCGATGCGTCGGCGCGACGCCTGGGAAAAGGCGGAGACAGGCCGATCAATGTCCTGCAGGATCGAATGGCCGTGGTCGCGGCGCTGGAGGCGGTCGACGCGGTGACCTGGTTCGACGAGGACACCCCGGCCGCCCTGATCGAGGCGTGTCGCCCGGATGTGCTCGTCAAGGGCGGGGACTGGCCGGTCGAGCGCATGGTCGGCGCGGCCGGCGTGCTCGCGCGCGGCGGCAAGGTATTCTCCATCCCTTTCGAGCATGAGCGCTCCACCACGCGCTTGCTCGAAAAGATTCGCGGCGGGACAAGCTGACGCGCGTTACAGCCGTAGCTCGTAGCAAATTGCGCCTGGCGTCGGGCATGCGAGATAGGGCGCGATCTTCTGGAAGCGCAGCGAGCGGTACAAGAGGGCTGCCTCGTGCATCTTCGGCAGCGTGTCGAGCACGACGCGCGCATAGCCGATTTTCCTCGCCGCGTCGATCGCCTTGATCGCCAGCCGGCGCCCCAGGCCCTCGCTCCGCGCGCCGGCGCGCACGTAAAGCCGCTTCATTTCAGCCGTGGTTTCGTCGAGGCCGCGCAGCGCAACGCATCCCGTCGCGATGCCGTTTTCGAGCGCGATATAAAGGCGCCCGGCAGGCGGCGCATAGGCGCCAGGCAGCCCCGCAAGTTCATCCTCGTAGCCGGTGAAACACTCGGGCGCGTCGACGATGCGTACGTATTCCTCGAGCAGCTCCCGCGCGCGGGCGATGTCCGCACCGGATCGGGCCTGCACGATGGTCGCCATCGGGCACATTCTGCGCGGGCGGCATTGCGCGGTCCAGCCGCAGTCGCGATACTATTTGCATGCGCTTGCATCAGCTCAAGATCGACTACGAGGCGGAGCAGGACCGCCTGCTGATGCTGGTTTCGACCAGCGATGGCGTCGAGGTGCGGCTATGGCTGACGCGGCGTTTCGTCAAGCTGCTCTGGCCCCTGCTCGTGAAGCTCGCGGAAGAAGCGAGCCCGCGAATACGGACGCAGGCCAACCCCGAGGCGCGCAAGGCGCTGCTCGGTCTGGAGCATGAGCAGGCCGTATCGCGCGCAAATTTCGCGAAACCTTACGAAGCGCAGCCGCGCGCCACGCCCCTTGGCGAAGCTCCCCTGCTGCTGGCGCGGATCCAGACCGGACACGACCGCCAGGGTCAACCGGTCGTCGCGCTGCATCCCGCCGAAGGCCAGGGCGTGACGCTGACCTTCGATTCGGTGCTCCTGCATTCGGTATGCCGCCTGCTGCAGGCGGCGGTGAAGAAGAGCGACTGGGACGTCGACCTAAAGCTGCCGGGGACCGAGCCGCGCGAGCCCGCGGAACGGGCACCGCGCACGCTCAATTAACGAGGGTCGACCCGGCCGCTCAGGCGCCGTCCCTGCGCAGGCTGTCGAGCCGGGCGGCGGCATGAAGCCATGCCTCCTCGGCCTCGGCGAGGTCCGCGCTCAGCCGCGCCTCGCTTTGCATGAGCTCGCGGAGCCGCTCGCGTGCGTCGTCGGAATATGCGGCGGGCTCGGCCAGCGCGGTCCGAACGGCATCCGCTTCGCGGGAGAGCGCGTCAACGCGTGCTTCGAGCGCAGCGAGCTGCTTTTCCAGCGGCCGCAGGCGGCCGCGCTTGCTCGAGCGCGCTTCGGCCTCCGCCCGCCGCTCGTCGCGCCGACTAACGGTCTGCGTTTCCCGCCGTGTGCCGCGTTCCTCCTTGAGCCGCAGCTGGCGGTAGTCCTCCAGGTCACCGTCGAACTCGGAGACCCTTCCGCCCGATACGACCAGGATGCGGTCTGCGCAGGTGGCGAGCAGGTGGCGGTCGTGCGACACGATGATGAGCGCGCCGGAGTAGCTTTGCAGCGCCAGCGCAAGCGAGCGCCTCATTTCCAGGTCGAGGTGGTTGGTCGGCTCGTCCAGCAGCAGCAGGTTGGGCCGCTGCCTGACGAGCATCGCCAGCGCGAGGCGCGATTTCTCGCCGCCGGAGAGCGGCCCGATCGGACGCTGGGCACGTTCGCCGGCGAAGCCGAACCCGCCGAGAAAGTCGCGCAACTGCTGCTCGCGCTCGTGGCGGAAGACGCGGAGCATCATGCCGAGGGGCGTCTCCTCCGGCCGGAGCAGCTCGACCTGGTGCTGCGCAAAGTAGCCGATCACGATGCCGCGTGACTCGCTGCGGCGTCCCGCGAGCGGCGCAAGCTCGCCGGCGAGCAATCGCACCAGGGTCGTCTTGCCTGCGCCATTGGCGCCGATCACGGCAAGCCGGTCGCCGCCCGCGATCGCGAGGGACACCCCGGACAGGACCGGGCGATCGCCGTATCCCGCCGAGACGTCCTCGAGACTGATGATGCGCTCGGGCAGGCGTTCGGGTTCTTCGAAGCGGAAGCGGAACGTCTCGGCGGCATACACGGGCGCGACGCGAACCATGCGCTCGAGCTGCTTGAGCCGGCTCTGGGCCTGGCGCGCCTTGGTGGCCTTGGCGCGGAAGCGTTCAACGAACGAGGTGATGCGCCGGATATCCCTCTCCTGCTTCGCGACCAGCGCGGACTGCTGCTCCAGCTCCATTGCGTGTTGCCGCTCGTAGGCCGAGTAGTTTCCGCCGTACAGGCGCAA
Organism: Burkholderiales bacterium; assembly: GCA_049582445.1. Lineage (GTDB taxonomy): Bacteria > Pseudomonadota > Gammaproteobacteria > Burkholderiales > SG8-39 > DAHVFK01. The sequence goes on from JBAUTZ010000129.1 coordinate 25,842, forward strand.
CGTCTCGGCCGAGATGGCGAGCGTGCGGTCGGTGACCCGGTCGAGAAAGTCGCGGTCGTGGGAAACGACGATCAGCGTGCCGGCGTAGCCGCGCATCCAGCTCTCGAGCCACAGGATGGTGTCCAGGTCGAGGTGGTTGGTGGGCTCGTCTAGCAGGAGCAGGTCCGACGGGCGCATCAGCGCGCGACCGAGATTGAGCCGCATGCGATAGCCTCCGGAGAACTCACGCACCGGTCGCGAGGCATCCTCCTGCGAGAATCCGAGCCCGGCAAGCAGCGCGAGTGCACGCCCCTGCGCCGTGTAACCGTCCGCCCGGGCGTAGTGCTCGTGCGCCAGCGCCAGCCGTTCGCCGTCGCCCGATGCCTCCGCCGCCAGGATCTCGCGTTCGGCCGTGCGCAATCCGGCGTCGGCGTCGAGCAGGTAGTCGAGAACCCGCTGCTCGAGCGCGGGAGCCTCCTGTTCGATGCGCGCGAGCCGCGTACCCGGCTGGACTTCGCAATCACCCGCATCGGGCGCAAGTTCTCCGGAGATCATGGCCAGCAGGCTCGACTTGCCGCTGCCGTTCGCGCCGACGAGGCCGACCTTCCAGCCGCGCTCCAGAGTCAGCGAGGCGCCGGCGATCAGGATCTGGGCGCCGCGCGCGAGGGTCAGATTGCGAAGCAGGATCATGCGATGGCGGCGAGACGGATCGGAGTATAATTCGTGCTTTCGCGATGCCTTGCATCGCAAGGCCCTCGACTATCAGCACGGCATTCGAACAGCTCGGCCTCATCCCGCCGCTTGTCACTGCGGTGGCAGAACTCGGCTACGACAAGCCCACCCCAGTTCAGGAGCAAGCGATCCCGCTGGTGCTCGAGGGGCGCGACCTCATGGCGGGGGCCCAGACCGGAACCGGCAAGACGGCGGCCTTCGCGCTCCCGATCCTTCAGCGGCTGGCGTCGTTCGCCAGCTCCAGCGCGTCTCCCGCGCGACACCCCGTGCGAGCGCTGATCCTTACGCCCACGCGCGAGCTCGCGATCCAGGTAGAAGAGAGCTTCCGCGAGTACGCCAAGTACCTTCCGCTGCGCACGGCGGTGGTTTACGGCGGTGTGGATATGAACGCGCAGATCGCGCAGTTGCGCCTCGGGGTGGAGGTTCTTGTGGCGACGCCCGGCAGGCTGCTCGATCACGTGCAGAACAAGACAGTGATGTTCAGCCAAGTGTCGGTCCTAACCCTGGACGAGGCGGATCGAATGCTCGACATGGGCTTCATGCCCGACATCCGGCGCATCATCGCGCTGCTGCCGACGGTGCGGCAGAACCTGATGTTCTCGGCGACGTTTCCGGAAGAAATACGCAAGCTCGCGGCAACGATTCTCAGGAACCCCGCCGAAGTTCAGGTCGCGGCGCGAAACGCGGTGGCCGATCTCGTGACGCACATCGTGCATCCCGTCGCGCGGGAGAAGAAGCGCGAGCTGCTGTGCCACCTGATTCGCTCGCGCAACCTGAGCCAGGTGCTCGTCTTTACGGGGACGCGGATCGGCGCCAACCGGCTCGCCCACCAGCTGCGTCGGGAGCACATCCATGCCGATGCGATCCACGGCGACAAATCGCAGGCGGAGCGACTGGCGGCGCTGGAAGACTTCAAAGCCGGGAAAGTCGCGGTGCTGGTGGCGACCGACGTCGCGTCGAGAGGGCTCGACATCGAGGGCTTGCCGCAGGTGATCAACTTCGACGTGCCCCACTCGCCCGAAGACTACGTGCACCGCATCGGCCGGACCGGGCGGGCCGGCATGACCGGCGAGGCGATCTCGCTCGTGGCGCCCGATGACCATGAGAAGCTCGCGGCGATCGAGAAGCTGATCAAGCGCAAACTCGAGCGCGTGCTGGTTCCCGGCTTCGCACCGGACGGCGGCACGGTGGCCGCGCTCATGGGGCGCGAAAGCGGCCGCGGCGGGCGCAGGGACACGAAAGAACAGCGGGAACGCGAGCCGCGGCGCGATAGTGCAGCGCGGCGCGAAAGGCCACCTGCGGATCCCATCTTCTCCAAGCCGTACGAGCCCGCGCAATTACCGAAGGAGCCGGCCGCCTACCCGCAGCCTGCCGAACCGGAGCGGCCGCTCACGGGTCCATCGCGGCGCAAGCAGCCGCAGGTCGCCGCGTTGCTCGGCGGCCTGAAGCGGGCGCGCGGCTAGACGCAGCGCGCTCCGTCGACCTCGATACAGGTTCCGCTGATCATCGCGGCTTCGTCGGAGGCGAGGTAAAGGCAAGCGTTCGCGACGTCGAGGGGCGTGGAAAAGCGACCCAGCGGAATCGTGGCGAGGAAAGCCGCCTTGGCCTCGGGCGTGAGCGCGCCACCGGCAAAATCGGCCGACAGGGCGGTGTCCGGGCTGAACACCGGGTTGACGCAATTCACCCGAACCTTGTCCGGGCCGAATTCCGCGGCCATCGACTTGCTCAGCAGGATGACCGCTCCCTTCGAGCTGTTGTACACGGTCAGACCGGGTCGCGGTCGCAAGCCCGCGGTTGAGGCAATGTTCACGAAGCATCCCCCGCCCCTCTTGCGGAAGACCGGCAACGCATGGCGCGCGGACAGGTATACGCTCTTCACGTTCACGGCGTAGACGCGGTCGAACTCCTCCTCGGTCACGTCGAGATAGGGCTTTCTGCGGTGGGTCCAGCCGGCGTTGTTCACCACCACGTCGAGGGCGCCGAACGCGGACGCGGCGGCCTGGACCATGCGGGCCCAATCTGCATCGCGCGTCACGTCGGCCTGCACGAACTCGGCCGATCCGCCCGCCGCGCGAATGTCTGCCACGACGCGCTCGCCGCCTTGCCGGCTGATGTCGTTGACGATCACTCTTGCGCCCTCCTGTGCGAAGCGCCTGGCGATGCCCTCGCCGAAGCCGCTCCCGGCGCCCGTTACGATCGCTACCTTGTCTTTCAGTCGCATACGCTGGTGTCCTCCCTCGGGCTTCAATTATCGCGAAACGGCGAATGCTCGGCGAGCTCGTCGACGTAGCGGGCGATGCCGCGCGTTTCGCGCGCCAGGTAATCCTCGACCGCCCGCGCGAAGCCGGCGTGGGCCAGCCAATGCGCGGAGAGAGTCTCGACCGGCATCAGGCCGCGAAACAGCTTGTGCTCGCCCTGCGCGCCCCCCTCGAAGGCCTCCAGCCGATGCGCGATGGCGTATTCGATCGCCTGGTAATAGCAGCACTCGAAGTGAAGCAGCGGCACGTGCTCGACGGCACCCCAGTAGCGTCCGTAGATCGCGTTCCCGTCCACCAGGCAAAGCGACGCGGCAATCGGGCGCTCCTCGCGCTGCGCGAGAATGATGAGAGTGTGCTGCGGCAGGCTCGCGCCAAGACGCAGGAAGAACGGAAGGCCGAGATACGGGCTGGAGCCGTGGGCCGCGTAGGTTCCCCGGTAACAGCGGTCGAAGAACTCCCAATGATGGCGCTCGATGGCCGCCCCGCGCAGCCAGCGGAACGTCACGCCCGCGTCGCGCACGCGCCGGCGCTCCTGCTTGATGTTCTTGCGCTTGGCGTGCGACATGCGCGCGAGGAACGAGTCGAAATCGGCATAGCCGGCATTGCGCCAGTGAAATTGCACCGTGCGCCTCAGCATCATGCCATGCCGTTGCATGAGGCCTGCTTCCTGCTCCGTGGGAAACAGAATGTGCAGCGAAGAGGTATTCCTGGCCAGTTCGAGTGCGGCGGCGAGCAGAGCCTCGCGCACGTCGTCGGATGCGGCGAGAAGGCGTGGACCGGTGACGGGCGTGAACGGTACCGCACCCAGGAGTTTCGGGTAATAGTCCAGGCCGTGCCTCGCGTACGCATCGGCCCACGCCCAGTCGAAGACGTATTCGCCATAGGAGTGGGTCTTGGCGAACAGCGGCATCGCTCCGGCGAGTGCGCCCCGCCGGTACAACACGAGGAACTGCGGCTGCCAGCCGGTGCGCCTGCTGGCGCAGCCGGTGTCGAGCAGCGCGGAGAAAAATTCATGCTGCACGAACGGATTGGTGCCGGCGAGCGCATTCCATTCGCCCGCGTCGATTCCGTTGAGCGAGTCAACGATGTGCAATCCGTCCAATGCGCGGCCGCGGCTCAGGGGTGGACGGCGTAGCCCGGCCCGAGGGCCGGGCGGGCGTGTGGCCAGCCCAGGACATCGACTGCCATCCGTCCATTATAATCGGCACGGTCGACGGACTGTCCGCTGGGAGGCGCGAATGAAGAAGATTGAAGCCATCGTCAAACCATTCAAACTCGACGAGGTGCGCGAAGCGCTCTCGGAAGTCGGCGTCAGCGGACTGACCGTCACCGAAGTGAAGGGTTTCGGACGGCAGAAGGGCCACACGGAGCTCTACCGCGGTGCCGAATACGTCGTCGACTTCCTGCCCAAGGTGAAAATCGAGGTCGTTGTCGCCGACAAGCAGGTTGAGCCCGCAATCGACGCGATCGTTCGGGCCGCGCGCACCGGCAAGATCGGCGACGGGAAGATCTTCGTCACGGGCGTGGAGCACGTCGTTCGCATCCGCACCGGCGAAACCAACGAGGCCGCGGTCTAGGCGGGCGCGCTAACGCCGGGGATTGAGCAGGACCAGCACGGCGCCGCTGCCGCCGTGCGCGGAGGGCGCCTGGCAATACGCGAGCACCTCCTCGCGCAGCATCAGCCACCTTCTCAGCTTGTTCTTGAGCACCGGCTCGCGCCCGGGCGATCCCAGGCCCTTGCCGTGCACGATGCGCACGCAACGCAGGCCATGGGTGCAGCAGTGACGCAGAAATTCGGCCACGCCGAGAGCGGCCTGGCTGCGGTTCATGCCGTGAAGGTCCAATTCATCCTGCACGATCCAGTGCCCGCGGCGCAGCCGTCGCAGCACCTGGTGTGACAGCCCGGCGCGCAGAAAACTGAGCTCCTCGCCGGTTTCGAGCGCGTCGTCCACCGACAGCGGGCCGCAGAGCGATTCGGCCAGGGCTTCGCGTTCGTCCTTGCGCGTCTGATACGGAATCGGGTCGGGCGCCGGAGGAACGAGAGTGGCGCGGCGTATCGTGGCCAGCGGCTTGACGTCAGCCATTGCCCGCCTGAATTCGGCGTCGCCATCGGTAGGAAGCTTGTCCCGCGACATGGCGCGCTCAGCCGCGGGCGGCGAGTCCGTCGAGGTACCGCTCCGCATCCAGCGCCGCCATGCAGCCGCTGCCGGCGCTGGTAACGGCTTGCCGGTAGATGTGGTCCTGCACGTCGCCTGCCGCGAACACGCCGGTTACGCTCGTCGCGGTGGCATTACCGTTGCGGCCGCCACCGGTGACGATGTACCCGTTCTCCATCTCGACCTGCCCGGCAAATATGGCCGTGTTCGGCGTGTGGCCGATGGCCACGAACAATCCCTTGACCTGCAAGTCCTTCGGCGCGTTGCTGGAGGCGTCGCGAATGCGGATGCCGGTGACGCCGCTGCTGTCGCCCAGCACCTGGTCGAGAACGTGGCCCCATTCGATCGACACGTTTCCTTCCCTGGCCTTGCGCATCAGCTTGTCGATCATGATCTTCTCGGCGCGCAGCTTGTCGCGCCTGTGCACCAGCACGACGCTCCGCGCGATGTTCGACAGGTAGAGCGCCTCCTCGACCGCGGTGTTCCCGCCGCCGATCACGGCGACGTCCTGGCCCTTGAAGAAGAAGCCGTCGCAGGTTGCGCAGGCCGAGACGCCGCGGCCCATGAATTTCTGCTCCGATTCGATACCGAGGTATTTCGCCGAGGCCCCGGTGGCGATGATGAGCGCATCGCAGGTATAGGTGGCCGAATCCCCTTCCAGCACGAATGGTCGCTCACCGAGACGAGCGGTATGGATCTGATCGCTCACGAGCTCGGTTTCGAAGCGCTCGGCATGCTTTCGGAACCGCTCCATCAAATCCGGACCCTGCACGCCGTCGGCGTCCGCGGGCCAGTTGTCCACGTCGGTGGTGGTCATCAGCTGACCACCCTGTGCAAGTCCGGTGACAAGAACGGGGCGCAGGTTGGCGCGCGCGGCGTAGACCGCGGCCGTATAGCCGGCGGGCCCGGAGCCCAGGATCAGCAGGCGAGCGTGGCGTGAAGTCATGGTTTTGGCGGCTCAGCTACGGAATGTGTTCTGAGTTGGCGCCAAATTATAAATTAGGCGGCCTCCGCCTTGTGCGCCGCCCATGCTGGAGATTCTGCTAACATGCTGTGTCGGAACCAAAATTACGATGGCGGGGAGAACTATGGCGGGGATGTCTGCGACGGTCTCGACGACAGTGCTGAGAGCCGTGCCGCTCTTTTCCGGATTTCCGGAGGAGCAATTGCGCACGCTCGCGACCATGGTCAATCGCAAGAGCGTGCCGCGAGGCGCCATGATCATGGCCGCGGGCGATCCAACGGATTCCTTGTACATCATCCTGTCGGGTCGCCTGAAGGTCATGATGAGCGACGCAGATGGCAAGGAAGTGATCCTCAGCATACTAGGGCCGGGCGAGTTCTTCGGCGAGATGGGCCTGATCGATGACAGCCCCCGATCGGCAAGCGTAGTCGCGATCGAGCCCTGCGAGCTCCTGTCGATCGCCAAGCGCGACTTCAGCAAATCTCTCGCGGACAGCTTCGAGATGTCCATGGCGGTGATGCGCGGACTGGTCGCGCGATTGCGCGAAGCCGACCGCAAGATCGGCAGCCTAGCGCTGCTCGATGTGTACGGGCGCGTGGCGCGGCTGCTGCTCGACATGGCGGAAAACGTGGACGGTCAGAAGATCGTCACCAAGCGCCTGCCGAAGCAGGACATCGCGAAGATGATCGGCGCGTCCCGCGAAATGGTCAGCCGGGTCATGAAGGACCTGCAGATGGGCGGGTACATCGAGATGCGCGGGTCCAACATCGTTTTGCACGAGAGCATCACGCTGCCCGACTGACCGGCCGGCTCGTTCGCGCGGCGCTAGAACAGATCTCATGATCCGTCGCTAACGCCTCGCCTCGGCGGGGGTTTTCGTTTTGCGGACGGGTCTCGGGAGTCCGGCCTGGGGTACAATTGCGCACTCCCCAGCGGGCCGCAATGGCAGCAGCACAGAAATCCACCGTCGCCCCCCTTCCGGCAAGGCTCGCGAACCTGCTGCGCGAGGCGAAGTGGCTGCTCCTGGTCGCACTCGCGGCCTACCTGCTTTTGATTCTGGCGACGTATCACCGTAGCGATCCCGCGTGGTCGCACAGCGCCACGCAGGCGGTGACGCAGAATGCCGGAGGTCGGCTGGGGGCCTGGCTCGCCGACGTCCTGCTCTACCTGTTCGGCGTTTCCGCTTATTGGTGGGCCGCCCTTTGCGCGTATGTCGTCGTCTGGGGCTATCGCAGGCTCGACGGAACATCGCTCATCGATCACCGGCCGCTCGCGATCGCATTTGCCGGCTTCGCGCTTCTGCTGCTGGCCAGCGCCTCGCTGGAAGCATTGCGCCTGCATACGCTGGGCGCGGAGCTGCCCCTCGCTCCCGGCGGGTTGATCGGAAGAGCGACCGGCAGGCTCGTGGCGGGAGTCTTCGGCTTCACGGGCGCAACGCTCGTCCTGGTCACGCTCGCGGCCGTGGGACTGAGCCTCTTCACCGGAATATCCTGGCTCGCGGTCTCAGAGTTCACCGGCTTTCTGATCGAAGCCCTGTATGCGCTCGCGCTGCGCGCCTGGGACAAGCGCAGGGACCGCAAGCTCGGTGAGATGGCGCGCGAGGAGCGCGAGTTCGTCGTCGAGACCGAGCGCAAGCGCGAGGAGGAACATCCGCCGCTGCGCATCGAGCCGGCCATCGTGGAGATCAAGAAGTCGGAGCGCGTGCAAAAGGAGAAGCAGGCGCCGTTGTTCGAGCATCTTCCGGATACGCCGCTGCCCCCGCTGAAACTCCTGGACGAGCCCAGGCACGAGGGCGAGCAGATCACGGAAGAGACCCTCGAGTTCACCTCGCGCCTCATCGAGAAGAAGCTCTCCGACTTCGGCGTATCGGTAAAAGTCCTCGCAGCGTATCCGGGGCCGGTGATTACCCGCTACGAGGTGGAGCCCGCGGTGGGTGTCAAGGGCAGCCAGATAGTGAACCTCGTGAAGGATCTCGCGCGGGCGCTGTCGGTCGTCTCGATTCGCGTGGTGGAGACGATTCCCGGCAAGTCCTGCATGGGCCTCGAGATACCGAACCCGCACCGCCAGACGGTGCGCCTGACGGAGATCCTCAGTTCGGAGGTCTACCACAGCGCCCATTCACCGCTCGCGCTCGCTCTTGGAAAGGATATTGCGGGCAATCCGGTGGTCGCCGACCTGGCCAGGATGCCGCACCTCCTGGTGGCGGGCACGACCGGCTCGGGCAAGTCCGTCGCCATCAACGCGATGATCCTGTCGCTGCTCTACAAATCGGAGCCGCGCACGGTGCGGCTGATCCTGGTCGACCCGAAGATGCTGGAGCTCTCCGTCTACCAGCACATTCCGCACTTGCTGGCACCGGTGGTCACGGACATGAAACAGGCGGCCAACGCGCTTCAGTGGTGCGTGGCCGAGATGGAGCGGCGCTACAAGCTGATGTCGTGGGTCGGCGTGCGTAATCTTTCGGGCTACAACCACAAGGTGGCCGACGCGGAGAAGGCGGGCAAGCCGCTCGAGGATCCCGCGACGATCGAGTCCGGCAACCCGCAGCCGCTAGCCAGCCTGCCGCACATCGTCGTCGTGATCGACGAGCTCGCCGATCTCATGATGGTGGTCGGCAAGAAGGTGGAAGAGCTGATCGCGAGGCTTGCGCAGAAGGCGCGCGCTGCCGGCATTCACCTGATTCTCGCCACCCAACGGCCGTCGGTCGACGTCATCACCGGCCTGATCAAGGCCAACATCCCCACGCGGATCGCGTTCCAGGTCGCGAGCCGGGTCGATTCGCGCACCATCCTCGACCAGTCCGGGGCCGAGGCGCTGCTGGGTGCGGGCGACATGCTTTACCAGCCCTCCGGTACCGGGCTGCCGCAGAGGGTGCACGGCGCGTTCGTGGCGGATCACGAAGTGCACAAGGTTGTGGAATATCTCAAGGGCCTCGCTCCGCCCGAATATCTGGGCAGCGTGCTCGAGCCCGCGGAGGGGCCGGATGCGTTGAACGGAGGCGAAGGCGAGGCCGGTGGCGAGAAGGATCCACTCTACGACCAGGCCGTGGAGATCGTGCTGCGCACGCGCCGCCCGTCCATCTCGCTGGTGCAGCGGCACCTTCGCATCGGCTACAACCGCGCAGCGCGCCTGATCGAGGACATGGAGCGCGCGGGGCTGGTATCGCCCATGCAATCCAACGGCAATCGCGAGGTGCTGGTGCCGGCAAGGGCGGAGTAGATGCGCGTCCTGGCCGGCCGCATGCTTCTCGCGGGAGCCTTGTCGCTTTCGGCGCTGGCCGCCCACGCGACCGCGCTCGAGCGCTTTCGCGCGTTCTTGCGCAGCACTCCCGCCGCGAGCGCCGACTTCGTGCAGAAGGTCTACGATCGGGACCACCGGCTGGTTCAGCAGTCGAAGGGCAGCTTCGTCTTCCAGCGCCCCGGGCGCTTCCGCTGGACCTACACCGCGCCGGCGCCGCAGTTGATCGTAGGTGACGGCGAACGGGTCTGGATCTATGACGAGGACCTCAACCAGGTCACTGTGCGGCGGATCGCGCACGCGCTCGGATCGACGCCTGCGGCGCTGCTCGCCGGCAGCACGGAAGTGGAACAGGCATTCCGCCTGAGCGAGGCCGGAGAGCGCGGCGGTCTGGTTTGGCTCGAAGCAAGGCCGAACGAGCGCGAAGCCGGCTTCGACCGGATCCAGCTGGGATTCGGACCCACGGGCATCGATGCGATGGAAATGTTCGATCATTTCGGACAGACCACCGTGCTTCAATTCTCGAACCTCGTGCGCAACCCGAAGATCGACCCGCGCGACTTCCGTTTCACGCCACCCAAGGGCGCGGACGTCCTGGGCGAGCCGTAACGCCCCGCCCATGAGCGACCTGTTCGGCAGTCCGGCGCCCGCGGCACCGCTCGCCGAGGCGCTGCGCCCCCAATCGATCGACGAGGTGATCGGGCAGCGTCATCTCCTCGGCCCCGGCAAGCCACTGCGCCTCGCGTTCGAGTCGCGCAAGCCCCATTCGATGATCCTCTGGGGGCCGCCCGGGGTCGGCAAGACGACGCTGGCGCGACTCATGGCGAAAGCGTTCGACGCCGAGTTCATCGCGCTTTCGGCCGTGTTCTCCGGCGTCAAGGAGATCCGTGAAGCGGTCCAGGCCGCGGAAGCCGAGCTCGCGCGCTCGGGCCGCCACACCATCCTTTTCGTGGACGAGGTGCACCGCTTCAACAAGGCGCAGCAGGACGCGTTCCTGCCTTTCGTGGAACGGGGTTTGGTGACGTTCATCGGCGCCACCACGGAAAATCCCTCGTTCGAGGTAAACAGCGCCCTGCTGTCGCGCGCCACGGTCTACGTGCTCGAGAGCCTGTCGCCCGAAGAGCTCGGCCAACTGCTCGAGCGCGCGGCGGACCGTGTGCTGCCGGGCATGACGATCGACGCGGCGGCGCGCGAGCGGCTGGTCGGATTCGCCGACGGCGACGCGCGTCGCTTGCTGAACGCGCTGGAGATCCTCGCCACCGCGGCAAAGGCCGCGGCCGCGCCGCAGATCGACGGGGCCTTCGTCGAGCAGACGCTTGCCCGAAACCTGCGGCGCTTCGACAAGGGCGGCGAGCAGTTCTACGACCAGATCTCGGCTCTGCACAAGGCGGTGCGCGGCTCGGACCCCGATGCGGCGCTTTACTGGCTGGTGCGCATGCTCGACGGCGGCGCCGACCCGCTCTATCTCGGGCGCCGGATCGTGCGCATGGCGACCGAGGATATCGGCCTGGCCGACCCGCGCGCGCTGCGACTCGCGCTCGATGCCTGCGAGACCTACGAGCGTCTGGGCACTCCCGAAGGCGAGCTCGCGCTCGCCGAGACGGTGATCTATCTTGCGTGCGCGGCGAAGTCCAACGCCGTGTACGCGGCCTATAATGCCGCCCGCGATTTCGTCGCCCGGGACGGCACGCGGCCGGTGCCGCTGCACATCCGCAACGCGCCGACGCGGCTCATGAAGGACCTCGGCTACGGCAGGGACTACCGCTACGCGCACGACGAGGAAGGCGCGTACGCAGCCGGTGAGAGCTACTTCCCCGAGGGCATGCCCGAGGTCGAGTGGTACCGTCCGACCGACCGGGGGCTGGAGGCGAAAATCCGCGAGAAGCTCGAGCGTCTGCGCGCGCTGGACGTCGCAGCCGGAGGAAAGAGAAAGAAATGATCGATATTCAGTTGCTCAGGACGAACCTCGAAGCCGTGGCCCAGCGCCTGGCCGCGCGCGGCTACGCGTTTCCGCGCGAGGAGTTCCTCGCGCTCGAAGCTGAGCGGAAGGACATCCAGACCCGCACGCAGGAGCTGCAGGCGGCGAGGAATGCGCACGCGAAGAAGATCGGCCAGGCGAAGGCGAAGGGCGAGGACGTGGCCGCGCTGATGGCCGAGTCGGGAGCGATCAACGCTCAGCTGGGAGACCTGGAGAAGACTCTCGTGCAGACGCAGGAGAGGATGAGGCAGTTTCTAGAGGTCATCCCCAACCTGCCGCACGAGAGCGTGCCGCGGGGCGCGAGCGCCGAGGACAACGTCGAGCAGCGCCGCTGGGGCACGCCGCGCGCGTTCGATTTTCCGGTGAAGGACCACGTCGACGTCGGCGCGGCGCTCGGGATGCTCGACTTCGAGACCGCCGCCAAGCTCGCCGGCGCGCGCTTCGCCGTGATGCGGGCGGGCGTCGCGCGTCTGCACCGGGCGATCGCGCAGTTCATGCTCGACGTGCACACCGGCGAGCACGGCTACACCGAGGTGTACGTGCCCTACATGGTGAGCGGCGAGTGCGCCAACGGCGTCTCGAGCCTCGCCAAGTTCAAGGACGACCTGTTCAAGCTCGAGGGCCGCGACCTCTATCTCATCCCGACCGCCGAGTACCCGGTCACCAACTTCGTGCGCGACGAGATCGTTCCGCTCGCGCGCCTGCCGCTCAAGTTCGTGTGCCACTCGCCGTGCTTCCGCTCGGAGGCCGGCGCCTCCGGCAAGGACACGCGCGGCATGATCCGCCAGCATCAGTTCGACAAGGTCGAGCTGGTCCAGGTCGTGCGCCCGGAGGATTCGTACCGCGCCCACGAGGAGCTGACCGCGCACGCCGAGACGATCCTGAAGAAGCTGGAGCTTCCGTACCGCACGGTCGTGCTGTGCACGGGCGACATGGGGTTCTCCTCGGCCAAGACCTACGACATCGAGGTGTGGCTGCCCGGCCAGAACGCCTACCGCGAGATCTCCTCGTGCTCGAACTTCGAAGCGTTCCAGGCGCGCCGCATGCAGGCGCGCTTCAGGAACGAAAAGGGCAAGCCCGAGCTCGTCCACACGCTGAACGGCTCGGGCCTCGCGGTCGGGCGCACGCTGGTCGCGATCCTGGAGAACTGCCAGAACGCCGACGGCTCGGTCACGGTCCCATCGGCCCTCCGGCCCTACATGGGCGGGGCGGAGAGAATTGCCCGGGCCTGATAGAATCCGCGGCTCGCATCGATCGATCGCGAAGCGGAGAGATGGCAGAGTGGTCGAATGCGGCAGACTCGAAATCTGTTGTACCCATCGGGTACCGGGGGTTCGAATCCCTCTCTCTCCGCCAGTTCTTCCGTCTAGATGGAATCGAACCCCGACGGCAGGCAATCCCCGAATGACGGCGACGCGTCGCGCAAGCCGCGGCGCCCGCAGATCAAGGTGCAGGCGTTTCTCGGCAAGCTGCCGCTGTTCAGCGAGATGACCGCGCAGGAGCTCGACCGGATCGCCGCCGGCACCGAGACGCTGTACGTGCAGAAAGGCGAGGAAGTGTGCCACCCGGGCGATCCGGTGAGCGGTTTCCACGTCGTGGTCTACGGCCAGGTGACCCTCGGCTTTACTTCGCCGCAGGGGGTGGAAAAGGTGGTCGAGATCGTCCGCCCCGGCCAGAGCTTCGGCGAGGCGTTGATGTTTCTGGAGCGGCCCTACATCGTGTTCGCGCGGGCGCTGAGCGACGCGATGCTGCTGCACGTAGGCAAGCGCGCGGTAAACGACGAGCTGGCGCGCGACCCGGCTTTCGCGCGCCGCATGCTCTCCGGTCTGTCGCAGCGCCTGCACGGACTGGTGCGAGACGTCGAGGCCTACACCCTGCGCTCGGGCGCCGAGCGGGTGATCGGCTACCTGCTCAGGGAGCTGCCCGACGACGCGGGTTGCGGCCAGGTGGACTTGCAGCTTACGCCGGGCAAGAACGTGATCGCCTCACGCCTGAACATGACCCCGGAGCACTTCTCGCGCATCCTGCACGATCTCGAGGCGCAGGGCCTGATCAAGGTCGAGGGACGTCTGGTGCGCATTCCCGATCCGGAGCGCCTGCGCGGTCGTTGAGCGCCTGTGCCCCGGCAAGCAAGTCGGTGCGTGCGCCGAGCATCTGATCGCAGGCAGGGTATAACACCGCCTCTTCCTTGACGTTGTGCTCCTGCAGCATCGCGCGCAGATGCTCCAGCTCGGCGCGGCAGCCTTGCGGGTCGATGCCCGGCTGAGCGGCACCGAGAGCGGCGAGCAGCTCTCTCATTTCGGCGTGCTCGGCGCGCATCACTTCCGTCGGCCCCTGGCGCAGACCGCTCGCCGCCTCGAAAGCGGGGAATAGCTCGCTCTCTTCGAAGGCGATGTGGCGCTCGAGCGCGTGTTCCAGGGCCGCGAGCTGGCGCGCAAACGTGTCCCAGTCCGACGCTGCGGCGGCGGCGATGGCCGAGGCGAAGCAACGATCGCAATAGCGATGATGCTGCAACAGAGATTGCGCGAGACCCGCCATGGCGCGTGTGCTCCGAGTAGTAGCGTCGCCGGATTGTTCGCTGCACAACCCGCTTACCGCCTTGATATGAATTAAGACCTCGAGAAGTCGCCTCGCCGACAGGGTCAAAATCGAATCGCTTGATATGGATCAAAGAGGCGGATGGACATCGACGCGAGAGTTCGCAGAAGCGCCGAACTTCAACATGCCTGCGAAACCATCCCGCCCGATGTCGGGCAAGACGCCGACGATATGGACCCCCGAGGACCGCGAGTTCCGGTTGCGCCAGGGCCGGAGGTTCGCCAGCCTCCACCTTTGGATCTCGATCCCGGCCGCTCGCGCGCGCCCGTAGACTCGGCGCCCATCGCCACCCCCAGAGCGCGTCATGTTCGCCACCGACAAGGCAAGAAGCTATTCGGTCCTCACGATGAACACGTTGGCCTTCGCGGTCAACTTCGCCATCTGGACCATGTTCTCGATCATCGGCATCCGCATCAAGAGCGAGCTCGGGCTGAACGATACCGAGTTCGGCCTGCTCGTGGCGACGCCGATCCTGACCGGCTCGCTCGTCCGGCTGCCGCTCGGCGTGCTCACCGACCGCTACGGCGGGCGCATCGTCTACTTCATCCAGATGCTGCTGGTCGCGATCCCGACCTACGGCCTCGCCTTCGCGACGCAATACTGGCAGTACCTCGTCATGGGCCTGTTCGTCGGCCTTGCCGGCGGCTCGTTCGCGGTCGGCATCGCCTACACCTCGGCCTGGTTCCCGAAGGAGAAGCAGGGCGCCGCGATGGGCATCTTCGGCGCCGGCAACGCGGGCGCCGCGGTCACCAACCTCGTCGCGCCCCTGATCCTGGTCGCGTTCGGCTGGCGCGCGGTCCCGCAGGTGTACTCGGTCGCCATGCTGGTCATGGCGGTGGTGTTCTGGTTCTTCACCTTCCCGGACCCGAAGCACGCGGAGCGCAGCCGCAAGAGGACGCACCTGAGCCTCGCGCAGCAGCTTGCGCCGCTCACCGAGGCGCGCGTCTGGCGTTTCGGCCTCGCGTACTACTTCGTGTTCGGCGGCTTCGTCGCGCTGGCGCTCTGGCTGCCGAAGTACTACATCGCCGAGTACGGACTGGACCTCAAGACCGCGGCGCTGATCACCATGATCTTCACGCTGCCCTCCGGCCTGATCCGCGCCGCGGGCGGCTTCGCCTCCGACAAGTGGGGCGGCGACACCGTTACCTGGTGGGTGTTCTGGGTCTGCATCGTGAGCCTGTTCTTCATGTCGTATCCGTCGACCACGCTGATCGTTCACGGCATCAAGGGCGACTTCAGCATCGAGATCGGCGTGGGCGTGGTGCTCTTCACGGCGCTGGCCTTCGTCGTCGGCATCGCGCAGGGCATCGGCAAGGCGAGCGTCTACCGCAGCCTCGCCGACTACTATCCGGACAATATGGGCTCGGTGGGCGGGCTCGTGGGCGTGATCGGCGGCCTGGGAGGGTTCTCACTGCCGATCATGTTCGGCATCGCGGCCGACGCCACGCAGGTGCGCTCCAGCACGTTCATGCTGATGTACGCCGTGCTCGGCGGCGTGATGATCTGGACCTGGGCCGCCGCGCGCAGCGAGCGCGAGGCGATCCTCGAGAAGGATACCCGGCTGCGCGACGAGCTGGTGCGCGGGCACCTGCTCGATGCGCGCGCCGCGGCGGGCAGCTGGCTGGTCGACTGGCGGCCCGACGACGAGACTTTCTGGCGCGCCGTCGGCCGGCGCATCGCGCTCCGGAACCTGGTGTTCTCGATGCCGGCGCTGTTCCTGTCGTTCGCGGTCTGGATGGTCTGGAGCGTGGTCGTGATCGAGCTGCCGAAGGCCGGCTTCCGGTTCTCGACCGGCGAGCTGTTCTGGCTCGCCGCGCTGCCGGGCCTGTCCGGCGCGGCGCTGCGGCTCGCGTACTCGTTCGTCGTGCCGATCTTCGGCGGCCGCAACTTCACCGTATTCAGCACGGCGACGCTGCTCCTGCCGACGCTGTGGATGGCGCTCGCGGTGCAGGACCCGAGCACGAACTACGTCGTGTTCGTGGCCATCGCGCTGCTTTGCGGCCTGGGAGGCGGCAACTTCTCGGCGAGCATGGCGAACATCAGCTTCTTCTTCCCCAAGCGCATGCAGGGCTCGGCGCTCGGCTGGAACGCGGGAGCGGGCAACCTCGGCGTCGGCGTGATGCAGGCCGTGGTGCCGGTCAGCATCTACGGCGGCGCGCTCGCCTTCATGGGCGGCACCCCGCAGAGCTACGGCGACCCGGCGATCGGCCAGGTCTGGCTGCAGAACGCCGCCTACATCTGGGTGCCGTTCATTCTGCTCGCCACCGCCGCGGCCTGGCTCGGCATGCACAACATCCGCGGCGTGCGCGCCACCTTCCGCGAGCAGGCGGCGATCTTCCGGCGCAAGCACTCGTGGATGCTGGGCTGGCTCTACGGCGGCACGTTCGGCTCGTTCATCGGCTTCGCCGCCGCGTTCCCGACCCTGCTCGCCACGCAGTTCCCGGATTCCGGGCTGCTCAAGTACGCGTTCGTCGGCCCGCTGGCGGGCGCGCTCATCCGGCCGCTGGGCGGCTGGATCTCCGATCGGGTCGGCGGCGGTCGCGTGACGCTGTGGAATTTCGTCGTGATGTTCCTCGCTTCGGTGGCGGTGCTCGCCTGCCTGCCCGGCGGCTCGGACCCGGGATCCGCGGGCCGGTTCTACGCGGCGTTCCTGCTGCTCTTCCTCGCCACCGGCCTCGGCAACGGGTCGGTCTTCCGCATGGTGCCGACGGTGTTCCACAAGCTCCACGAGCAGCGCGCCCGGGGCGGCGATGCCGAGGCCCTGGCGCGGGCCAGGCGCGAGGGCGAGATCGAGGCCTCGGTCGCGCTCGGCTTCACCGCGGCGATCGCCGCGTTCGGGCTGTTCTTCATCCCGGTGGTGGTCGGCATCGCGCTTCAAGCGACCGGCAGCCCGCACGCCGCGTGGTACGTGTTCATCGCCTTCTACCTGAGCTGCGTGCTCGGCACCTGGCACTGGTACCGGCGCAAGGACTCCGAGATCTACTGTGAGTAACTGAACTGAGGAGCCCTCATGGCCAGCGCAACCCCCGTCACCAAGCAGCTCGGCAAGACGCTCGCCGTCTGGACGCCGGAAGACAAGGCGTTCTGGCAGCAGCAGGGCAAGGCCATCGCCACCATCAACCTCTGGATTTCGGTGCCGTCGCTGTTCCTCGCCTTCGCGGTCTGGCAGATGTGGAGCGCCGTGGCCGTGAACCTGCCGGCGCTGGGCTTCAAGTTCACCTCCAACGAGCTGTTCTGGCTGGCGGCCGCGCCCGGCCTGTCGGGCGCGACGCTGCGCATCTTCTATTCGTTCATGGTGCCGGTGTTCGGCGGCCGGCGCTGGACCGCGATCTCTACTGCGTCGCTGCTGCTGCCGGCGATCGGCATCGGCATCGCCGTCCAGGACCCGACGACCAGCTACGCCACGCTGCTCGGGCTGGCGCTGCTGTGCGGCTTCGGCGGCGGCAACTTCGCCTCCTCGATGGCGAACATCAACTTCTTCTTCCCCAAGGAAAGGAAGGGCTCGGCGCTCGGCGTGAACGCGGGGCTCGGCAACCTGGGCGTGTCGGGGGTGCAGTTCCTCGCGCCGCTGGTGGTGGCGGCAGGGGTCTACGGGCCGCTCGCCGGCGGGCCGCAGACGATCGTGCGCACCTCGGGCGAGACCGCGCACATCTGGGCGCAGAACGCGGCCTTCGTGTGGGTGCCGTTCATCGTCATCTTCACCATCGCGGCCTGGATCGGCATGAACGACATCGCGGACGCCCGGGCGTCGGTGCGCGAGCAGGCGGTGATCTTCCGCCGCAAGCACAACTGGCTGATGTGCTGGCTCTATCTGGGCACCTTCGGCTCGTTCATCGGCTACGCGGCGGGCTTTCCGCTGCTCATCAAGTCGCAGTTTCCGGGCGTCAACGCGCTGCAGTACGCCTGGGTCGGGCCGCTGGTGGGCGCGGCGGTACGGCCGTTCGGGGGCTGGCTCGCCGACAAGCTGAGCGGCGCGCGCGTCACGTTCTGGAACTTCGTCGTTATGACGCTCGCCGTCGCCGGCGTACTCTGGTTCCTGCCCACGGGCGGAGCGGGCGGCAGCTTCGCAGGCTTCTTCGCCTGCTTCATGGTGCTCTTTCTCACCACCGGCATCGGTAATGGCTCGACCTTCCGCATGATCCCGGTGATCTTCCTCACCGAGCGCATGCGCGATGCGGCTGGCAAGGGCGCCGCGGCCGAGGAGCGGGCGGTCAAGGACGCCAACAAGGAAGCCGCTGCGGTGCTCGGCTTCACTTCGGCGTTCGCCGCGTACGGCGCCTTCTTCATCCCGAAGAGCTACGGCACCTCCATCGCGCTAACCGGCGGGCCGCAAGCGGCGCTCTATGTCTTCATCGTCTTTTACCTCACCTGCATCGCCGTGACCTGGTGGTACTACAGCCGCCGCAACGCGCCGATGCCCTGCTGACGGAGTTCGCATGAGCCATTTTCTCGACCGCCTCAAGTTCCTCACCGCCTCGAGCGAGAAGTTCGCCGACGGCCACGGCGAAGTGCGCAGCGAGGACCGCAGCTGGGAGGACGCCTACCGCCAGCGCTGGAGCCACGACAAGATCGTGCGCTCCACGCACGGCACCAACTGCACCGGCTCGTGCTCGTGGAAGATCTACGTCAAGGGCGGCATCGTCACCTGGGAGACGCAGCAGACCGACTACCCGCGCACGCGGCCCGACATGCCAAACCACGAGCCGCGCGGCTGCTCGCGCGGCGCCTCGTATTCGTGGTACCTGTACAGCGGCAACCGTCTCAAGTACCCGATGGTGCGCAGCGCGCTGCTGCAGGCGTGGCGGGAGCTGAGAAAGACGCGCGACCCGATCGAGGCGTGGCAATCGATCGTCGAAGGCGACGGCGCCTACAAGCGCCAGCGGGGCCTGGGCGGGTTCCTGCGCGCCTCCTGGGAGGAGGCGAACGAAATCGTCGCCGCGGCGAACGTCTACACGGTGAAGAAGCACGGTCCCGACCGGGTGATCGGCTTCTCTCCGATCCCGGCGATGTCGATGGTGTCCTACGCCGCCGGCAGCCGCTACCTGTCGCTCATCGGCGGCGTGTGCATGAGCTTTTACGACTGGTACTGCGACCTTCCGCCGGCCTCGCCCATGACCTGGGGCGAGCAGACCGACGTGCCGGAATCGGCCGACTGGTACAACTCGTCGTTCATCGTCATGTGGGGCTCGAACGTGCCGCAGACGCGCACGCCGGACGCGCATTTCATGACCGAGGCGCGCTACAAGGGAACCAAGATCGTCTCGGTGTTCCCGGACTACGCCGAGGGCGCCAAGTTCGGCGACCTCTGGCTGCACCCCAAGCAGGGCACCGACGCCGCGCTCGCGATGGCGATGGGCCACGTGGTTCTGAAGGAGTTCCACGTCGACCGGCCGAGCGCCTACTTCCGCGACTATTGCCGCCGCTACAGCGACATGCCGATGCTGGTGCGCCTGGTGAAGCAGGGCGAGCGGTACGTGCCGGAGCGCTTCGTGCGCTGCTCGGACTTCGCCGACAAGCTGGGCGAATCCAACAACGCCGAGTGGAAGACCGTGTGCTACGACGAGGCGAGCGGCGCGCTCGCTGTGCCGCTGGGCTCGATCGGCTTCCGTTGGGGCGAGAAGGGGAAATGGAACCTCGAGGAAAAAAGCGGCGCGGGGGCCGAGATCAAGCCGCGCCTGTCGCTGCTGGAGGTCAAAGACGACGCGGTCGAGGTGGCGTTTCCGTATTTCGGCGGCCAGCCGCACGAGTATTTTCGCGGCAGCGAGCATCCCGACGTGCTGCTGCGCAAGGTTCCGGCCAAGCGGCTGCGGCTCGCCGACGGCGAGGCGCTGGTCGCCACGGTGCACGACCTGCTGCTCGCGAACTACGGCATCGACCGCGGTCTGGGCGGCGCGAACGTGGCGGCCTCCTACGACGACGACGTTCCCTACACCCCGGCCTGGCAGGAGCGAATCACCGGCGTGAAGCGGGCGGACGTCATCAATGTCGCGCGCCAGTTCGCCGACAACGCCGACAAGACGCAGGGCAAGTCGATGGTGATCGTCGGCGCGGGCCTGAACCACTGGTACCACATGGACATGAGCTACCGCGCAATCATCAACCTGCTGGTGATGTGCGGCTGCGTCGGGAAGTCCGGCGGCGGCTGGGCGCACTACGTGGGGCAGGAGAAGCTGCGCCCGCAGACCGGCTGGACCGCGCTCGCCTTCGCGCTCGACTGGGCGCGCCCGCCGCGGCAGATGAACTCCACCTCGTTCTTCTACGCGCACACCAACCAGTGGCGCTACGAGAAGCTCTCGGTGGGCGAGATCCTTTCGCCGCTGGCAGACGCGCAGCGCTACGGCGGCAGCCTGATCGACTTCAACGTGCGCGCCGAGCGCATGGGCTGGCTGCCTTCGGCGCCGCAGCTGCAGGCGAATCCCCTGTCGATCGCCAAGGCGGCCGCCGATGCCGGCCTCGAGGCGAAGGACTACGTCGCGCGCGAGCTGAAAAGCGGCAAGTTGCGCCTGAGCTGCGAGGACCCCGATCATCCGGACAATTTCCCGCGCAACCTGTTCGTCTGGCGCTCGAACCTGCTCGGCTCCTCGGGCAAGGGCCACGAGTACTTCCTCAAGCACCTGCTCGGCGCGCAGAACGGCGTGCAGGGCAAGGACCTGGGCGAGACTGCGGGTGAAAAGCCGCTGGAGGTCGAGTGGCGCGACGAAGTGCCGGGCGGCAAGCTCGATCTGCTGGTGACGCTCGACTTCCGCATGTCGACCACCTGCCTGTACTCGGACGTGGTGCTGCCGACCGCGACCTGGTACGAGAAGAACGACCTCAACACCTCCGACATGCACCCGTTCATCCATCCGCTGTCGCTCGCGGTCGATCCGGTGTGGCAGTCGAGGAGCGACTGGGAGATCTACAAGGGCATCGCGAAGAAGTTCTCCGAGCTCGCCGCCGGCCGGCTCGGGGTAGAGAAGGACGTGGTGCTGACGCCGCTGATGCACGACTCGCCCGGCGAGCTGGGGCAGCCGTTCGAGCCGAAGGACTGGAAGAAGGGCGAATGCGAGCCGATCCCGGGCAAGACCATGCCGTCGGTCGCGGTGATCGAGCGCGACTACCCGAACGTTTACGCGCGCTTCACCTCGCTCGGGCCGCTGATGGCCAAGGTGGGCAACGGCGGCAAGGGGATCGCCTGGAATACCGAAAATGAAGTGAATTCCCTGAAGAAACTCAATCAGGAGAATTCACGGGGCCTGGCAAGAATCGAAACCGACATCGACGCCTGCGAGGTGATCCTGTCGCTCGCCCCGGAGACCAACGGCGAAGTCGCGGTCAAGGCCTGGCAGGCGCTGTCGGCGATCACAGGTCGCGATCACACCCACCTTGCGAAGCCGCGCGAAGACGACAAGATCCGCTTCCGCGACATCCAGGCGCAGCCGCGCAAGATCATCTCGTCGCCGACCTGGTCGGGGCTGGAGTCCGAGCACGTGTCCTACAGCGCCTGCTACACCAACGTGCACGAGCTGATCCCCTGGCGCACCCTCACCGGGCGCCAGCAGCTCTACCAGGATCACCCGTGGATGCGCGCCTTCGGCGAGGGCTTGGTCGCCTACCGTCCGCCGGTCGACACCA
The DNA here is from genome assembly GCA_049582445.1 of Burkholderiales bacterium. Taxonomy (GTDB): domain Bacteria; phylum Pseudomonadota; class Gammaproteobacteria; order Burkholderiales; family SG8-39; genus DAHVFK01. The sequence goes on from JBAUTZ010000129.1 coordinate 47,358, forward strand.
AGACGGTGAAGCCGCTGCTCGGCACCCGCTCGAACGGCAATCCGGAGGTGGTGCTCAACTTCATCACGCCGCACCAGAAGTGGGGCATCCATTCGACCTACACCGACAACCTGCTGATGCTGACGCTTTCGCGCGGCGGGCCGATCGTCTGGATTTCGGAGCTCGACGCGAGAAAGGCCGGCATCGAGGACAACGACTGGATCGAGGCCTACAACCTGAACGGCGCGCTCACCGCGCGCGCGGTGGTCTCGCAGCGCGTGCCGGAGGGCATGGTGATGATGTACCACGCGCAGGAGAAGATCGTGAACACGCCGGGCTCCGAGATCATGGGCACGCGCGGCGGGATCCACAACTCGGTGACGCGCACCTGCCCGAAGCCGACCCACATGATCGGCGGCTACGCGCAGCAGAGCTACGGCTTCAACTACTACGGCACGGTGGGGTCGAACCGCGACGAGTTCATCATCGTCAGGAAGATGGCCAAGGTTGACTGGATGGATGGCGAGGCAAAGGAGGTGACGGCATGAAAATCCGCGCCCAGATCGGAATGGTGCTGAACCTGGACAAGTGCATCGGCTGCCACACCTGCTCGGTGACGTGCAAGAACGTGTGGACCAACCGCGAGGGTATGGAGTACGCCTGGTTCAATAACGTCGAGACCAAGCCCGGCATCGGCTATCCGAAGGATTGGGAGAACCAGGAAAAGTGGCGCGGCGGCTGGGAGCGAAGCGGCGACGGGCGCATCCGCCCGAAGCAGGGCGGCAAGCTCGCGCTGCTGGCCAAGATCTTCGCCAACCCGCACCTGCCCGAGATCGACGACTACTACGAGCCGTTCACCTTCGACTACGAGCACCTGCACACCTCGCCCGCCGCGTCCGCCGCGCCGGTGGCGCGGCCGCGCTCGCTGATCACCGGCGAGCGCATGCAGAAGATCGAGTGGGGGCCGAACTGGGAGGAGATCCTGGGCGGCGAGTTCGCCAAGCGCAGCGCCGACTACAACTTCGCCGACATCGAGAAGGAGGTCTACGGCCAGTTCGAGAGCACCTTCATGATGTACCTGCCGCGCCTGTGCGAGCACTGCCTCAACCCGACATGCGTCGCCTCCTGCCCCTCGGGCTCGATCTACAAGAGGGAAGAAGACGGCATCGTGCTGATCGACCAGGACAAGTGCCGCGGCTGGCGCATGTGCGTCTCGGGCTGCCCGTACAAGAAGATCTACTACAACTGGTCGAGCGGCAAGGCCGAAAAGTGCATCTTCTGCTATCCGCGCATCGAGGTCGGCCAGCCGACCGTGTGCTCCGAGACCTGCGTCGGCAGGATCCGCTACCTCGGCGTGCTGCTGTACGACGCCGACCGCATCGGCGAGGCCGCGAGCGTCGCCGACCCGCGGGCGCTGTACGAGGCGCAGCTCGGCGTGTTCCTCGATCCGTTCGATCCGGCGGTGATCGAGCAGGCGCGCCGCGACGGCGTACCCGAGGCGTGGATCGAGGGGGCGCAGCGCTCGCCGGTGTACAAGATGGCGATGGAATGGAAAGTGGCTTTCCCGTTGCATCCCGAGTACCGCACCCTGCCGATGGTTTGGTACGTGCCGCCGCTCTCGCCCATCAGCGCCGCCGCCAACAGCGGCGCGCTGGGCGCAAACGGCGAGATCCCCGACGTCTCCCAGCTCAGGATCCCGCTTAAGTACCTCGCCAACCTGCTTACCGCGGGCGACGAGGCGCCGGTCAAGCTCGCGCTCGAGCGCATGCTCGCGATGCGTGCCTTCATGCGTGCGCGCCACGTCGAGGGCCGCGAGAACGCGGCGGTGCTTGCGCAGACGGGTCTCAGCGCGGCGCAGGTCGAGGACATGTACCGCATCATGGCGATCGCCAATTACGAGGACCGCTTCGTGATCCCCACCACGCACCGCGAATACGCCGAGGATGCCTACGACCTGCGCGGCTCCTGCGGCTTCTCTTTCGGCAACGGCTGCTCGGACGGCGAGAGCCAGCCGAGCCTGTTCGGCAGCAAGAAGCGGCGCACGATACCGATCCGCGCCGCGGCGGAGGGTGGGCGATGAAGACCCTTCGGGTTTGTGCCGTGCTGCTCGCTTATCCCGAGCCCGAGCTGCTCTGCGCGCTGCCGGAGCTCCGCGCCGCTCTCGACGCCGAGCGCCTGCTGCCGCGCGCAGTGCAGGCCGAGCTCAAGGGCTTGATCGAGGAACTCGGGGGCGAGCCTCTGACCGCGTCGCAGGAGCGTTACGTGGCGCTGTTCGACCGCTCGCGCGCCCTGTCGCTGCACCTGTTCGAGCACGTGCACGGCGAGTCGCGCGACCGCGGCCAGGCCATGGTCGACCTCGCGAGCATGTACGGGACGCGCGGCCTGGCGGTGGACGGGCGCGAGCTGCCCGACTATCTGCCGGCGTTCCTCGAGTTCGCGTCGCTGCTGCCGGCGCCCGAGTCGCGCGGCCTGCTCGGCGAGTCCGCCGACATCCTGCGCGCGCTGGGAGACAGGCTGGCCGCGCGCGGCAGCCGCTATTGCGCGGTGTTCGCC
>JBAUTZ010000130.1:0-1757 GCA_049582445.1 Burkholderiales bacterium
GTGCCGCTGGCGCAGATCGAGACGCGCGACGTGGGGCGCATTCCGACCGGGATCGGCGAGCTCGACCGCGTGCTCGGAGGCGGCCTGGTCGCAGGTCAGGTGGCGCTGGTGGGCGGCGACCCGGGCATCGGAAAATCGACGCTGCTGCTGCAGGCGCTGGCGAGCCTCGGCACCCAGGCGCGCACGCTCTACGTCACGGGCGAGGAGTCCGCCGAGCAGGTTGCGCTGCGTGCGCGGCGCCTGGCGCTGGAGGCGGGCAGCGTGCACCTGCTGGCGGAGATCCAGCTCGAGCGCATCGTAGCGGCGATCGAAGCCGATGCGCCGCAGGTGGCAGTGATCGACTCGATCCAGACGCTGTACTCCGAGCAGTTGCAGTCGGCGCCGGGTTCCGTGGCGCAGGTGCGAGAGTGCGCAGCCCAGCTTACGCGCCACGCGAAGAAGAGCGGCACCGCGGTGCTGATGATCGGGCACGTCACCAAGGAGGGCGCGATCGCGGGACCGCGCGTGCTCGAGCACATCGTCGACACCGTTCTCTACTTCGAAGGGGATGCGCACTCGAGCTTTCGCCTGATTCGCGCGATCAAGAACCGCTTCGGCGCGGTCAACGAGCTGGGTGTGTTTGCGATGACCGAAAAGGGTCTGCGCCCGGTGAGCAATCCGTCGGCGCTGTTTCTGTCGCACCACGAGCGCGAAGTGCCGGGCGCCTGCGTGCTGGCCACCCTCGAGGGCACGCGCCCCTTGCTGGTAGAGATCCAGGCGCTGGTCGACGCCTCGCATTCCCCCAACCCGCGCCGACTCTCGCTGGGACTGGAGCAGAACCGGCTCGCGATGCTGCTCGCGGTGCTGCACCGGCACGCCGGCATCGCGACCATCGACCAGGACGTGTTCGTGAACGCCGTGGGCGGGGTTCGAATCGGCGAGCCGGCCGCGGATCTCGCGGTATCGCTGGCGGTGGTCTCCTCGCTCAGCGACCGCGCGATCCCGCAGAAGGTGGCGGTGTTCGGCGAGGTCGGGCTCGCCGGCGAGGTGCGGCCCGCGCCGCGCGGCCAGGAGCGCCTGAAGGAGGCGGCCAAGCTCGGGTTCACCAGGCTGGTCGCGCCGAAGGCCAACCGCCTGAAGCGGGTCGCCGGCATCGAGCTTATCGAGGTCGAGCGGATCGACGAGGCCGTCCGGGCGCTGCGAAACCTCTAGGCTTGCGGCAGCGCCATGCGCGCGGCGCGCACGCCGCTGCGCACCGCCGCTTCGAGGGTCGGCGGGTACTCCGGGTCGGTGTAATCGCCCGCGAGGAACACGTTCGGCCAGGGCGTGGTCTGCGCTATGCGGGCGAGGCCGGGCGGGCAGGCGATGGTGGCGCGCTTTTCGGCGATGACGCTCGACCACTCGGGCTGCGGCAGCCCGGGGAGCGCCTGCGCGAGCTCTCGGTGGCAGGTTGCGGCGAGCGCATCGTGCGTCATCTGCTGGTGCTCGCCCTCGGCGCTGATCACGCAGGCAAGGCGCCCGCGCTCACCGAGCAGCGCGCCGCGGTCGAACACCCACTGCACCAGCCCGGCGTCCAGCCCGAGCATCGGCAGCGGCAGGCGCACCCGCTCCGGATACTGCAGGTAGCACGTGTAAATCGGCTGATAAGCGAGCGGCGGCGCGATCTCCGGCAGCAGCGTCTTCAGCTGGTGCGGGCCGACCGCGACGATCACCGCGCGGTGCGCGGCGCGCAGCGCGGCGAGGTCGGGCTCGCCGGCGAGGTGCGGCCGGCGCCGCGC
>JBAUTZ010000131.1:0-22101 GCA_049582445.1 Burkholderiales bacterium
CCCCCTCGCGCGGCGCGCCGCAATTCGTCGTCGACCCTGCCGCGTCCGAGATCCGGCTGCTCGTCTATCGCGCGGGCCCGCTCGCCCGATTCGGACACAACCACGTCGTCACCGGCCCCGTGCGCGGCGAAATCCGGGCGGGGCGCACCGCCGCCGAGAGCGGTTTCCGGCTCGAAGTGCCGGTGGAATCGCTGGTCGTCGATTCCGCCGAGGCGCGCGCGGAGGAAGGCAAGGAGTTCGCCGCCGAAGTGTCCGCGCAGGCGCGCGAGGGGACGCGCGACCACATGCTGGGCGCGGAAGTACTCGACGCGGCGCGCCATCCGCTCATCCGCATCGAGTCCATCTCGCTGACCGGGCCGCGCTGGAACCCGACGGTGCTGGCGCGCACCACGCTGCGCGGCGTGACGCACGAGCTGCGGTTTCCGGCCGCGGTGGTCCAGCACGGCGATCGGGTCACGGTCATCGCGAGCTTGCAGATTCGCCAGTCGGATTTCGGTCTCACCCCGTTCGCTGCGCTGGGCGGCGGGATTCGCGTGCGCGATGAGGTCGACATCCGCGTCCGGGTCGTCGCACGCCACGGGCCGCGGCCCGGGTCGTCCTGAGCGGAATACGGCGAAGAGGTGGCGCGTTTGCTGGCTATATGCGATCCGCGCGGACGAAGCTGATCGCGGCCGCTTGCGCCGCCGGCCTGCTCGCGTGGCTCGGCGCAGGCGACGCCCGAGCCGCGCAACTGGGCGCGGTCACCGTTTCCCACGACGAGGCCGGCTACCGGATCGCATTCGACGCCGTGGTCGATGCACCCGCGCGCCAAGTCTACGCGGTGCTCTCGGACTACGCTGCGTTCGTGAGAATGAACCCGGCCATCGTCCATATGAGCGTCGAGCCAGCGCCGGCGGGAAGCGGGGAGCGCGTACGCAGCGTCATCAGGTCGTGCATCTGGTTCTTCTGCAAGAAAGTCGTCACGGTCGAGGACGTGACCGAGCCGGACCCACAGACCATCGTCATGCACATCGTCCCCGGGCGCGGCGATTTCGAACGAGGCTCGAGCCTGTGGCGCATCACCGGCGAGGGCGCCAGGACACGGCTGCATTACGAGGCAACGCGCGTCGCGAGCTTCTGGATCCCCCCGCTGATCGGGCCCTGGGCGATCAAGCACACGCTGGATGAGCAGCTCCAAGTCAGCATGAATGCGCTCGAGCTCCTGGCCCGGCAGAAAGTGTTCCCGTAGCCGACTGGTCGCCATGATTTGATCTGGCACAATGGCCGGCGTGCCGGATACCTCTATCTTTGAGGCGGACTTGGAGAGAAAGCGACGCGATGCGAGACATGGTCAACAATAAGACCTCGAAGCCGGCAGGGCGCAAGACCCGAGCTGCGGCACGTTCCGGAACGGTTCTTCTTGCGGCGCTCCTTGCCGCATGCAGCGCCCTGCTGCCTCGTGCGCAGTCGCACACCTACAGCCCGTGGCAGAGCTACGCGGAAGCGGAGCAGACTTTCAACCGCATCGTTCCGCACCAGACGACCGTTCAGGAACTGAAGGATCTCAAGCTCGATCCGAAGGAAAATCCGAACATCACCATCCTCAATTATTCGGACGTGCTGCGCCGGTTTCTCCCGAGCCCGTCGATCAATGCCGCCGATCTGGACAGCGGCGTCAAGGAGTGCATCGAGGCGAAAACCGCCTGCCATGGGTACGAGGTCACCCAGGCGTCCATGAAGCGAACGCGTTACGGCGTTTTTCTGCTCGATTTCTTCAATTTCCGGCGCAGAACCGACGTCGCGGGCTGGCGCTTCAACGGGGTGATCCTGATCAAGAACGACGTGGTGATCTACAAGCTGACCGGCGGGCAGCCGGCGATCCACGAGAACGAGGACAGCGTCAATCCGCTCGGTCCGCTTCAGGGCATCGGAGGTTCGGCCCCCGCCAGCGTGACGCCGTAGGTCGCCGTCGGTTGGGATGCCACGTTCATGTGATGGCGGTGGTTGGCCTTCGCGGATACGATGTCCGTGGGGCATGGGTCAGACCATATGTCAAACCAACCTCAGGCGACGGTGCGCGTGATGATCGTCGAGGACGATCACGCCACGCGGCGGCGCTTTGCCACGGCAGTCTCGAGCGACGCACGCACGATGCTGGCACAGGAGGTTCGCGCCGGGCGGGAGGCGATCGCGCAGCTGTCTGCGGCGCGCCCGGACGTCCTGCTCGTGGATCTCGGCCTGCCCGATATCCACGGCACCGACGTGATCCGCTTCGCCGCGCGCACTCTGCCCGAGTGCGACGTGATGGTGATCACCGTGTTCGGCGACGAGCGTAATGTGCTGGCGAGCATCGAAGCGGGGGCGGCCGGCTACGTGCTAAAGGACTGCAGCGACGCAGACCTCATCGAGCATGTGCTCGAGCTGCGTGCGGGCGGGGCGCCGATGAGTCCTGGCATCGCCAGGATGGTGCTCAATCGGATGCGGGTGCGGGAGGAAAGCGCGGATCGCAAGGAACCGACTACCGGCGATGCGGACGCGCCGGTGACGACGCGCGAGGCCGAGGTGCTGCGGCTTCTATCGCACGGCTACACGTATAGCGAGGTCGGCGAGCGCCTCGGCATTTCCGTGCACACGGTGGGCAGCCACGTGAAGAAGACCTACCGCAAGCTCGCGGTGCATTCCGCGGCGGCGGCGGTCGCGCGCGCCGCCGAGCTACGGCTCCTCGACAAGCGCTAGGCAGCGCTTTGCGCGAGCGCGGGCAGCGGTCCGGTTTCGGCCAGCCGCTGCGGAACATCGAGGCGAACGCGGGTTCCGCCGCCGGGGCGCGAGTCGATGGTGAGCGTCGCTCCCAGTCCGGCGGCACGCGATTGCATGCTGCTCAGCCCGAGGCCGCTCGCCGGCTGGTCCGGATCAAAGCCTAGCCCATCGTCCTCGACCTGGATCTGGATGCCTTGGCTGCCATTGGCGTGCGCCGCGAGGCGGATGTGGCGGGCACCGGAGTGTTGCAGGCTGTTCGCGAAGGCCTGGAGCAGGATGCGCTGGATCGCGAACACGGCGGGAGCTTCTAGTCCCTCGACCTGCGGCAGCTCGCCGACGTCCCACGTCAGCTGAACGCCGGCCGGCGCGAGCAGCGGCTCGAGGCGGTAGCGCAGCTTGCCGAGCACGCTCGCCAGATCGCCCTCGGCGGGCTCGAGGGCGTCGACCGCGATTCGCAGCTCCTGCAGCGCTTCTCTGACGCGCAGCTCGAGGCTCGCTCCGTCGAGCGCGCTGCCTTGCGCGTAGCGCAGCAGCCCGACGAGGCTCGCGCCCAGACCGTCGTGCATGTCGGCGAGGATGCGCTGGCGCTCACGCGCAAGCGCCTGCTGGCGCAGTACCTCGCCACGCTCGGCGTGATAGGCCTCCACCTCTCGTCCCTTCTCCGCCACGCGGCGCTCCAGCTCGACGTTCATTCCTTCCAGCCGGCGCATCGCGTCCAGATGCCGCTCGAACACCGCCAGGCCGATCGCGAGCAGCATGATTGGAACGTGGTACGGCCGCAGCACTGGGCTCTCGACGCTCACCCAGTCAAGGAACCGCGCGCCCTCATGGAACATGCATGCCGCCATTAGAACGAGCGCGAGGATCTCGACCTTGATCGACCAGCGCAGCGGCCGTCTCGCCGCGTACACCACGATGGCGACACCGGCCAGAAGCAGCGCAGTGTTCGAGATATCCAAGCCGAGCGGCAGCAGGTTGTTGGTGCGGTCCAGCCACAGCGGGTAGGTGGTCTCGGCTAGGAGGAAGACCCATAACGTTGCCTCGAAGCGCGGCCACTTCAACTCCACGGTGCGTAGCGACAGGATGACCGCCGGGACGACGAGCCCATAGCTCATGTAAAGAAGCAGGACCGGCAGAACCGGGGATTGCACCCAGCGCAGGGCGTTGTAAAGACCGCCGCCGATCGCCCACGACAGGCATGCGATGGCAAACCAGAACATGACTTTGTCGCGGCGGTGAGCAAACCAAACGAACAGCGTGATCAGTCCAGCGCCCAGCGCCATCGCGAGAAATGCGCGATTTGCATAGAAACCCAATTCCCACCGGGCGATCGCAGCCATCCTTACCTGCCGCGCGTCGCCGAAGGTAACGCGGCTTAGTCCATCGACGTTGAGCGGATGTGCCAATGCCTCCATGTGGAACATCAACACGTTGTGTCCGAGATGCAATTGGGGCGACGGTACGAAGATGAATAATGGAGTATCCAGCGAGCCCAGCAGACCTGGTCCCGACACCGTGTCCCGGGAGCGGCCGATCAGCACTCCGTTCAGAAAGAAATCTATCCAGTTTGAGCGCATGTGCGGAATCTCGAGCCCCTGAGCGCTCTTGGGTATTTGCGCAATGTCGAAGCGAACGCGATACCAGCCCTCGCCGCTCACCCCGGGGCGCGAGCGGCGCCACTCATCGGGAAGCTTCACCGGCTTCCAGGGCGCCGCGTCATCGGGCGGCGTCTGCGCGTTGCTCAGCACGAACTCGGCCCGGTCGAAGACCGTCGCATGGGCGCCTGGTGCGGCCCAGGACGCACAGGTGGCGAGCCCAAGCGTGATCGCGAGCGCGGCGCCGAGCGCTGCTCGTCCCGGGATTTCCGGTGCACGGAACGACGAAGTCATGCTGAACCCCTCCGGCCCGCGCATGCTGGACCGCCGGCCGCGCGATGTCCAGCGGTGGTGAGCACGGCGAATACGAACACGATCTGTAGTAAAATGCGCAGCTTAGATGTCTAATCAAAGCCCCGGCGCGAGCTGGGGCTTTTTCTTTCTCTGGTGCCGCATGGTGCCGGGGAGCGAGGATCCGGCATGGCAAAGGAAGAATTGGTCGAGATGGACGGGGTCGTGGACGAGGTACTGCCGAACACGCAGTTCCGCGTGACGCTGGATAACGGGTTCAAGGTGCTCGCCCATGCTTCCGGAAAAGTGCGCAAGCACCGCATCCGTATTCTCGCGGGCGACAAGGTGACGCTGGAGATCTCGCCCTACGACGTATCGAAGGGCCGCATCAACTTCCGGCACAAGGACGAGCGCGCGGCGCCGGCGCCGATCAGCCGCCCGGGACAATTCCGCCGGCGCTGAGCGCGGGCGGTCCAATGTCGCGGGATGCGTAGTTCGGTCTTCAAGTTGGCGTTCGCGATTCGCTGATCCGGCGAAAATTGACCCCGGTTAAGTCGGTTTGACGCAGCGATTGCGCCCGCGCACGGCGCGCGGCATGGTAATCGGCTCGTCGATGAACGTCCTTCTGGTCTACCCGCGCAACCCCGACTCGTTCTGGAGCTTCCAGCACGTGCTCAGGTTCGTGGCGAAAAAGTCGGCCTTCCCGCCGCTCGGGCTGCTCACCGTCGCGGCGATGCTGCCGGGCCGCTGGAACCAGCGCCTGGTCGACGTGAATGTGCGACCGCTCTCGGATGCCGATCTGCGCTGGGCTGACTACGTGCTCCTGAGCGGTATGATCGTGCATCGCGATTCCGCGCACGACGTGGCCATGCGCTGCGCGGCACTCGGCAAGCCGGTCATCGCCGGGGGGCCGCTGTTCACGACCGGTCATCGCGAGTTTCCCGAGATCCCGCATTTCGTGCTCGGCGAAGCCGAAGGGGTGATCGAGCGCCTGGTGCGAGACATGGAGGCGGCAACGGTGCAGCGCGAGTATCGTTCGTCGCAGTGGCCGGACGTGCGGACGACTCCCGTGCCGCGCTGGGACCTGGTGCGTATGCGCGACTACGTCACCATGCCGGTGCAGTTCTCCCGCGGCTGTCCGTTCGACTGCGAGTTCTGCGACATCGTGGTGATGAACGGCCGGGTACCTCGCACCAAGGAGCCGGCACAGGTCATTCGCGAGCTCGAGGTGCTGCGCAGCGCGGGTTGGCGCGACATGGTATTCATCGTCGACGACAATTTCATCGGCAATCGCAAGCGCACGCGCGAGCTGCTGCGCGCGATGGTCGAGTGGCGCGCGCGCACCGCGCCCACGATGGGTTTCCTCACCGAAGCCTCGGTCAATCTGGCCGATGATCCGGAGCTGTGCGAACTGATGGTGCGGGCGGGATTCAAGAAGGTGTTTCTCGGCATCGAAACGCCGGCCACGGAGAGCCTCGAGGAATGCCGCAAGCAGCAGAATCGCAAGCGCGATCTCGCCGGGGCGGTGAACACCATTCAGCGCGCTGGCATGGAGGTGATGGGCGGGTTCATCGTCGGATTCGACAGCGATCCGCACGACATCTTCCGGCGGCAGTTCGAGTTCATTCAGCAGACTGGAGTGGTGACCGCCATGGTGGGCCTGCTGAGCGCCCTGCCGGAGACCGCGCTTTACCGGCGCCTCGCGCGCGAGGGGCGAATCCTCGCCGAGAGCTGTGGCAACAACACCGGCTCGGCGATAAATTTCGTCACCCGGCTGGAGCGGGAATTCCTGTTGTCGGGATACCGCGAACTGATGCGCCGGCTCTACGAGCCCCGAAACTACTATCGGCGCATCCGCACGTTCCTGGCCGCCTACCAGCCGCGTGGACCGGGATCACGCCTTTCGACTTCGGACTTGATGGCGTTCCTGAAGTCGCTCTGGGTGCTGGGGCTGCGCAGCGCCGGGCGGCGCCAGTACTGGGGCCTGTTCTGGTCCACGCTTCTCGCGCAACCGCACAAGTTCCGCGCGGCAATGGAGTTGTCGATTCTGGGCCATCACTTCCGCAAGGTAGCGAGCCGCATCTAGCGGCGCCTGCGCTATTCGCGTACGCGAGTGATCTTCTTGACGTCGGGCAGGCGCCTGAGCGCGCGCATCAGTCGCGCGAGGTGCTGGCGGTTCGCGACCTCCAGCACGAACAGCATGTTGGCGTAGACCGCGCGATCCTCCTCCATGCTGATCGAGTCGATGTTGGAGCCGGCATCGGCGATCTCGGAGGCGACTTTGGCGAGAACGCCGCGCTGATTGGCGACCATGACCTTGATCGCGGTGAGGAACAGGCGTGTCGTGGACGGATCCCACTCGACGTCGACCCACTGCTCCGGCTCGTTGCGCCGCGAGCGTTCGATCTGCGCGCAGTCGGCGGCATGCACCACGAGCCCCTGACCCTTCTTGATCGAGCCGACGATCGCGTCGCCAGGAATCGGCCGGCAGCAGGAGGCGAGCTGCACCGCCATGCCCTCGGTGCCACGGATCATCACGGTTCCAGACATCGCGGCCGCCTTGGCATCGTCGCGCACGGCGCCCGCGTGCATCAGCAGTCGGCGCGCGATCACCGCCGGCAGCTGCTTGCCCAGGCCGATGTCCGCTAGCAGTTCCTGGCGGTTGTGGCCGACGCTGTCGCGGATCACGCGCTCCCAGCTGGCGTCGTCGATCTCGGCAAGCGTGGTGCTGAGCGATTTGAGCGCCTGCTCGAGCAGCCGCTCGCCGAGGCTCGCCGACTCCTCGTAGCGCATGGTCTTGAGGAAATGGCGAATGTTGGAGCGGGACTTGCCGGTACGCACGTATTGAAGCCAGGCTGGATTCGGCTTGGCGTGGCTCGCGGTAATGATCTCCACGCGATCGCCGTTCTTCAGCTCGCTACGCAGCGGCACCAGCTCTCCGTTGACCTTCGCCGCCACGCACCGGTTGCCGATATCGGTATGCACCGCGTACGCGAAATCCACCGCGGTAGCCCCGCGCGGCAGCGACATGATCTTTCCCTTTGGCGTGAAGACGTAGACCTGGTCCGGAAACAGGTCCACCTTCACGTTTTCCAGGAACTCGGCCGAGTCGCCCGACTGGTTCTGGATCTCGAGCAGCGACTGCAGCCAGAGGTGGGTCTGCTTCTGCAGATCCGAAAGCGAGCTTTCCTCGTCCTTGTACATCCAGTGCGAGGCGACTCCGGACTCGGCGATGTGGTGCATGTGCTCGGTACGGATCTGAACTTCGACCGGCAGGCCGTAGGGATCGATCAGGGTGGTATGCAGCGACTGATACCCGTTTGCCTTCGGGATGGCGATGTAGTCCTTGAACTTGCCCGGGATCGGTTTGTACAGGCCGTGCAGCGCGCCGAGCGCGAAGTAACAATCCTGCACGTCCTTAACGATCACGCGAAAGCCGTAAATGTCGTGCACCTCAGAAAAGGACAGGTGCTTTTCGAGCATTTTCTTGTAGGTCGAATACGCGTGCTTTTCGCGCCCCGTCACCGTGGCCTTGATCCCGGCATCGGCGAGCTTCACTTTGATCGCGGCTTCGGTCTTGCCGATGACCTCGCGCCGGTTGCCGCGCGCGGCCTTGGTCGCGCGCGACAGCACCGTGTAGCGCAGCGGATAGAGGTGAGAGAACGCCAGCTCCTCCAGCTCGTGGTAGAGCGCGTTCAGCCCTAGGCGGTTGGCGATCGGAGCGTAGATCTCGAGCGTCTCGCGCGCGATGCGGCGGCGCTTGGCGGGCGGCACGGCGCCGAGCGTTCGCATGTTGTGCAGGCGGTCGGCGAGCTTGATCAGGATGACGCGCACGTCGCGCGCCATGGCCAGCAGCATCTTGCGGAAGTTCTCCGCCTGCGCGTCCTGCGCGGACTGGAACTCGATCCTGTCGAGCTTGGACACTCCATCGACGAGCTCGGCGACCGGCTTGCCGAAGGTATCGGCAATCTCGGTCTTGGTGACCGAGGCATCTTCCAGCGTGTCGTGCAGCAGTGCCGCCATCAGCGTCTGGCCGTCCAGCCGCCAGCTGGCCAGGATGTCGGCCACCGCGAGGGGATGCGAGATGTAGGGATCGCCCGACTGGCGCTTCTGCCCCGCGTGCGCGGCTTCGGAAAAACGGTAGGCGTCGGCCAGGCGCGCGACGTCCGCCGGCTTCAGGTAGGCGAAGTGCGTCTCATCCAGGGTCGGTACGGCGGCCATCCGGGGAGCGTACCCGATGCGCCGGGCATTGCGAACACCCGCCCAGGGGGGCGCCCCCCTGGGAAGGCTGACTCAGGCGCTCAGGCAGCGCCCGGCGTCGGCGGGGTGGCGTTGCGCCGGAGCACCTCGGTGCCGACCTTGCCGGACGCGATCTCGCGCAGGGCGATCACGGTCGGCTTGTCCTTGTTCGGCTCGAGCAACGGCGATGCGCCGGCGGTGAGCTGGCGCGCGCGATAGGTGGCTGCGAGGGTGAGCTGGAAGCGGTTGGTGATTCTCTTCAGGCAATCGTCTACGGTGATGCGGGCCATGTGCGTTTCCGTTCAGAACAATTCAGGGTGGCGCGCCAGCTGCCGACCAATCGCGAGGCGTGCGGCGCGCATGATCGCCAGCAAGTCTCGCTTGGCGCTTTCGAAGTCTTTGTTAATAATAGCATAATCTGACTCAGGGGCGTGAGAAAGCTCTTCACGGGCGCTCGTCATGCGCCGGGCGATGACCTCTTCGGAATCCTGGGCGCGCGCTCGCATGCGCCGCTCCAGCTCATCGAGCGAGGGCGGCAACAGGAAGATGCAGATGCAATCGGGAATCAGACGACGCACCTGGCGCGCGCCCTGCCAGTCGATCTCCAGCATCAGGTCGTAACCGCCTTCCAGCGCAGCGGTGATCGCCTTTTGCGAGGTGCCGTAGCGGTGGCCGTGCACGATCGCGCTCTCGAGAAATTCGCCCCGCTCGAGCATCGCCACGAACGTGACGTCGTCGACGAAATAGTACTCGCGCCCATTCTGTTCGGCCGGGCGCGGCGCGCGCGTGGTGTACGAGATCGATAGCCTGACGCCGCTGTCCTCCGCGAGGGCGGCCCTGATAAGCGAGCTCTTGCCTGCGCCCGAAGGCGCCGTGATCACGAATAGAAGGCCCTTCACGCCAGTTCCTACTCCATGTTCTGGACCTGCTCGCGCACTTGCTCCACGAGCAGCTTAATCTCGAGCGCGCAGTCCGACACCCTTTGCGTCGCGGCCTTTGACGCGAGCGTGTTGGCCTCGCGGTTGAGCTCCTGCGCGAGGAAATCCAGACGCTTGCCAACAGCGCCGCCCTTGGCGAGAGCGCGCTCGACTTCGTCGAAATGGGTCACGAGGCGAGTCAGCTCCTCGTCGACGTCCGTTTTCATGGCGAACACCGCCAGCTCGGCGCGGATGCGCTCATCGTCGGCAGCGCCGATCGCCTCGCGCAGCCTCGCCGCAAGCTTTTCCTGATAAGCGGCGAGCGCTTCCGGAACCAGCGGGCGCACCTCGTCCAGCCTCCGGCGCATCAGGGCGACGCGCTCGCCGACGCTCTGCGCGAGCTTCGCGCCCTCGCGCGCCCGCGTGGCGAGAAATTCTTCCAGCGCCTTTCTGCAAAGCTGCTCGACCGTGGCGCGCGTGCGCTCCTCGTCCAGCGCCGGCTCGGCGAGCACGCCCGGCCAACGCAGCACGTCGGCGATCGCGAGCGGCGCGGCGCCCGGAAAGAACTCCCCCGCCTGTACCCCAAGGCACCGCAGCTCGTCCAGGGCCTTTGCGTTGAGCGAAGGCGCCTGCAGCCGCGCGCCGGAGGCGGCAAAAAAGAGGCGGCAATCGACCTTCCCGCGCGACAAGCGCGATCCGAGCAACTCGCGCAGCATCGGCTCGAGGCCGCGCAGCTCGTCGGCGATGCGGAACTGCAGGTCGAGAAAGCGGGAATTCACCGCGCGCAGCTCGAGGCTGAGCACGCCGCGCGGCGTGTCGGTCATTGCGACCGCGTATCCAGTCATGCTGTAAATCATCGTCGCCGCGCAGGCGGCGCGAGGCGTGAAAAACTGCGCGCCTCACACCGCGGTTCCTCCCAGGGGAGCGCGTATCATAAGGTGGATGCCATCCCAAGCCAACCAGCCGCTGCCGGAAGGTCATCAGCTGCTGAACTACCGCTTGCTCAGGGTGCTGGCGGCTGGAGGCTTCTCATTCGTGTACCTCGCACACGACGAGAACGAGGCGCCGGTCGCGATCAAGGAGTTTCTTCCGTCGACCCTGGCGCTGCGCCTGGGCGACAATCCGGTGCCAGACGTTTCCGAGTCCAATCTCGCCGCTTTCCGATACGGCATGCGCTGCTTTTTCGAGGAAGGCAAAGCGCTCGCCAGGCTGAGCCACCCAAACGTGGTTCGCGTGCTCAATTTCTTTCGCGCCAACGAGACGGTCTACATGGTGATGCGCTACGAGCGCGGCCGCACCCTGCAGGAACACATTCAGGCGCACACCGGCGCCCTGCGAGAGTCATGGGTGCGGCGCACCTTCGCCCAGCTCCTGAACGGGCTGCGCGAAGTGCACTCCAACAAGCTGCTTCATCTGGACATCAAGCCCGGCAACATCTACGTGCGCAACGACGGCACGCCGCTGCTGCTCGATTTCGGCGCCGCCCGCCAGACGCTCCTGGAAGAAGCGACCAAGCTGCCTCCGATGTACACGCCGGGTTTCGCCTCCCCCGAGCATCATGGCGAGCGCGATCACCTCGGGCCCTGGAGCGACGTCTATTCGGTGGGGGCGAGCATTTACGCCTGCCTTGGGGCGGCCGCGCCGCCGCCCGCCGAGGAGCGCCTGCAGAAGGACCGCATGGTGTCGGCGCGCAAAGGCTGGTCGGGGAAGTATTCGGCCGAGCTGCTCGATATCATAGACTGGTGCCTGCGGCTCGATCACCTGCAGCGGCCGCAGAGCGTCTTCGCGCTGCAGAAGGCGTTGCTCGGCAAGGGCGAGCCGGTCCCCACGGCGGGAGCGCCGGTCATGGATCAGCTCAAGGGGGTGTTCGGTCGCCTGGCGAGACGTCGGACATGACGGCGCAACCGTGAAATGAAGTGCTCGATCGCCCAGCATAGTCGCGCCGGAGCGCGGCTCTACAACCAGGATCGCGTGGGCTACTGGTCGACGCACGCTGCACTCCTGATGGTGGTCGCCGACGGGATGGGAGGGCACCAGAACGGCGAAATGGCGGCGCAGCTAGCGATCGATTTTCTCGCCGAACTGTTCAAACGTGATGCGAAGCCCAAGCTTGCCGACCCGGACATGTTCCTGTTCCGCGGCGTCGGGCGCGTGCATCTGCTGCTGCAGCAGCAGGCGCGCAAGCTCGGGCTGCCCGAGACGCCGCGGACTGTGATCGTCGCTTGCGTGGTGCAGGACGGCTATGCGTACTGGATGCACATCGGTGACTCGCGCCTATATCTCGTGCGAAAGGGACGCGTGCTCGCCCGCACCAGGGACCATACGCGCGTGCAGCAAATGGTCGACTTGGGTCGCATACGCGAGGATGCAGTGGCGACGCACCCCGAGCGAAACAAGGTGCTGCAATGTCTCGGCAGCGACAGACCGCCGCGCATCGAGCCGGCTTCCAGCGCGCGCCTGGTCAAGGGGGACATCGTGTTGCTGTGCTCGGACGGCCTGTGGGCACCGCTCACGGAACGCCAGCTGCTGCGTGGGTTGAGCGGGAAGGACCTCGAGCCCGCGATCGGCGAGCTGGTGTCGCTCGCCGAGAGCCGTGCGGGGCGGGAGTGCGATAATGTGTCTGTGGTGGCGATGTCGTGGGACGAGGGAGAGCTCGCTCCGGCGGACGAGCCCCGCACGCTGCCATTCCACGAGCTTCCGACGGACGTGCAGGACCTTGCCGCAATCGACCCGGATTTCCTGAAGATGACCGACGCCGATATCGAGCGCGCAATCTCCGAGATCCGCAGCGCGTTGCGCAAGTACTCGGGCCAACGATGAGACCCAGCGGCAGGAAGGCCGACGAGCTACGCGCAGTTCGGCTGCAGAGAGGGTGGACGCGTCATGCCGAAGGTTCCGTGTTGGCCGAGTTCGGCGACACGCGAGTGCTGTGCACGGCAAGCGTCGGAGAGGGCGTGCCCCCGTTCCTGCGGGACAAGGGCCGTGGCTGGCTCACGGCGGAGTATGGCATGCTGCCGCGCTCGACGAACACGCGTTCGGAGCGAGAAGCCTCCCGCGGAAAACAATCAGGTCGCACGCTCGAGATCCAGCGCCTGATCGGCCGCGCCCTGCGGGCCGTGATCGATCTCGGCGGGCTCGGCGAGCGGACCATACAGGTCGACTGCGACGTTCTTCAGGCCGACGGCGGCACCCGCACCGCCGCCATTACCGGCGCGTTCGTCGCGGTGCACGACGCGCTAGACTGGATGAGAGTGCGCGGAATGATCGCAACGCTTCCAGTCAGGGATTTCGTCGCTGCGGTCTCGGTAGGGATGTACCAGGGCGTCGCGCTGCTTGATCTCGACTATGCGGAAGACTCCACCTGCGACACCGACATGAACGTGGTGATGACCGGCGCGCGCGGGTTCGTCGAGGTCCAGGGCACCGCCGAAGGCGCGCCGTACTCGCGCGCCGAGATGGACGCCATGCTGGCGCTGGCCGAGCGGGGCGTCGGCGAGCTGGTGGCGTGCCAGCGCGCCGCGCTGGGACTGTGAACAGGCTCGTCCTCGCGTCCAATAACCCGGGCAAGCTCAAGGAGATCCGGGCACTGCTCGCGCCGCTCGCGCTCGATGTCACTGCGCAGTCGGAGCTGGGCATCGGCGAGGCGGATGAGCCGCACCATACGTTCCTCGAAAACGCGCTTGCCAAGGCGCGTCACGCGAGCGCCGCGACGGGCCTGCCGGCCCTCGCGGACGATTCGGGCATCTGCGTCGAGGCCCTGGGCGGTGAGCCCGGCGTTCATTCCGCGTACTACGCCGGCCGCGAAGGCGACCGTGCAGCGCGCGACGCGCGCAACAACTCGAAGCTCCTCGCCGCGCTCGAGGGCAATGCCGATCGGCGTGCGCATTACTTCTGCGTGCTGGTCCTCGTGAGGCGGGCCGATGACCCGGAGCCGGTCGTCGCCGAGGGGGTCTGGCGCGGAGAGATCGGTCGCGAGGCCCGCGGCACCGGGGGTTTCGGCTACGACCCTCTGTTCCTGGTTCCCGGGCGCGGCCGGACCGCAGCCGAACTGGACGCGAGCGAAAAGAACCGCATCAGCCACCGCGCTCGCGCCCTGGCGGCGCTGGCCGCGCGCCTGCGCGATGAAGATCGAGCTTGAGCGCGCAAACGAGGTGCGTCTCGAAGCGCTGCCTCCGCTCGCGGTCTATGTGCACATCCCGTGGTGCGTGCGCAAATGCCCCTATTGCGATTTCAATTCCCACGAGCAAGTGGGCGATCTGCCCGAACGCGAGTACGTCGACGCCCTGATCGCCGATCTCGATGGGCTGCTGCCGTCGGTCTGGGGGCGGCGGGCGACGAGCGTGTTCATCGGGGGCGGCACGCCGAGCCTTTTTTCGCCGCGGGCGATCGACCGACTGCTGTCGGAGCTGCGCGCGCGCCTTCCGCTCGAGCCCGGCGCGGAGATTACGCTCGAAGCGAATCCCGGCACCGTCGAGGCGGAGCGCTTTCGCGGCTTTCGCGAAGCGGGCGTGGGCCGCCTGTCGCTGGGCGTGCAGAGTTTCGACGACCATATGCTCGCGGCGCTGGGACGCATCCATGGCGCCGCCGAGGCCCGGCGCGCGGTGGAGCTCGCGCTAGAGCATTTCGACAACGTCAACGTCGACCTGATGTACGGCCTGCCAGGACAGTCGATGGAGAATGCGCGCGCCGACATCGAGCGAGCTGCCGGTTTCGGCGTGCAACACGTGTCGGCCTATCAACTCATGATCGAGCCGAACACGGTGTTCTGGAGCAAGCGCCCGCGCCTGCCTGAGCACGACCTGTGTGCCGATATGCAGCTCGCCGCCGAGGAAGGCCTCGCGGCACGCGGCTTCGAGCACTATGAGACTTCGGCGTTCGCGCTGCCCGGGCACCGATCGCGGCACAACCTGAACTACTGGGAATTCGGCGACTACCTGGGGCTGGGTGCCGGCGCGCACGGCAAGATCAGTTTCGCCAATCGGGTCACGCGGCACGAGCGCATCAAGCAGCCACGCGAATACCTGCGGACCGCCGGCCAGTCGATCGCGCAGCAAAAGAACGTGCCCGCGGCCGAGTTGCCGTTCGAGTTTATGCTCAATGCGCTCAGATTGACCGGCGGCTTTCCGTTGACCCTTTTCTCCAGGCGCGCCGGGTTGCCGCTCGCCGCTCTCGAGCCGGCGCTGTCGCGCGCCGAGGAGCAGGGTTACCTCGAGCGAGATTGGCAGCGCGTGCGGCCCACCGAGCGCGGGCAGCGCTTCCTGAACGAGCTCCTCGGCCTGTTCCTGCCCTAGGGCATGCGCCGACGGAATAGCAGGTCGTGCACCGGGTGGCCGAGCTCCAGGCCGCGGCGCTCGAACTTGGTGGGCGGCCGGTGCGCGGGTCGCGGTGCGAAACCGTGCGCCGTGTTCTCGAGCAGCGGCTCGGCGGAGAGCACCGCAAGCATCTGCTCGGCGTAGTCCACCCAGTCCGTGACCGCGTGCAGCGTGCCGCCCGGCGCGAGCTTGCGCGCCGCCAGCGCAGCGAACCCGGGCTGCACCAGCCTGCGTTTGTGGTGACGCTTCTTCGGCCAGGGGTCGGGGAAGAAGAGGTGGATACCGGCGAGCGCGCCGTCGTCGATCATGTGCGAGAGCACCTCGACCGCATCGTGCCGCACCACGCGCAGGTTGCGCAGCTCTAGCGCTTCGATCTTGCGCAGCAGGCTCCCCACCCCCGGTGAATGAACTTCGACGGCGATGAAATCCGTCCCAGGCTGTGCCGCGGCGATCGCCGCGGTGCTCTCGCCCATGCCCGATCCGATCTCTAGTACCAGCGGCGCCTTGCGGCCGAAGATTTCGACGGGCGAGAGCGGTGCGTCGCGAAACTCGATCCCGTAGCGCGCGAAAAGCTCCCCGAGCGCGCGCTGCTGCGCGGGCGTGGTCCTGCCCTGGCGCAGCACGTAGCTGCGGATCGGTCTCTTCACGCAGCTTTGGGCTGCGACGGTGTAATGGTGCCTGCGGTCGGGGAGGAGGGCGTCGCGGAGTAGAGCTTCTTCGGCATGCGGCCGGCGAGGAATGCCTCCCGGCCCGCTTCGATCGCCTTTTTCATTGCCCGCGCCATCATGACGGGATCTTTCGCCGCGGCGATCGCGGTGTTCATAAGCACGCCGTCGCAGCCGAGCTCCATCGCGATCGCGGCGTCCGATGCAGTCCCGACACCGGCGTCCACCAGCACCGGTACGCCGACGCGCTCGATCACCAGCTGGAGGTTCCATGGGTTGAGGATCCCCATGCCAGAGCCGATCAGCGATGCGAGCGGCATGACCGCGACGCACCCGATGTCCTCCAGCATCTTCGCCTGGATCGGGTCGTCGGAGCAGTACACCATCACCTCGAAGCCCTCCTTCACAAGCTGCTTCGCGGCATCCAGCGTCTCGGGCATGTTGGGGTAGAGCGAGTGCGGGTCGCCGAGCACCTCGAGCTTCACCAGCTTGTGGCCGTCGAGCAGTTCGCGTGCCAGTCGCAGCGTCCGGATCGCATCCTGCGCGTTGTAGCAGCCCGCGGTATTCGGAAGATAGGTGAACTTGGACGGCGGCAGGTACTCGAGCAGCGAAGGCTCGCCCTTCGTCTGGCCGATGTTGGTGCGGCGGATCGCTACCGTGACGATCTGCGCGCCCGAGGCCTCGATCGCCGCTCGCGTTTCGGCGAAATCCCTGTATTTTCCGGTGCCGACCAGCAGGCGGGAGGAATAAGACCGCCCTGCGACGATCAGGTCGTCTCGCAGCGCCATGCTCAGCCTCCGCCTACCGCGACGACGATTTCCAGCGCATCGCCGTCGGCGAGGACGGTCGCCGCATGCGCGCTCTTCGGCACGATCTCGCCGTTTCGCTCGACTGCGATCTTCTTGCCTGCGAGCTCCAGGCGCGCGACGAGCTCCGCCACGTCGAGCGAGTGCTCGAACCGGTGCGTCGCGCCGTTCACGGTCACCTGGATCATTTGCGAAATTCTACAACGGCCGAGAGCCCCGGCCGCGTTCAGACCGCGGCCAACACCCGCTCGAGCCTGCTGCGGACTTCGCCCGCGAGAGCGGTGACCTCGGGCCGGTCGACCAGCGTCAGCACGGCCTTCGGATCCATGAATTCGATTCGCGTCTTGCCCTGAGCGTCCTGGCGCACCACCACGTTGCACGGCAGCAGCACGCCGATTTCCGGCTCGGCGGCGATCGCCTTGCTGGCCAGCTGGGGGTTGCAAGCACCGAGAATCTTGTAGGGTGGCAGATCGAGGTTGAGCTTCTTCTTCATCGTCGCCGAGACGTCGATCTCGGTAAGCACGCCGAAGCCCTCCTTTGAAAGCGCCTCGGTCACCTTCTGAACGGCGGCGGCGGGGTCGAGGGCAACGGTTTTGCCGAACGCGTATTTGCTCATGGGTTTCTCCGGGCTGCGCCGATTGTTTAGAATTGGGGCGCGCGGGTGTAGTTCAATGGTAGAACGGCAGCTTCCCAAGCTGCATACGAGGGTTCGATTCCCTTCACCCGCTCCAGCGGCTTACTTCTGGGCCGGCTTGGCGTCCATGGTCGCAAATTTCTTCTCGAAGTACGCACGCACCTGCTTCGCCTTGGCCTGGTCCATGTGGGGGCGGAACAGCGTCTCCACGGCGTACTTGATCCGGTCGTAATCGTAGTGGCAATTCTCGGCGCGCCACTTCGGCAGGAAGCCCTTTTCCACCACAGGGGCGAAGACCTTCGGCTGGCCGCCGTAGGCGAAGCACAGCAGCGTGTAGAAGCGTGCCTGCGTGAGCGGATGCTCTTCGGCCAGGTCTTCTTTTTCGAAGTTCTTCGCCTGCTCCTCGGCCTTGCGTGCGTACATCAAGGCCACGCCGCTGATGGCCGAGCGCGCGAAATTGGGCCCGAACTGCATCATCGCGTAGGCGGCCACCGCGTCGGCCGAGTCCTCCTCCGGCCCGAGCAGCGGCATGTGGTACTGATCGAACAGCATGTGCGCAAACTCGTGCAGGAACACCTCCGCCGTCGGCCCGATGATGGCGTCTTCGGGCGTGATGCCCATGGGCGTGGTGTCCTGCGGCGCGTGATCGACGACGTCCTGGATGTACTCGTAGCACGTGGTCACCGAGTAGTCCTCGTCGTCGTACCAGGCATTGCGCTTGCCGTCGCAGCCCCTCAGCCGCACGGTGATGTTCCTCGGCAGCTTGAACGGGCTGAGCACCATCTGCATCTGCTCTAGAACCTTGCGTTCCTTGAGCATCTTGTAGAGCGCATCGTGCTTCGGGTCCGTCGGCGGCACGTACTCGATCAGGACCTTGCCCGGCCTGCCGGGCGCGACCTTGGTCGCGGCCGTCGCGCTCAGCGTGAACACGAGAGCGCAAATGGCGGCAAGAAACAGTCCAAATGCTTTCGACGAAATGCGCACGAAATTCTCCCTATGGGATCAGAAACACGGCAGCCATTAGATGCCACCGACTATGTTGTGAATTGACATAGATCAAACGGAACAATCACGATATCGCTAATTAGTCGCCGGTCTTGGACCGCTCCCCGGGAGCTTGCGCATGATGCGGGCGCGTACCCGCTCGCGCTGCGCCGGGTCCATGTGCGGCTGGAGCAGCGTCTTCACCGCGTAGTCGATCTGCCGGTACTCGTAGATGCAGTTTTCCGCACGGTCCTTGGGCAGGTAGCCCTTGGCGACGACGTCGCCAAACGTCTTCGAATCGGCGCCGTAGGCGAGGCAAAGCAGGTTGTAGAAGCGCTGCTGCGTAAACGGGTGCACTTCTGCCGCGGTCGCCGCGGTGAGCGGCTTGTCGCCCGCCTGGCGGGCGTACATGTAAGCAATCCCGCCGATCGCGCTGCGGGCAAACGTGGGTCCGAATTGCAGCAGCGTGTATGCGGCGACCATGTCGGCGGCGTCTTCCTCGCGCCCTAGCACCGGGATCTTCAGGAGGTCGAACAGCGCGTGCGCGAATTCGTGCAGAAAGACTTCCGCGGTGGGGCCTACGATCGCATCTTCGGGCGTTACGCCCGCGGGCGTGGTCTCGCGCGGCGCGTCGCGTGCCACCCGCGCGAGGTACTCGTAGCATACCGTCACCGTATGGTCCTCGTCGTCGTACCATGCATTCTCAATTCCGTCGCAGCCCTTGAGTTTCAGCGTCAGGGTGTGCGGCAGCTGAAACGGACTGAGCACGTCCCGAAAGGTCTCGAGAACATGCCGCTCTTTCAGCGTCTCGTAGATCTTCCGGAACTCCGGCTCCTTTGGGGCGACATAGAGGATCTCGACGTGATGGTGTTCCGCAGCGAACGCGCCCGATGCCGGCACCAAGACGCACGCCGCCATCAAGGTATTTGCCAGTACGCCAGGGATGCGCATCATGAGCCCTTTAATTTCCTCGGCTCACAGTCTCGCACGGACCTCGGTCGGGGACCAGATGCGCGTTGCCCCGGCACCGCCGCGCGCCTAAAATGACATTCCGATGCCCGTATCGTTCGAAGGCAAGCTGGTCGTCGCGATTTCCTCCCGGGCACTGTTCGACTTCGAGGAGGAAAACGGGGTGTTCGAGCGCCTCGGCGAACGCGAATACGTCGAGCTGCAGCTGTCCCGCCTGGACGTGCCCGCGAAGCCCGGCGTCGCCTTTCCGCTGGTCAAGAAGTTGCTGGCGTTCAACACGCCCGGCACGCAGCGTGTGGAGGCGGTGATCCTTTCGAAAAACGACCCGGTAAGCGGGCTCAGGGTATTCCGCTCCGCGGCGCGCACTGGGCTGCGGCTTGAGCGCGGGGTGTTTACCCGAGGGCGCACGCCGTACCGCTACCTGGACGCGCTCAAGGCGAACCTCTTTCTGTCGGCGAACGAGGCCGACGTGATGAGCGCGCTCGAGGCCAAGGTGCCGGCAGCGCGCGTGTATCCGGATTCGGCGCGGGCGGCCGAGCGTCACGCCGACGAGGTTCGCATTGCCTTCGACGGCGACGCGGTGCTGTTCTCGGACGAGGCCGAGCGCGTGTTTCAGGCCGACGGTCTGGAGGCCTTCACGCGCCACGAGACCGAACATGCGCTCCGGCCGCTGCCGCCCGGGCCGTTCAAGCCGCTGCTCGAGGCGCTGCACCGCCTGCAGCAGGCGGCGGGAACCGACGTGCCGATGCGGCTGCGTACCGCGCTGGTCACGGCGCGCAGCGCGCCAGCGCACGAGCGCGCGGTGCGCACACTTATGCAGTGGAACATCGGGATTGACGAAGCGATGTTCCTTGGCGGACTGGACAAGGGCGAGTTCCTGCGGACCTTCGAGCCCGATTTCTTTTTCGACGACCAGCGTGGTCACGTCGACTCGGCGAGGAAGCACGTCGCCACCGGTCACGTCCCATTCGGGGTCTCCAACGTCGGACGAAAAGTCTCATGAAAGCCATCAAGTACGTTCTCTATGCGCTCGGAGCGCTCGTGGTGCTGGCCATCATCGGGGCGGTCGCCGTCGCGATGTTGTTCGACGCCAACAAGCTGAAGGGCGAGCTCGAACGGGTGGTCAAGCAGGAGACCGGGCGCACGCTGAAGCTCGAGGGCGACCTGCGGCTCGCTTTCTGGCCGAGCATCGGCGCGTCGATGGGCCGCGCGAGCCTTTCGGAGCGGGCGAGCACGGAGTCCTTCGCCTCGATCGAGTCGGCGCACGTGGCGGTGGCGCTTCTGCCGCTGCTGCGCGGCCAGACGCTCGTCGATCAGGTGCAGCTCTCGGGCCTGAAGGTGAATCTCGTCAAGCGCGCGGACGGCAAGTTCAATTTCGAAGACCTGCTCGGTGCGGGCGCTGCGGGAACCGCGGGCAAGCCTGCGGGAGCTGCCGCGACGCGCGCGAGCGGGGGATCGCAGGTGAATTTCGACATCTCCGGCGTGCGCATAGAGCATGCGAGCGTCTCCTACCGTGACCTGAAGAGCGGCCAGCAGCTGGCGATCAGCGACCTGCGGCTGCAGACCGGCCGCGTCGCGAGCGGCGTGCCCGGCAAGCTCGAGCTCGCCGCGGCGATCAAGGGAAGCAAGCCCGACATCGATGCTGCGCTCAGCCTCTCGACCGCATACCTCTTCGACACGGGTCGCAAGACCGTGGCGCTGAGCGGGATCGAGAGCCGGATCAAGGTGACGAGCCCGGCGTTGCCGCAAAAGACCGTCACGGTGCCCATCACGGGGTCGGTGCAGGTCGATCTGGGCAAGGACACCGCCCGCGCGGAGCTTGCCGCCAAGGTGGACGATTCGAATATCCGCGCGAAGCTCGGGCTGGAAGGGTTCGCGCCTGCCTCGTACAGTTTCGATGTCGACGTGGACCGGCTGGACGTCGACCGCTATTTTCCGCCGGCCCCGCAAGCCAAGGTCGGCGCGGGCGGCGGACCGGCGGCGCGTAAGGGCGCGGCGCCCGCTGACACACCGGTCGACCTGTCTTGGCTCAAGGATCTGAATGCGCGCGGGAAGCTGCGCGTCGGCCAGCTGCAGGTCCAGCACCTCAAGCTCTCGGAGGTGAAGACGGAGGTACGCGCCGCGCGCGGCCGCGCCGAGCTTAGCCCGCACTCCGCCAACCTATATCAGGGGACCCTGGTGGGCGCCCTGGCGCTCGACGGCAACGCGAACCGGGTGTCGCTCAAGGACAAGCTAAGCGACGTCTCGATCGGGCCGCTGGTGAAGGACCTGACGCAGCGTGACGTGATCGAGGGACGCGGCAACGTTGCGCTCGACGTCCAGGCATCGGGCGCGACGGTCAACGCGATGAAGAAGTCGCTCGCAGGCAATGCGCAGGTCGCGTTGCGCAACGGCGCCATCAAGGGCTTCAACGTCGGTGAGGCTCTGCGCAAGGCGAAATCGCTGATCGGCTCGAAGACCGCGCAATCCCAGGCCGCCGACCAGTCCCAGCAAACCGATTTCAGCGAGATGACCGCAAGCTTCGTGATCCGAAACGGCGTGGCGCACAACGACGATCTCAGTGTCAAGTCACCGCTGATTCGCGTGGGCGGCTCGGGCGACATCGACATCGGCAATTCGCGCATCGAGTACCGCGCCAAGGCCTCGGTGGTGGGCACTTCCGAGGGACAGGGCGGGAAGGAGCTCGCCGATCTGCGCGGCATTACCGTGCCGGTTCGGCTCACCGGGCCGTTTGACGCGGTGAAGTACGAGGTCGACTACGGAGCGGTTGCCGGCGAGATGGCCAAGTCGCAGGCGACCAAGAAGCTCGAGGAGCAGCTCGGCGGCAAGGCCGCAGGGAGCATCGAAGAGAAGCTGCGCGGCATCCTAAAGCGCTAGACGGCCCTCGGCGACCGCGTGGCAGGCGACCAGTGCGCGGCCCGCGTCGGCGAGCGGCGGGCGCTCGGCGGCGCAG
>JBAUTZ010000132.1:0-4847 GCA_049582445.1 Burkholderiales bacterium
AAGGTGTACGAATACTTTCCGCGCCTCAAGGAGCGCCGACATTCGCAGTCGGGCTACACCTCGGGCGGCGAGCAGCAGATGACCGCGATCGGCCGCGCGCTGATGGCCAACCCGAAGATGATCCTGCTGGACGAACCGTCGATGGGCCTTGCGCCGCAGCTGGTTCAGGAGATCTTCGACATCGTGAAGGACCTCAATCGCAAGGAGGGGGTGAGCTTCCTGCTCGCCGAGCAGAACACCAACATCGCGCTCAAGTACGCCGGCTACGGCTACATCCTCGAAAACGGGCGCGTCGTGATGGACGGCGAAGGAAAGTCGCTCGCCGAGAACGAGGACGTGAAGGAGTTCTACCTCGGTTACTCCTCGGGCGAGCGCAAGAGCTTTCGCGACGTCAAGTCCTATCGCCGGCGCAAGCGCTGGCTGTAGGGAAAATGAGGAGAAAATGGGGTCAGAGTCGAATTAAAATGGGGGTATCGGCCGCACCCTGAGCGTCGAAATAATTTGACTCCGACCCCATTTTTCGACGCCCTCGAAACCAGGCCGGCCGAAGAGCGCGAGGCGGCGCTGCTCGCCGCGCTGCCGGGGCAGATCGCCCACGCGAAGGCGAACGCGCCGGGCTTTGCGGGCATCCTCGCCAGCGTTGACCCCGCGAAGGTCACGAGCCGCAGCGAGCTCGCGAAGCTGCCGGTCACGCGCAAGTCGGATCTCGGCGAGCTGCAGAAGAGGATCCCGCCGCTCGGCGGGCTCAATGCCACGCCGCGCGAGAAGCTCGCGAAGATCTACATATCGCCGGGGCCGGTCTTCGACCCCGAAGGCCATGGCAAGGACTGGTGGCGCACCGCGCGTGGGCTGCACGCCGGCGGATTCCGCGCCGGCGACCTGGTGATCAACACCTTTGCCTATCACTTCACTCCCGCGGGTTCGATCCTCGAGTCCGGGGCGCTGGCGCTCGGCTGCACCGTGGTGCCGACCGGGGTGGGTCAGACCGAGATGCAGGCCGCCGCGATCCACGATCTCGGCATCACCGCATATATCGGCACGCCGTCGTTTCTCAAGCTGATCGTGGAGAAGGCCGACGAGCTCAAGCTCGACATCTCGTGCCTCAAGAAGGCCATGGTGGGCGCCGAGTACCTGCCGCCGGCGCTCAGGAATGCCATGCGCGAGCGCGGCATCCACGTGATGCAGCTCTATGCCAGCGCGGACCTAGGCCACATCGCCTACGAGACCGCGAACGCCGACGGCAGCGTGTACGAGGGCATGGTGCTCGACGAGGGGCTGCTGCTCGAGATCGTGCGGCCGGGCACCGGCGACCCGGTGCCCGCGGGCGAGGTCGGCGAAGTGGTGATCACCACGTTCAACCGCGATTACCCGCTGGTGCGTTTCGCCACCGGCGACCTGTCGGCGGTGATGGCGCAGCCGAGCCCCTGCGGCCGCACCAACGTGCGCATCAGGGGCTGGATGGGCCGCGCCGACCAGAGCACCAAAGTGCGCGCCATGTTCGTCACGCCGAAGCAGGTCGCCGAAGTCCTGCGCCGCCATCCCGAGGTGAGCAAGGCGCGGCTGGTGATCGATGGCGAAGTCGGCAACGACCGCATGACACTCAAGTGCGAGGCTGCCGCTCCCCCCGCTGGGCTGGCCGAAGCGATCGTCGCCACGATCCGCGACATCACCAAGCTGCGCGGCGAGGTGGCGCTCGTCGCACCGGCAAGCCTGCCGAACGACGGCAAGGTGATCGACGACCTGCGGAAGTACTCCTAGCTGCGGCGCTGCGCGCCGACCGGCAGCGCGTCGAGGCGCCGCATCTCGCCGCTCGCAAGGAGCGACCGGTCGGCGAGAAAGGCCTTGAGGAAGTCGACCGAGTCGGCGCCCCAGAACAGCTCTCCCTCGGCGATGAACGTCGGCACGCCGAACACGCCGGCCGCGGCGGCTTCCTCGGTGTTGCGCCTGAGCTCTTCCTTCACTTCTGGGCTCGCGAGCCGTGCCGGGTCGACTTCGAGTTCCCGGCACAGCGCGGCAAAGCGCGCCGCGTCCGCGGGGTCGGCCCCGTCCGTCCACAGCGCGGCGAAAATGGCGCGCACGGCGTTCGGCGTCGATCCGGCGGCAAGCGCCAGGCGCAGATGGTGCAGCGGATTGAACGGATGCGCGGCAGGAAAGCGGAACGGCACGCCGAGCCGGTCCGCCGACCACTGGCACCACCTGTAGGTCCAGCGCCGCTTGGCGTCGATTTCGGCCGGTCCCTTCTGGCCGAATTTCGCGAGCAGCCCCGCGAACAGGACCGGGCGGTAGACGATTTCGACATCGCGCGGCAGCTCGCCGAGCCGCGCCAGGCACAGGTACGCGAACGGTGATACGAAATCGAAGTACCAGAGAACGCGGCGCATGGTCGGCGCTATTCTGCGCGTGCGCGAACCTGCTGCATCCCCGCGCGCCGCCCCGGCAGCTCGGCGAGCACGCGCTCGCGTTCCGCGTCGCTCATCTCCGACCAGCGCGCGATCTCGTCGAGCGTGCGGCAGCAGCCCGCACAGACGCGCCGCTCCGGGTTCATCTGACAGACGTCGATGCAAGGCGACTTGATCACGCGGGCCTCCTGCGCTTGGCGGCGATCGCCTTGCCCGACTTGGATGAAGGCTCGCGCCCGAGCACGCCGCAGATCCACTGACCGATGTCGACCAGCATGTCCAGGTCGACTCCGGTCTCGATGCCCAGGCCGTGCAGCATGTAGACCACGTCCTCGGTCGCGACGTTGCCCGAGGCCCCCGCTGCGTACGGGCAACCGCCGAGCCCGGCGACCGAGGCGTCGAAGGTCGCAACTCCCACTTCGAGCGACGCGTAGATGTTGGCGAGCGCCTGACCGTAGGTATCGTGGTAGTGGCCCGCAAGCCGCTCGACCGGCACGCGCGCGCTCACCGCCTCGATCATCGCCTTGGTCTTGCCGGGCGTGCCCACGCCGATGGTGTCGCCAAGCGATATCTCATAGCAACCCATGTCCGCGAGCGCCGCGGCGACCTCGGCCACCTTTGCCGGAGCCACCGCGCCCTCGTAGGGGCAGCCGAGCACGCAGGAGATGTAGCCGCGCACCCTGATGCCGGCGGCCTGAGCCGCCGTCGCGACCGGCCGGAACCGCTCCAGGCTCTCCGCGATCGAGCAATTGATGTTCTTCTTCGAGAACGCTTCGGAGGCGGCGCCGAAAATCGCCACCTCCTTTGCGCCCGCGGCGCGCGCCGCCTCGAAGCCCTTGAGATTGGGCGTGAGTACCGGGTAAGCGACGCCCGGCTTTCTGCGAATGCGCTCCAGCACCTCGGTGTGATCTGCCATCTGCGGGATCCACTTCGGCGACACGAAGGCCGTGGCCTCGACCGCGGGCAGGCCGGCCGCCGCCAGGCGCTCGATCAGCTCGAGCTTGAGGCTCGTCGGAACCTCGCCTTTCTCGTTTTGCAGCCCGTCGCGCGGACCGACCTCGACCAGGCGTACGCGCTTCGGAAAATCGGGGTCAGATCCCATTTTCGCGATCATTCCAGCGCCTCGAACGCGATCAGCTCGGCGCCTTCGAGCACCTGCTCGCCCGCGGCGTAGTGCACTTCCTTCACCACGCCGTGCGCGGGAGCCGCGATGGTGTGCTCCATCTTCATCACTTCGAGAATCACGAGCGGCGCACCTTTCTCGACCTTGTCCCCGGGCTTGACCATCACGGCGACGATCTTGCCCGGCATCGGCGCGGCGAGCGAGCCGCCACCGGCATCGACGTCGAGCCCCTCGAGCTCTCCGCGCAGCGCGAGACGCTGGTAGCCGCCGTCGGTGAAGACGTGCCAGTCGGCGCCATCGCGTAGTGCGCGCGCCTTGAAGCTTCGGCCATCCAGGCGCACCAGCAGTTCACCGTCGGCGAGGTGCTCGCCGTTGAGCGCGTACTCGCGCCCGCCGATCGCGACGCGCTGCCCTTCGGCCAGGAAGCGCACCGTCACCGGGTAAGTCGACTCGCCACTGCTGAATGCGAAGTCGTGGTGCGACTCCTGGTTCAGGCGCCAGCCGTCGACCTCGTGCCAGGGGGAGTGCGGATCGCCCGAGGCACGCGCGCGCCGCCGTGCGCCGTCCCGCTCGAGCAGCAGCTCGGCGAGCGCCGCGGTGGCGAGCGCCTCGTCCGAAGCAGGTGTTTCGGCAGGAAACAGCGTGTCGCGATTGCGCTCGATCAACCCCGTGTCGAGCTCCCCGGCTGCGAAAGCCCTGCTCGCCACGACGCGTCCGAGGAATTCGACGTTGGTGGTCACGCCCGCCACCTCGCATTGAGCGAGCGCCGTGCGCAAGCGCGCGAGTGCCGCGCCGCGGTCTTCGCCCCAGGCGATGAGCTTCGCGAGCATCGGGTCGTAGTGCGGGGTGATGACGGCGCCGGTTTCGACTCCGGTATCGACACGCACCGCGGGCGACTGCAGCGGAAACGACAGGTGCGCGAGCCTTCCGGTGGAAGGCAGGAAGCCGCGCCCCGGATCCTCGGCGTAGATGCGCGCCTCGATGGCGTGGCCGCGGATCGCGAGCTCCTGCTGCTTCTTAGGCAGCGGCTCGCCCGCGGCGACGCGCAGCTGCCACTCGACCAGATCGAGCCCCGTGATCATCTCCGTCACCGGGTGCTCCACCTGCAGGCGCGTGTTCATTTCCATGAAGTAGAAACGCCCATCCTGCTCCGCGATGAACTCGACCGTGCCGGCCCCCGTGTAGTGGATGGCCTTGGCCGCGGCGACCGCGGCTTCGCCCATTTCGCGCCGGCGCGAATCGGTCATTCCCGGCGCCGGCGCTTCCTCGAGCACTTTCTGGTGGCGCCGCTGTACCGAGCAGTCGCGCTCGAACAAGTGAACCAC
>JBAUTZ010000133.1:0-4559 GCA_049582445.1 Burkholderiales bacterium
CCGGGTTGGTGAGCAGGTTGGCCGCCGCTTCGTAGAAGGCGAACGGTATGAACACCGCTCCGCGCGGCGTACCCTCATCGGCGCGCGCGTACAGCGAGATACTGCCGCGGCGCGAAGCCACCGTCACCACCTCCCCCGGCCTGGCCTTGAGCGCCGCGAGGTCGAGCGGATGGAGCGACGCGACCGGCTCGGGCTCGATCGCGTCGAGCACCCCGGAGCGGCGCGTCATCGCGCCGGTATGCCAGTGCTCGAGCTGGCGCCCGGTGATCAGCACCATCGGGTAGTGGCGGTCGGGACGCTCGTCGGCCGGGATCAGGTCCGCCGGTACGAACTTCGCGCGACCGGTCGCGGTCGGGAAATGTGTGCGGAACACGACCGGCTCGCCGGGATCGCCCTCGTGCTCGCACGGGTAAACGACGCACGAGTCGCGCTCGAGGCGCTCCCAGGTAATGCCGGCGATCGAGTTCATGCCCTTGCGCATCTCCTCGAACACCTCGCTGGGCTTCTCGTAGGACCATTCCAGCCCCATTCTTCTCGCGAGCTGCACGATGATCCACAAGTCCTCGCGCGCCTCGCCCGGCGGCTCGATCGCCTTCCGGCCCAGCTGCACCATGCGATCGGTGTTGGTGAAGGTCCCGGTCTTCTCGGGAAATGCGGTGGCCGGGAGCACCACGTCGGCCAGGTAAGCGGTCTCGGTGAGGAAGATGTCCTGCACCACCAGGTGCTCGAGCTTCGCCATCGCCTCGCGCGCGTGCGCCACGTCGGGATCCGACATGGCGGGGTTCTCGCCCATGACGTACATCCCGCGGATCTTGCCCGCGTTCGCAGCGTTCATGATTTCGACGACCGTGAGCCCCGGCTTGTCGTCCAGCTCGGCGCCCCACAGCGCGCGGAAGCGCTTGTTGGCCTCCGGATCGTCCACTCGCTGGTAGTCCGGAAACACCATCGGGATGAGGCCCGAATCCGATGCCCCTTGCACGTTGTTCTGTCCCCGCAGCGGATGCAGGCCCGTGCCCGGACGCCCGATCTGCCCGGTCATCAGCGCCAGCGCGATGAGGCAGCGAGCGTTGTCCGTACCGTGCACGTGCTGCGAGATACCCATGCCCCACAGGATCATCGAGCCCTTGGAGGTCGCGTAAAGCCGCGCCACCTCGCGTATGGTCTGCGCCGGGATGCCGCACACGGGCGCCATCTTCTCGGGCGAGAACGCCTTGGAGTTCTTCTTCAGCTCCGCGAAACCGCTGGTGCGTTCCTTGACGAACGCCTCGTTCACCAGCCCCTCGTCGATGATTGCATGGATCATCGCATTCAGGAGCGCAACGTCGGTGTCCGGCTTGAATTGCAGGAAATGGGTCGCGTGGCGCTCGAGCTCGGTCCTGCGG
Organism: Burkholderiales bacterium; assembly: GCA_049582445.1. Lineage (GTDB taxonomy): Bacteria > Pseudomonadota > Gammaproteobacteria > Burkholderiales > SG8-39 > DAHVFK01. The sequence goes on from JBAUTZ010000133.1 coordinate 1,383, forward strand.
GGATCTGCGACGATCAGCTTGACGCCCTGCTGGGCGGCGTTCTTGATCCAGGTCGCCGCCACCGGGTGGTTCACCGTAGGATTGGCGCCAATCACGAACACCACCTCGGCGCGTAAGACGTCGTTCACCTGGTTGGACACGGCGCCGGAGTTGATGCCCTCCATGAGCGCCGCGACCGACGACGCGTGGCACAAGCGGGTGCAGTGGTCCACGTTGTTCGTGCCAAAGCCGGTGCGCACCAGCTTCTGAAACAGGTAGGCCTCCTCGTTCGAGCCCTTCGCCGAGCCGAAGCCCGCAAGCGCATAGCGGTCCTCGCTCCTGATCTTGCGCAGCCCCGCGGCGGCGGCCTCGAGCGCTTCTTCCCAGCTCGCCTCGCGGAACACTTCCGACCAGTTGCCGGGGTCGACGACGAAGTCCGCCGACTTCGCCACCCCCGGCTTCCTGATCAGAGGTCGGGTCAGGCGGTGCGGGTGATGCGCGTAGTCGAAGCCGTAACGGCCCTTGACGCACAGCCGCCCGTGGTTCGCCGGGCCGTCGCGCCCGGTGACGAAGCGGATCTTGTTCTGGCTCACGTGGTATGTGAGCTGGCAGCCGACGCCGCAGAACGGGCACAGCGAATCGACGGTGCTCTCGGCTGCCGCGAAGCCGGCCTCGCGCGCCGGCATGAGCGCGCCGGTGGGGCAGGCCTGCACGCATTCGCCGCAGGCCACGCAGGTGCTCGCCCCCATCGGATCGTCGAAGTCGAACACGATTTTGGATTGCTCGCCGCGGAACGCGTAGCCTATGACGTCGTTCACCTGCTCCTCGCGGCAGGCACGCAGGCAGCGCGTGCACTGGATGCACGCGTCGAGATTGACCGCGATCGCCGGATGCGAAAGATCCGATGCGGGCTGGGAACGGGACGGGAACCGGGGCAGGCCGAGCTTCAGCTTGCGCGCCCATTGATCGAGTTCGGAGTCGAGCCTGTATTCCTTCTCCGGCATGTCGGATAGGAGGAGCTCCAGCACCATCCTCTGCGAGCCGAGCGCACGCGCCGAGTCGGTGGTGACTTCCATCCCTTCGGTCGGGGTGCGGCAGCACGAAGGCGCGAGCACCCGCTCGCCCTTCACTTCGACCATGCAGGCGCGGCAGTTGCCGTCCGGGCGCAGGCCGGGCTTGTAGCACAGGTGCGGGATTTCGACGCCGTGGCGTCGGGCCGTTTCGATGATCGTCTCGTCGGGCCGCCCGACCACCGTCTTGCCGTTCAGCTTGAACTCGATCGGCATGGTGGCAAGCTGCCGGTTTGTCGCGCGCTCCATCACGTCACCTCGTGAGGAAAGAACTTCATGATGCTGAGCGCCGGGTTCGGCGCAGCCTGGCCGAGGCCGCAGATCGAGGCATCGGCCATTGCTTGCGAAAGCTCCTTCAGCAGCGGCTGGTTCCACCTGCGCTCGCCCATCAGCGCAAGCGCCTTGGACGTGCCGACGCGGCACGGCGTGCACTGCCCGCAGGATTCGTCGCGGAAGAAGCGCATCAGGTTCTGCGCCGCATGGCTCGCCTTGTCGTGATCCGAGAGGATCACGACCGCCGCCGAGCCGATGAACGCGCCGTGCGGTTGCAGCGTGTCGAAATCCAGCGGCACGTCTCCGAGGCTCGCCGGCAGGATGCCGCCCGAGGCGCCGCCCGGCAGGTAGCCGTAGAACGCGTGGCCCTCCTGCATGCCGCCGCAGTATTCCGCGATCAGCTCGTGCACCGTGATGCCCGCAGGCGCAAGGTGCACGCCCGGCTTGTTGACGCGCCCCGACACCGAGAACGAGCGCAGCCCCTTCCTGCCGTGCCGGCCGTGCGACGCGAACCACCCGGCGCCCTTTTCCACGATCTCCCGCACCCAGTACACCGTTTCCATGTTGTGCTCGAGCGTGGGGTAGCCGAACAATCCGATCTGCGCGACATAGGGAGGGCGTAGGCGCGGCATGCCGCGCTTGCCCTCGATCGATTCGATCATCGCCGATTCCTCGCCACAGATGTAGGCGCCCGCGCCGCGGCGCAGGTGGATCGGAGGCAGCGCGCAAGGCGGCCGCGCCTGCAGCTTCCTGAGCTCCTTCTCGAGGACCGCGCGGCAGCCGGCGTACTCGTCGCGCAGGTAGACGTAGATCTCGCCCACTCCCGCGCACCAGGCCGCGACCAGCATGCCCTCCAGGAAGCGATGCGGATCGCGCTCCAGGTACCACCGGTCCTTGAACGTGCCGGGCTCGCCCTCGTCGATGTTGAGCGCCATCAGGCGGGGCGCCGGCTCGGCTGCGACGATGCGCCACTTGCGCCCCGCCGGGAATCCCGCGCCACCCAGGCCGCGCAATCCCGAGTCTTCCATGATCTTGGTGATCTCGTCGCGCGTGCGCCGGCCGGCGAGGCAATCGGCAATCAGCCGGTATCCACCGCCCCGCTTATAGGCCGCGTAGTCGAGGTAGCCCGGCACCGGGCACTCGACTGCCTCGTCCTCGACCGTCTCGCGCACCTTCGCCGCGGTGGCAAACGGCACCGGGTTCTGGCCCACGACCACGCACGGGGCGACCTCGCAGCGGCCGACGCACGGCGCATGCAGCACGCGCACGTCGGCGCCGAGGATCGCCGGCAGGCGGTGCAGGAGCTCCTGTGCCCCGGCCAGCTCGCAGGCAATGGAGTCGCACACGCGCACCGTGAGGCGCGCGGGGGCCTCCTCGCCCTCCTTCACCACGTCGAAATGGTGATAGAAGGTGGCAACCTCGTAGACTTCGGCGAGCGCCATGCGCATTTCCTGCGCCAACGCAGCGAGGTGCATCGCCGACAGGTATCCGCAAGCATCCTGGATCCGGTGCAGGTGCTCGATGAGCAGGTCGCGGCGGCGCGGCGCGGCTCCGAGCAGCTTGCGCACTTCCTCCAGCGCTTTCGGATCGACGCCGCGGCCTTTCGGCGTGGAACGGACTTTGCCTTTCAATTCTTTTGCCTCCTCGCTTGCGCCGGCCAATTATCCGGCACCGACTGCCACGAAACGCTTGACTGCGGTCAAGCGCTTGGCGGGCCGACTCGCCGCCGCTACCATCGTCGCATGTGCCGCGCGCTGCTTTACCTCGGCCAACCGGTCCTGCTTGACAACCTGCTTTACCGGCCGGATTCCGCATTGGTGCGGCAAAGCTACATGCCGAAGATGCTGCACCTGCT
>JBAUTZ010000134.1:0-10315 GCA_049582445.1 Burkholderiales bacterium
GCGGAGAGCGCCGCAGCCTGCGCCGCCGCGCCCTGCGCCGCCCACCCGAGCAGGCCCGCGGCGAGGACGCCGCAACCGGCGATCTGCGCGATCGCCAGGTCGATGAACACGATACCGCGCTTGAGAACCTGCATGCCGAGCGGCACGTGGGTGGCGAGGACCAGCAGCCCGGCGACGAAGGCTGGCCAGAGAATGCCTGCATCGAAGGCGGCGAGGTTCATTTGCCCGGCGCCTTGAGCAGGATTGCGAGCATGTCGTCGTACCAGCTGAACAGGTCTTTGGAGGCGTCGTCGCCGCCGACCGAGAACGGCAGCATCACGGCGGGGATCCCGGCGCGGCCGGCGAACCATTCCGACGCGCGCGGATCGTTGAACGAGGCGCGCACCACCAGCTTCGCCGGGTTCGTTTTCTGCGCCCGCAGGAGCTCCGACATGTGCGAGATCGTCGGGTCGACGCCCGGGAGCGGCTCGAGCGCGCCGACTTGCTCGATGCCAAGCCAGCGGAACATGTAGTCGAAGGCCTCGTGATGAGCCACCACCTTGAGTCCCTTGAGCGGGGCGCCTTCGCTCTGCCAGCGCGCGATCGCCTGCTGCCAGCGCTTCGCGAACGACTCGTAGCGCTGCTGGTACCACGCAGCGTTGGGAGGGTCGATCTGCGCCAGGCGCGCGGCGAGCGCCGGCGCGACCTTGGCGATGTTGCGCGGATCGGTCTGGATGTGCGGGTTCCCCATCGCATGGACGTCGCCTTCGCGCCGGTCGAGGCGCTTCGGAATCTCGATCAGGTTCACGTAGCGCGACGCTTCGAAGTAGCCGGGCGCGCTGGGCTGGATGCGGGCGTTGCCCGATTCGCTCGTCAGCACCGGCAGCCAGCCGACCTCCAGCTCGGCACCGGTGCAGACCACGAGGTTGGCGCGCCGCGCCGCGGCGATCAGGCTCGGTCGCGCCTGGATGTGGTGCACGTCCTGCAGCGCAGTGCTCGCCTCGTAGACCTTGGCGCGGTCGCCAGCGAGCTCGCGCGTGAGCGCACCCCATTCTGGTTCGCAGGCGAGCACGTTGAGCGCCGCCGTGGCCGGCGCCGCGGCGATCAGCGAAAAGATGAAAAAAAGGATTCGGATTCTCATATCAGCTCCTACCAGGTGTGCGCCGGATGCGCGCCAAGGCTGAGGATGTATTGCAGGAAGATCTGGTCGTCGGTGAGGTCGGGTCGCGACTTGTCGCGCGCGAACTGCAGCCGCAGCAGGCTGAACTCGCTCGGCGAATAGTCGATCATCGCGGTCTGCAGGCTCGGCGTGTACGGCTGCAGGGTGGGGAAATCCGCCGCCGTCAGAGCGCCCGATTCGACCTGCCCGATCGCCACGCTGCCGGGGCTGAGGCGGTCATAGCGCGCTCCGACGCGCCAGCGCGGCATGAACTGGTACACCGCCTGCCCGTACCAACCCGACTGGTTCGAGGCGTAGTCGCCCGGCAGCGCAATACCGGTCGTGTCGTAGGTGAGCGTGCCGTTCTCCTTCCGCCGGAAATACTCACCCTGCAACTTGAAATTACGCCGGGTCGGGTCGCCGTTCGGCGCCCACTTCCAGACGGCGTCGGCGATCCACAGCTTGCTGTGCCCAGTGAATGCATTCGAAACGCCGTCTTCGTAGGCGCGGTTGTCCGGCGAGGTTTCGAGATACGACAGTCCCGCGCGCCAGCTGTTCTCCACGCCAAGGTCTCCGCCCACGTGGCCGAAGAGCGTGCCGAGCGCGGCGCCGTTCTTGTTGGGGTCGCTGCCCGGGAAGTTGCGCCCGCGCCCGGCCTCGCCGCCGAGTTCGACCAGCAGATCGGTGGGCGCGACCCATTTTGCCTGCACGCCATCGTCGCCCAGTTGCCCGCCGAGGAACGCTCGATAGGGCAGCGGCGCGTCGATGAAGTCCCAGGCGTGCTGGTGCTGCTCGTTCAGGTAGCCGATCTTGGAAAAGAAACGTCCCGCCTTGAGCGTCCAGCCGTGCGACAGGGCGAGCGTCTCGAGGTAGCCGTTCTCGACGTCGACTCCGCCGTCCGGCGCGAGCGAAGCGATCAGCGTGCCGCTGAAATAGGGATCGGCGTTGGCCTTGAAGAACAACTCGGACTCGGCGAGGCTCAGCCCCCGCTTGCCCGGGTCGACGTCCCCGCCGCTGGGGATGAAGCCGCCAATGCGATAGCTGTCCGGATTCTGCGACAGGTTCGCGTAGCGCCCCTGGAGGATGAGCGAGATGGCCGGGTTGAACGCGTTGGCGCGGCTCTGCTGCGCCACCGACTTGGCCGCCGTCTGCGCCTGGTCCGCCTTCTGCTCCGCCTTGCCGGCGTCGGCTTCGGCGGTAGCGAGGCGTTTCTCCAGCGCCTCGATGCGGGACTCGTAGTCCCGCTTCATTTCCTCGATCTGCGTACGGATCTGGGCGATCTCGTCGCGGCTGTCGGCACGCGCGCCGAACGGCACGCCGCATGCCAGCACCGCCGCGACCAGCCCGATGACCGGTCGTTGCATGACTCTCTCCTCGTCAAGTGCGAATGGACCCGGCACGAAGCCGGGCTACGAATTCATGCGCTTGGCGAGGAAGTCGGCGGGGCTCGCTCCTGGTAGACGTGCGCGCGCTCGGCCGGAATGCCGAACGCAGAAAGGACGATTCGCGCGGGCGCGCTCTGCCGCTGCGCCTGAAACGCGGGAGGGGTCCAAAGCGCGTGGCCCATCGCCGCGTATGCGGCGCAGGTCTCGCAGGCGGGTTTGACACCGCCGGTTTGCTTGGATTTGGCGCCGCTCTGCGCCTGCGAGAGGTGCTGGAACTCGTGCACCGTCTCCGCGACCGGGACGGCCAACAGTCCGGCAAGCGCCGCCCACGCGATCAGCGTGCGCCTAAAACCGGCCCGTGCCCGTTCGCCGAAATTCACGATTCAGCCCCAGAGTGAACACGCGATTTTAAGCGAAGTTCGTTGCCCGACGCTAAGCTTGCGCGCGCCTGACGGGTGTAGAATGCGCCCCGCACACCGGCTCGAGGCATCGTGATGACGGGTTCGTCAGAAACCCGGATGCAACAACAAGACGGGTATCGATCGTTCAATTCAGACGGAGCAGAACCATGAGATTCATCTCAGCATTGATGACGGGCGCGGTCGCGCTCTCGCTTTCGATCGGGGCGCAGGCGGAGCCGATCATCGTCAAGGTCAGCCACGTGGTGGCCGAAAATACACCCAAAGGTCAGGCCTCGCTCAAGTTCAAGGAACTTGCCGAGAAGAAATTGCCCGGGAAAGTGCAGGTGCAGGTATTCCCGAGCTCGCAGCTGTTCGGCGACGCGAAGGAGCTGGAGGCGCTGCTCCTCGGCGACGTGCAGATCCTCGCGCCGTCGCTGTCCAAGTTCGACCGCTACACGAAGAAGCTCCAGGTGTTCGACCTGCCGTTCCTGTTCCAGGACATCGCCGCGGTGGACCGCTTCCAGCACGGCGCGCAGGGCAAGGCGCTGCTCGACGTCATGAGATCGAAGAACATTCAGGGCCTCGCCTACTGGCACAACGGCATGAAGCAGATGTCGACCAACCGCGACAAGCTGCAGCGTCCGGAGGATGTGAAGGGTCTCAAGTTCCGCATTCAGCCCTCCGACGTGCTCGAGGCGCAGTTCCGTGCGCTCGGTGCCAACCCGCAGAAGATGGCGTTCAGCGAGGTGTACCAAGCGCTGCAGACCGGGGTGGTCGATGGCCAGGAGAACACCTGGTCGAACATCTGGTCGCAGAAGTTCTTCGAGGTGCAGAAGACGATCGCCGAGACCAACCACGGCATCGTCGACTACATGGTGATCACCAACGCCAAGTGGTGGGACGGCCTGCCCCCGGACGTCCGTAAGGGCCTGTCCGAAGCGATGGCCGAAGCCACTGCCTACGGCAACAAGCTGGCGAACGACCTCAACGAGCAGGACAAGAAGCGCATCGCCGATGCCGGCAAGGCGAGGATCCAGCCGCTCACCAAGGACGACCTCGCCGCGTGGCGCCAAACCATGGCCCCGGTGTGGAAGAAATTCGAGCCCGACATCGGCAAGGACCTGATCGACGCGGCGCAGAAAGCGAACATGTAACACCGGGTGGCGCGGCCCATGCGCTTTGCCTGGTTTCACCGGCTGGAGGAGGGACTGATCGCCCTCCTCCTCGCCGTCATGACGCTCATCACCTTCGTGCAAGTGGTGGCGCGGTACGTCTTCAATTACAGCTTCGTGTGGGCGCTGGAGCTGACCACGTTCCTGTTCGCCTGGCTCATCTTCCTCGGCATGGCCTACGGCGTGCGCGTGGGCTCGCACATCGGCGTCGACACGCTGGTCAAGTCGCTCGGTCCGCGTTCGGCGCGGGTCGCCGGCGCCGCGGCCGCGTTCCTGTGCCTCGTCTACGCGGTGATCATCTTCTACGGCAGCTGGCAGTACGTGGCCAAGATGTACGAGATCGATATCATGGCGCAGGACCTCCCGATCCCGCAGTGGGTGCCAAGGCTCGCGCTGCTGATCGGCTTCGGCCTGCTCATCCTGCGCTTTGCCGAGGCGCTGTTCCGCATCCTCACCGGGCGCGAGACGCGGATGCAGATCTCCGACGAGGCGGTCGACGCGCTTAAGCACAAGGACGAGTACAAGTCGTGACGATCGCGGCGCTGCTCGTCATGCTGTTCGCCTTCATGCTGCTCGGCATGCCGATCGCGGTCGCCCTCGGCCTGTCCTCCACGCTCACGATCCTGTTTTTCGGCCACGACTCGCTCGCGTCGCTCTCGCTCAAGCTGTTCGAGACCTCGGAAGCCTTTACGCTGCTCGCGATCCCGTTCTTCATCCTGGCGGGCGCGTTCATGACCACGGGCGGCGTGGCGCGGCGCATGATCCGCTTCGCCAACGCCTGCATCGGCCATTTCCGCGGCGGGCTGGCGATGGCCTCGGTTCTGGCGTGCATGCTGTTTGCCGCGGTCTCCGGGTCGTCCCCCGCCACCGTGGTCGCGGTGGGATCGATCGTCATCGCCGGCATGACGCGCGCCGGCTACACGAAGGAGTTCGCCGCCGGCGTGATCTGCAATGCGGGCACGCTCGGCATCCTGATCCCGCCGTCGATCGTGATGGTGGTGTACGCCGCGGCCACCGAGACCTCGGTCGGCAAGCTGTTCATGGCGGGCGTCATCCCGGGGATCGTTCTCGGCCTGATGCTGATGGCGGCGATCTACGTGCGCGCGCGCATGATCGACCTGCCGCGCCAGCCGCGCGCCTCGCGGCGCGAGGCGCTGGTCGCGGGACGCGATTCCCTGTGGGGCCTGCTGCTGATCGTCATCATCCTCGGCGGCATCTACGGCGGAATCTTCACCCCGACCGAGGCGGCGGCGGTGTCGGCCGTATACGCCTTCCTGGTCGCCGTGTTCGTCTACCGCGACATGGGCCTGAAGGACGTGCCTCGGGTGCTGGTCGACGCGGCGCGCGTCACCGTGATGCTGATGTTCATCATCGCCAACGCGCTGCTGTTCGCCCACGTGCTCACCACCGAGCGCATCCCCCAGGTGATCGCCGAGCACATCGTCTCAATGGGCATGGCGCCGTGGCAGTTCCTCATCGTGGTCAACGTGTTGCTGCTGATCGCGGGCAACTTCATGGAGCCGACGGGCATCATCCTGATCCTGGCGCCAATCCTTTTCCCGATCGCCAGCCGGCTCGGCATCGACCCGGTGCACCTGGGCATCATCATGGTTGTCAACCTCGAGATCGGCATGGTGACACCGCCGGTGGGCCTCAACCTGTTCGTCACCTCCGGGATCACCGGCATGTCGATCATGCAGGTGGTGCGCGCAGCCCTGCCCTGGCTGTCGGTGCTGCTCGTGTTCCTGGTAATCATCACCTACGTGCCGCAGCTCGCGCTGTGGCTGCCGAACAGGCTTTTCTAGGCGCTCTCGCGGAACTTCGCGGCGCAGCCGGCGACTAAGAGGGGAAGCGCGTTTGACCTATATCAAGCGCGCCTGCATCGCAGCAACAACAATACCAAGCGAAGCGCATGCGGCTTTTCCGGCAACGTGGGCGGGGAGACTCACATGGGCGACGTCGATCGGAAAACCCTGGCCGCCGCTGTTGCGGCGCCGCAAGCCTGCCTGCACGCGTCCTACTGCACCTTGAAAGACCAGCCCGATCCGCGCTACGTGAGCCATCTCACCAAGGACACGTACGCGCTCGTGCTCGCCGGCGGCCGCGGCACGCGCCTGCACGCGCTCACCGACTGGCGCGCCAAGCCGGCGGTGCCTTTCGCCGGCAAGTTCCGCATCATCGACTTTACGCTCTCGAACTGCGTCAATTCCGGCGTGCGGCGAATCGGCGTGGCGACGCAATACAAGTCGCAGAGCCTGATCCGGCACCTGCAGCGCGGCTGGAGCTTCCTGGACGGGCGTATCCACGAATCGATCGATATCCTGCCCGCGCAGCAACAGATCGCGGAGCGCTGGTACCGCGGCACGGCGGACGCGGTGTACCAGAATCTCGACATCCTGCGGGCGGATGGCTGCTCCTACGTGCTGGTGCTCTCGGGCGACCACGTCTACAAGATGGACTACGGCCGGCTGATCGCCTACCACGCCTCGCGCCAGGCCGATATGACCGTCGCATGCATCGAGGTGCCGCTGCGCGACGCGAAGAGCTTCGGCGTGATGAACGTCGACGCCGACGGACGCGTGGTCGGCTTCGCCGAGAAGCCCGAGCGCGCAGACCCAATGCCCGGGTCGACTGATCATTTCCTCGCCAGCATGGGCGTCTACGTGTTCAACGCGGGGTTCCTGTTCGAGCAGGTGACGCGCGACGCCGACGAAAAGTCATCGAGCCACGACTTCGGCAAGGACGTGATTCCCCACATCCTGCCGCGCTACCAGGTGTTCGCGCACCGCTTCGCCGACAGCTGCGTCGGCATGCGCGAGGGCAAACCCTACTGGCGCGACGTCGGCACCCTCGACGCCTACTGGGACGCGAACATGGAGCTCATCAAGGTCACGCCCGAGCTCAACCTGTACGACACGGAGTGGCCCATCTGGACCTTCCAGGAGCAACAGCCCCCCGCCAAGTTCGTGTTCGACGAGGACGGCCGCCGCGGCATGGCGATCGACTCGATGGTCTCGGGCGGCTGCATCGTCAGCGGCGCCACGGTGCGCAGGTCGGTGCTGTTCTCCAACGTCAGGGTCGAGACCCACTCGCGGGTGGAGGACTCGGTGGTGCTTCCCGACGTCGAGATCGCGCCGCGCGCGGTCGTGAAGCGCGCGATCCTCGATCGCGGCTGCCACATTCCACAGGGCCTGGTAATCGGGCTCGACCCGCAGGAGGATCGCAAGCGCTTCACCGTCACGGACAACGGCATCACGCTCGTGACGCCGGACATGCTCGGCCAGCCGATTCACCACGTGCGCTGAGCGCGCGAGGGGAGCGCCCCCTGCGGTGTAAAATCGCCGCACCTTGCGTGGCACGCCCTATCGTCTAGACGTTCGGCCCTCGCTGCCGCCGCGCCTGCAGCGGCTCGAGGAGCTCGCCAACAATCTCTGGTACAGCTGGGACCGGCCGACGCGCACCCTGTTCGCGCGCCTCGACCGCAGGCTGTGGCAGGCGATCGGGCACAGCCCGAAGGCGTTCTTGCGCAATGTCGACCAGAAGCGGCTCGACGACGCCGCCGAAGACCCGGTGTTCCTGAATTCCTACCACCGGGTGCTGTCGGCCTACGACACCTATCACGGCGACCCGATCCGCGGCAACCGCACGGCGCACCTGCACCAGGGCGACGTCATTGCCTACTTCTGCGCGGAATTCGGTCTGCACGAAAGCCTGCCGATCTACTCCGGGGGCCTGGGCATCCTGGCGGGAGACCACACCAAGACCGCGAGCGACCTGCGCATGCCGCTGGTCGGGATGGGCCTGCTTTACCGCCAGGGATATTTCGAGCAGACGATCGACGGCGAAGGCCGCCAGCACGCGGCATACAGCGCCACGGACTTCGATCTGCTGCCGATCGATCCGGTGCTGCGCGACGACGGCAGCGAGCGGCGCGTCGCGCTCGATCTGCCCGGACGCCGGGTGCATGTGAAGGTGTGGCGCGCACGCATCGGTCACGTCACCCTGTACCTGCTCGACACCGACATCGCGGAGAATGGCCCGCACGACCGCGCAATCACCGACCAGCTCTACATCGGCGACCGCGCCGCGCGGCTCGAGCAGGAGATCGTGCTCGGCATCGGCGGCGCGCGCGCCCTCGCCGAGATGGGGATCCGGCCCGACTGCTGGCACGTGAATGAAGGCCACTCCGCATTCCTCGCCTACGAGCGCATCAGGATGCTGATGGCCGGCGGCCTCGACTTCGACGCCGCGCTCGAGGCGACCGCCACCAACACGGTGTTCACCACGCACACCCCGGTCGCCGCCGGTCACGACCATTTTCCCGAGCCGCTGGTGCGCGCGCACCTCGAGGCGGCGTGTCCCGAGCTGCGTGGCAACCTCGACGCAGCCGTCGCACTCGGCCACTCGCCTTCATCCCGCGACTTCAACATGACGGCCCTGGCGGTGCGCGCCTCGCGCTACCAGAACGGCGTGTCGCGCATCCACGGGCGCGTCTCGTCGCAACTCTGCGCCGAGCTGTGGCCGCAGATCGACGCGGACGAAAATCCGCTGCGCTACGTCACCAACGGCGTGCACGTGCCGACCTTCCTGGCCGACGCCTGGGACGAGGTGTTCGACAATCACATGGGACCCGGCTGGTCGCAGCGGCTGTTCGACCGCGAGTGCTGGCAGTCGGTGAACCAGATTCCAGACTCCCAGTTCTGGAACGTGCACCAGAACCTCAAGGCGCAGATGCTGCACCTGGTGTGCCATCGCATCCGCGCGCAACACGCGCGCAACCAGGGCTCCGAGGCGCACCTCGACCGCATGCTGAAGCTCGCCGATCCTGCGAACCCGACCGTGCTCACCGTCGGCTTTGCCCGCCGCTTCGCCGCCTACAAGCGCGCCACGCTGCTGTTCAGCAACCTCGACTGGCTGCGCGAGATCACCGGCGACCCGAAGCGCCCCGTCCTGTTCATCTTCGCCGGCAAGGCGCATCCCGCCGACCAGCCCGGCCAGGAGCTGATCCGCCGCATCGGCGAGGTCGCGCGCATGCCCGAGTTCGAGTCGAAGATTCTCATGGTCGAGGGCTACGACCTGCGGCTCGCGCGCCGGCTGGTGTCGGGCGTCGACGTGTGGCTCAACAACCCGGTGCACCCGCTCGAGGCCTGCGGCACCTCGGGCATCAAGGCGGCGATCAACGGCGTGATCAACCTGTCGGTGCTGGACGGATGGTGGGGCGAAGGCTACGACGGCGGCAACGGCTGGGCGATCAAGCCCGCCTCGGAGACGCTCGACGCGGCGCGCCGCGACGAGGAAGAGGCGCGCACGCTCTACGAGTTGCTGCAGGACCAGGTGATACCTCTGTATTACGCCACCACCCCGGCCGGCTACTCGCCGGGCTGGGTGGCAAAGGCCAAGCAATCGATCGCCTCGATCGTGCCGCGCATGTCCTCGATGCGCATGCTGACCGAGTACGTCGACCAGTTCTACCGGCCGGCCACGCGCCAGTGGCGGCGCTTCGCCGAGCACGACTTCCAGGCCGCGCGAGCGCTCGCCATCTGGAAGGAAAAGGTGCGCGCCGCGTGGAGCGGCGTGACGCTGCGGCGCGCGGACGATCCGGTGGCGCGTGTCGCGTTCGGAGGCAAGTTGCGCATCGCCGTTGCGGCCAGGCTGAACGGGCTGTCGCCCGAGGACATCGTCGTCGAGCTGCTGCTCGCGCGACCGGGAACCGCGCAGGCGAGCCAGCGCTCCGCGACCGAGCGCCTCGCCTTCGAGCGCGTCCTGCCGGAGACCGGTGAGCACCTGTTCTCGCTCGATTTCGTGCCCCAGCTCTCGGGCCGCATCGAATACCGCATGCGCGCCTATCCCGGCAACGAGCTGCTGACCCACCCCTACGAGATGGGGATGATGACGTGGCTCTAGCCTAGCGCGGCGTGGCAGCGCCGTTGCGCGTGCTGTACGTGGCGCCCGAGGTCGCGCCCTGGGCGAAGACCGGCGGGCTGGGCGACATCGCGCAGGCGCTGCCGCGGGCGCTCGCCGCGGAGGGCGCCGAGCTGCGCGTGCTGGTGCCCGCCTACCCCTCTCTCGCTCGCGCGTTTCCACACGCCCGGATGATCGCCGGCTTTCCTTCGTCGGGCGGAGCGTTCCCCGCCGCACGGCTGCTGGAGGCCCCGGGCGAGCCGACCCTGTGGCTGCTCGAGTGCCCGGAGTACTATGCGCGCCCCGGCGGGCCTTACC
>JBAUTZ010000135.1:0-3143 GCA_049582445.1 Burkholderiales bacterium
GCGCGCGGCAGGCGCTGCGTGCCGCCGGCGCCGGGCAGGACGCCGAGGTTGATCTCGGGCTGGCCGAATTTCGCGTTCTCGGCCGCGATCACGATGTCGCACATCATGGCGAGCTCGTTGCCGCCGCCGAGCGCGTAGCCGGCGACCGCTGCGATCACCGGCTTCCGGATTCTCCTGATGTGCTCCCAGTCGCGCGTGATGTAATCGGCGCGGTACACGTCGATGAAGTTCCAGTCCTTCATTGCGCCGATGTCGGCGCCCGCGGCGAACGCTTTTTCGCTGCCGGTGATGACGATCGCGCCGATCGCGTCGTCCGCGTCGAAGGCGTATAGCGCCTGGCCCAGCTCCTGCATGAGCTGCGGGTTGAGCGCATTCATCTGCTTCGGGCGATTTAGCGTCGCGATCGCGACCCGGCCGCGCACCTCGGTGGCGATGAACTCGTAGGCCATCTTCACGCTCCCTTGAGAAACTCTTCGGTCGGCTGCACCTTCGCGAACAGGCCGTTTAGCGCCGCGAGGAAGGCTCGCTGCACCTGGGGCGCCGGCACCGTCTCGCCGCCGAAGCTCTGCGCGCGCGTGGCGCAGGCGTCCGCGAGCAGCGTCACCTTGTAGCCGAGGTCCGCGGCCTGGCGCACGCTCGAATCGACGCACATCTGCGTCATCATGCCCGCCACCACCAGGTTCTTCACGCCGGCCCGGTCCAGCCGCTCCTTCAGGTCGGTGGCTCGGAAGCTGTTGGGAAAATTCTTCTCGATCACCGGCTCGCCCGCGGCGGGCGCAACCGAACGGTGGATCTCCGCGCCCTTTGTATCCGGAAGGAAGAACGTGGCGCCAGGGCGCACCGACAGGTGGCGCACGTGGAACACGGGCAGCTTCTTCGCGCGGAACGCGGCGAGCGCGGCGCCCGCCCTCGCGCCAGCGGCCTCGGCGCCATCGAGCTCCATCGCGCCGCCGGGGAAGTAGTCGTTCTGGATGTCGATGATCAGAAGCGCCGTGTCGCTCACTTTCCGACTCCCTTCTTCATCTCCGATAGCGGCATGACCGACGGATCGCGAAAGCGCGGCCGGTCCGGCTCGACTTCGCTACGCGCCACCGTCTCGCGCGCAGTCGCGAGGCTGCGCACGGCGAGCTCCTGGTACTGGCGCGTCGCGTCGCGCTTCCAGGCCATCTCCTCGGCCGACAGCTCGCGCACCACCTTCGCCGGGATGCCGAGCGCGAGGCATCTCGGCGGCACCTCGAATCCCGCCTTGACGAAGGCCATTGCGGCAACGATCGACGATTCGCCGACCACCGCGTTGTCGTTGACCACCGAGTTGATGCCGACCATCGCGTTTCGCCTCACGACGCAGCCATGCAGCACCGCGCCGTGGCCGATATGGCCATCGGCCTCAACCACGAGGTCGCGGTCGGGAAAGGCGTGCAGGATGCAGCAGTCCTGGATGTTGGCGCCCTCCCCGATTACGATGCGGCCGAAGTCGCCGCGCAGGCAGGCGCAGGGCCCGACGTAGACGCGCGCACCGACGATCACGTCGCCGACCAGGACCGCGCTGGGATGCACGTAGGCGCTCGGGTCCACGACCGGCGTGATGCCGTCGATGGCGGTGACCTTCAGCATAGTCAGGCGATTCTACTGCCCTTTGGTGTAAGCTTTTCTCCGCCCTTTCGCATAGCAAGATCAAAAGAGAGCACGGGAGGCGCACCACGATGACGAACTTCGCACTCGAGCCGATCGAGAAGGCGCCGCTCGCCGATCTGCGCAAGCTGCAGTTGCAGCGGCTGCAATGGTCGCTGCGGCACGCCTACGACCACGTGCCGCACTACCGCAGGAAGTTCGACGAGGCGGGCGTCAAGCCGGAGCACTGCAACACGCTCGCGGATCTGGCGAAGTTCCCCTTCACCACCAAGGCCGACCTGCGCGAGAACTATCCGTTCGGCATGTTCGCGGTGCCGATGGACAAGATCGTGCGCATCCACGCCTCCTCCGGCACCACCGGCAAGCCGACCGTAGTCGGCTATACCGCGAAGGACATCGACACCTGGTCGAACGTCATGGCGCGCTCGATCCGCGCCGCGGGCGCGAAGCCGGGCGACAAGGTGCACGTCGCCTACGGGTACGGCTTGTTCACCGGCGGACTGGGCGCGCACTACGGCGCCGAGCGCCTGGGGCTCGCGGTAATCCCGCTCGGCGGTGGCATGACGGAGCGCCAGGTGCAGCTTATCCGGGACTTCAAGCCCGAGATCATCATGGTGACGCCTTCCTACATGCTGGCGATCGCCGACGAGATGGAGCGGCAGGGGATCGATCCGAAAAGCTGCTCGCTTAGGATCGGCATATTCGGCGCCGAGCCGTGGACCAATGAATTGCGCAAATCGATCGAGGAGCGCCTGGCGCTCGACGCGATCGACATCTACGGCCTGTCGGAAGTCATGGGGCCGGGCGTTTCGCAGGAGTGCATCGAGACCAAGGACGGCCTCACCATCTGGGAGGACCATTTCCTCCCCGAGATCGTCGACCCCGACACGGGCAAGCCGCTGCCCGAGGGCGAGAAGGGCGAGCTGGTGTTCACCTCTCTCACCAAGGAGGCGCTGCCGGTGATCCGTTACCGCACGCGCGACCTCACGCGCCTGCTGCCGGGCAGCGCGCGCACCATGCGCCGCATGGAAAAGATCACCGGGCGCTCGGACGACATGCTCATCATCCGCGGCGTCAACGTGTTCCCGTCACAGATCGAGGAGCAGATCCTGAAGCAGCCGGAGCTCAGCCCGCACTACGTGCTGGAGCTGTCCAAGGACGGACCGCTCGATCACCTCACGGTGCTGGTCGAGCTCGCTCCCGGCGCCGCCGACGCGGGCTCGGCGGCGAAGCTGCAGCACAACATCAAGTCCCTGATCGGCGTCACCGCCGACGTCAAGATCGTTCCCATCAGCTCGATCGAGCGCTCGATCGGGAAAGCGAAGCGCGTCGTCGACCGAAGGGCGAAGTGACCGGCCTGCGGACCGGCGACGGCCCGGCTTCGAGCGCGAGCAGCGCACGCTTCCTGCCGACTCCGCCCGCGTAGCCGGTAAGGCTGCCGTCGGAGCCGACGATGCGGTGGCAGGGCACGATCACGCCGACCGGGTTGCGGCCGGTCGCCGCGCCCGCGG
>JBAUTZ010000136.1:0-8084 GCA_049582445.1 Burkholderiales bacterium
TACGGCGAGCGGCGCGGCGATCCGGGCATCGCGGACTTCACCTTCGGCAATCCGCACGAGATGCCGCTCGCGGGGCTCGTGGCGGCGATCCGCGAGGGAGCGCTGCCGCAGAACAAGGACTGGTTCGCCTACAAGTCGAGCGAGGAAGCGCCGCAGGCGTTCCTCGCGCAAGCGGTCGGCAAAGAGCTCGGCCTGGCGTTCGAGCCGCCGGACATCGCGCTCACCGCCGGCGCCTTCGCGGCGATCTCGGTCGCGTTCAGGCTCCTGCTCGATGCCGGCGACGAGGCGATCTTCTCCGAGCCGGCGTGGTTCTGCTACGAGCCGATGCTGCTCGCGGCGGATGCCGTGCCGCGTAAACTGCTGCTCAAGCAGCCGCGCTTCGATCTCGACCTCGACGCGATCGACGCGGCCATCGGACCGCGCACGCGGCTGGTGATCGTCAACACGCCGCACAATCCTACCGGCAGGATCTGCGGACGCGAGGTCCTCGCCGCGCTCGCCGAGCTGCTCGAGCGCGCCTCGCAGCGCATCGGCCGCCGCATATTCCTGCTCTCGGACGAGCCCTACCGGCGCCTGCGCTTCGACGGGCGCGGCTTCGTCAGCCCGGCGGCCGTCTACCCCTGGACGCTCGTCTCCTACAGCTACGGCAAGGTGCTGCTCGCGCCCGGTCAGCGCCTGGGCTACCTGGCGATCTCGCCGCTCATGCCCGCCCCGGACCGGCAGGCGCTGCGCGACGCGATGTTCGCGACCCAGATGGCGCTCGGCTGGTGCTTCCCGAACGCCGTCATGCAGAACGCCGTGCCGCAGCTCGAGCGGCTGTCGATCGATGTCCAGGCGCTCGCCCGCCGCCGCGACACACTGAGCGAGGCGCTGGCGAAGGGCGGCCACGCCGTGCTGCCGCCGGAGGGAACGTTCTACCTGTGGGTCAAATGGTCCGGCAACGACCCCGAGCGGCAATGGAACGCGCTCGCAGACCGCGGCGTGTTCGTCTTGCCGGGCAGCATGATGAACGCCCCGGATTACTTCCGCATCAGCCTGACCGCCTCGGACGAAATGATCGCGCGCGCCCTGCCGGCCTTCGCCCGGGCGTCGTGAAACTCGACGTCCTCGTCGTCGGCGCGGGCTTCGCTGGCCTGTACATGCTGCACCGCGCGCGCGGCCTGGGGCTCGCCGCGCGCGTGCTCGAGGCCGGCTCCGGCGTCGGCGGGACCTGGTACTGGAACCGCTACCCCGGCGCGCGCTGCGATATCGAGAGCCTGGAGTACTCCTACCAGTTCGACGAGCGGCTGCAGCAGGAGTGGCGCTGGAGCGAGCGCTTCGCCTCGCAGCCGGAGATCCTGCGCTACGCAAACCACGTCGCCGACCGCTTCGGCCTGCGCGCCGACATCCGCTTCGACGCGCGCGTCATCGCCGCGCGCTTCGACGAGGCGGCCAGCTGCTGGACCGTGCGCACCGAAGATGGCGCCGAGACTTCGGCCCGGTACCTCGTCATGGCCACCGGGTGCCTGTCCTCGCCGAACAAGCCGCGGCTTCCGGGGCTCGAGCGCTACGCGGGCGAGGTGTATCACACCGGCGAATGGCCGCACGGAAAGGTCGACTTCCGCGATAAGCGCGTCGGCGTGATCGGCACCGGATCGTCCGCGGTGCAGTCGATCCCGCTCATCGCCGAGGAAGCGCGCGAGCTCTACGTCTTCCAGCGCACGGCGACCTATTCCGTGCCCGCCCAAAACGCCCCGCTCGACCCCGCCTACGAGGCGCGCGTCAAGGCGGACTACGCGGGCTTTCGCGCCCGCAACAGCCTGATGCCGAACGCCTTCGGCTCGAACCTGCCGCGCAACGAGGCTTCCGCCCTTGAGGCGACGTCCGCGGAGCGGCGTCGCGCGTTCGAGGCGCGCTGGCAGCACGGCGGGCTGTTCCTGCTCGGCGCGTTCGGCGATCTCATCCTCGATGCGCAGGCGAACGAAACGGCGGCCGAGTTCGTGCGCGACAAGATCCGCGCCGTCGTGCGCGATCCGGCGCTCGCCGAGCGCCTGTGCCCGACGCAGAGAATCGGCTGCAAGCGCCTATGCATCGACAGTGGCTACTACGAGACCTTCAACCGGGGCAACGTGCACCTCGTCGACGTGGCCGCGACGCCGATCGAGGCGCTCACGCCGCGCGGGCTGCGCGCCGGCGGGCGCGAATACGCGCTCGACGCGATCGTCTTCGCCACGGGCTTCGACGCGATGACCGGCGCGCTGGCGAGGATCGACATCCGCGGGCGCGGCGGACGCACGCTGCGCGAGGCCTGGGCCGCGGGGCCGCGCAACTACCTCGGCCTCGCGGTGGCGGGCTTTCCGAACCTGTTCACCATCACCGGCCCGGGCAGCCCGTCGGTGCTCACCAACATGCTGGTCTCGATCGAGCAGCACGTGGACTGGATCGCCGACTGCATCGCGCACCTGCGCGCTCACGGACAAGCAACCATCGAGGCCCGCGCGGAAGCCGAGGACGCATGGGTCGCTCACGTCAACGCCGTCGCCGATCGCACCGTCTATCCGCTCTGCAATTCCTGGTACATCGGCGCCAACGTGCCGGGCAAGCCCCGCGTATTCATGCCGCTGCTCGGCTTTCCGTCCTACGTAAAGAAGTGCGAAGAAGTCGCGGCGCGCGGCTACGAGGGCTTCGTGCTCGCCTGAGTTACATCCCGTAACAGACTGTCGAGGATGCGCGTGCTCCGTGAGCGTTGAATGGCGTTGTAGCAACCCGTTCAACGACACAGGAGAAGCGACATGTTCAGGAAAACAACGTATCTCGCAGTGACCGCGGCGATGCTCGCGGTGAGCAGCCTGTCGTTCGCGCAATCGCACGACGCCCGCGGCGACCGCAGAGAAATTCGGCAGGATTGGCACGAGTTGTGCGGTGATCGGCACGACATGCGGCAGGACCGCCATCAGCTGAGGCACGAGATGCGCCAAGGCGACCGCAGGGGCGTGCGCGCCGAGCGTCGCGATCTGCGGCACGACCGCCGCGCCCTTCGCGCGGACCGGCACGACCTGCGCCACGACCGCCGAGATTTGCGCGCCGACCGGCACCAGCGCGTCGCGCAACGCTAGGCGAATTGAGCGCGGATCGGCGACCGCAAGGTCGCCGACGCGCTACTTGCGGTCCGGGTAGCTCACCGCCATCCCGGCGCGCACGTCCTGCTGGATGCCGTACTGCGGGAAGGGATAGCGAAAGCCGTTCTTCGCCAGCGCCTGCATGCCGGCGATCGCGCCGGGGAGCCGCTCGGGCGGCAGCGCCATCAGCAGCTCGTCGTCCTGCACGCCGCCGTAGCGTCGCTCGGCGAAGCACGGGATCGACAGGCTCGGCTCGCGCGTCTTGAGCGCCCGCCCCCAGGAGTCGGCGCACGCCGACTCGCCCACCACGCTCCAGTCGAAGCGCTTGTATCCGGACCACTGCAGCCCGTTGATGAAGTAAATCATCGCCCCCGGCGTGGCGTAGAACAGCGCGATGTCGGGCGGGTCGAGCCTTCCGCTCGCGAGCGGCGCCACCGCCAGCGCCTCGAACCTTCCCTTCGGCACCAGGTTCATGGCCGCCTGGTGCCGGCCGGCGTCCTCGAGCGTAGCGAACCACACCCCGACCATGTGCTGGCCCGAGCGCCACTCGTCGTCCTGGCCGCCGAGGCCGACCACCGAGCGGCACTGGTCGCCGACCAGGTCCTCGGCGGTGACGCCCACCGTCCAGCCCAGGCGCGCCGCCTGCGCCACCACCTGGTCGAGCGTGTGCACCGACTTCGGCCGCCGAATCTTCGGGATCGCCTCCATCTCCTCCCGCGCCTCGTACAGCTTCATGCCGAACGGGATGGCGCGCAGCTTCAGCAGGCGCTCCAGGTCGCCGACGATGCCCGCCCAGTCGGCCGCGCTCATTCCGGTTCCTCCGCCGCGGCCTCTTCCTCCAGGTCCTCGTACTGCACCGTGCGGTTGCGGCCCAGCTGCTTCGCCCGGTACAGCGCGCGGTCGGCGCGCGCGATCCATTCGCCGTGATCGGCGACGTCGGCCTCCGCCGTCGCGCTGCCGATGCTGACGGTGCAGCGGATGCCCTCCGCTTCCACCATCACCGCCGATTCGATCGCCTTGCGCACGCGCTCCGCGATCACCTTGGCGCCGGCCGCGCCGGTCTCGGGCAGGATGACGCCGAATTCCTCGCCGCCGTAGCGTCCCGCGACGTCGAACTCGCGCATGCTCAGGCGCAGCAGCGCGCCGATGCCGCGGATCACTTCGTCGCCGGCGGGATGCCCGAAGCTGTCGTTGATGCGCTTGAAGTGGTCGATGTCGAGCATCAGCAGGCTCACCGGGTGGCGGCCGCGCCGGTGGCGCCTGAATTCCGTCGCCGCGAGCTCCTCCCAGGCGGTGCGGTTGAGCAGCGTGGACAGTCCGTCGGTGCGGCTGATCGTCGCGAGCTGGCGGTTTTGCTCGCGAACCTTGCGCGAGAGCTGGTGGGTCACCATGCCGACCGCGATCGGGTAGGCGACGAGCAGCGGCAGGCAGGCGATCACGTCGAGCATGGTCGTCTCCGGCCGGAAATCGAAACCGAACAGCAGCACCGCCGCGCCGCAGGCGAGCACCTGCGCGGTCGCGGTCCGGGCGAGCAGCCGCCCACCGCCCAGGCTGATCTTGTCCATGCTCAGCATGGTGACCACCAGCACGCTCGGCAGCAGGTTGAACGACATGAGCGCCACCCAGACCCCGCCGATCGCCGAGTCCGCGGTCAGGTTGTAGAGCTCGAAGCGGTACGGATCCGGGCTGTAGCGGGCGAGCAGGTAGGCCACGTGCGGCCAGACGAAGCACCCGGCCAGCAGCCCCGCCCAGGCCGCGGGATGCGCGTCGTTCTCGTACAGCACGGAGGCGATGGCGAAAAATGCGAGCGCCATGCCGGCGACGCGCGGCAAGTAGATGCGCCGCGCGAAGCGCAGGCCCCTTCGCTTGTCCGGCAGCGCCACGGCTGAAGGGGCCGGCGCCGCGCCTAGACCAGCTGCGCGAAGATGAGCGCCAGACCGATGACCGACACGGTCCACACCCCGGTGCGCAGCCAGGGGATGCCGACGAGATACACGACCGCGTACCCGACCCGCGCCCAGAAGAAGATCTGCGCGCCGAGCAGGGTCATGGCGTTCGTCTTGTCCGCCACCACCGCGACCAGCACCAGCGCGGCGAACAGCACCAGGTTCTCCACCATGTTGCGCTGGGCGCGGCTCGCGCGTCCCGCCCAGCCGGTGAGCTCCGGGAATTTCTCGCGATTGCCGACGAGCGCGGGCAGACCGACCTGCATCATCGCCCCCTGCACCGCCACCACCACCTGCACGAAGGCCAGCAACACGGCCCAGACCAGCAACGTAAGCTCGGGTTTCATGCTCCCCTCCTCCAGGACACGGGCCAGCGCATGCTGCACGTGCCCCCCGGCCGGCGTCAACCACCCCGGCCGCCCCCGTTAAGGAATTCTTAGGGTTTGCTTAGGCAGCATTTACGAACGCCGCGCCATCCGCCCGCCTAGACTCCCCTCCCATCAACTACACGGAGGTCGTCATGGCACAAACCGTCGTTCAGCTCAAACCCCGCCGGGAAATCGCCGCAGGCCGCCTGGACCTGTACGTACAGATCCACAAGGGCCTGCGCAGCTTCATGACCCACACGCTCGACGCCGTCGGGCGCATGGACGCCTGGGACGATTGCGAGACCGCCGGCGCGCTGGCGCAGCTGCGCACCCTGCTCGGGCTGTGCCGGATGCACCTGGAGCTGGAGAACCGATTCGTCCACGTGGCGATGGAAGCGCGGCGCCCCGGGTCGACTGCGAAGATCGCGCTCGAGCACGTGCATCACGAGCGCTCGATCGGGGCCCTCGAGAGCGCGGCCCGCGAAGTCGAACTGGCCGCGGGCGCCGAGCGCGCCGCCGCGGCGCTGCGGCTGTACCGCGCGATCGCGCTGTTCGTGGCCGAGAACTTCGAGCACATGCACGCCGAAGAGACCGAAAACAACGCCGTACTGTGGGAGGCCTACGACGACGGGGAGCTGGCCGAAATCCACCATGCGATCCTTGCCTCCGTCGCGCCCGAGAAAGCGGCGCTCGTCGGGCGCTGGATGCTGCCGGCGATGACCGCGAGCGACCGCGCGGCGCAGCTCGCCGAAATGCAGCGCGGCGCGCCCGCCGAGGCCTTCGCCGGGATGATGGCGATGCTCAAGCAACATCTGAGCGAGCGCGACTGGTACAAGCTCGGCGCCGCGCTCGGGCCGACGCCGGTCGGCGTCTAGGCGGGAATCTCGACCAGCTTGACGGGGCGCGCGACCACGAGACGCAGGCGGCCGCGCCCGGCCTTCTCGATCTTCAGGAACTCGCAGCGCTCGGCGAGCCGGCGCGAGAGCAGGATCAGCCGCGCCTCGAGGTTGTCGCTGATGTCGGGCAGCCGGATCGAGGCGTCGAGCCGCAGCTCCCGGTTCGAGAACTCCGTGCGCTGCTCGCGGCCGTAGTCGCGCAGCAGCTTGCAGAAGATCGCGCCCGCGACGCCCTTGATCAGGTAATCGTCGCCGATGAACACGCTGCCGTCGGCGGCGTAATGGCGGATCGGCACCGGCGTGCCGCCCGGCGGTTCGGCGCGGCCGGGCGCCGCCGGCGGCTCCTCATGGCTCTCGGCCGCCTCCTGCAGCAGCCGCACCACCATGCCGGTCTGCGTCGCGAGCGCGACCAGCGCATCCTCGTCGTCGTAGCCGAAGCGCATTTCCTCGGCGCTCTCGACGTACAGCACGCCGAGCAGCCGCCCGCCGGCGATCACCGGCACGGCGAGCTGGCTGCGCGCGTCGGGCAGGCCGGGAAGCGGGATCATCGTCTCGAGCCGGTCGGCGAGGCCCTCCTGCGCGGCGCGCTCGCGGATCGCCTGGCCGTAGGCGTAGTCGGAGGTCATGTGCGAGATGCGGATCGGGGTGCGCTCGCGGGCCGCCACCCCGATCACCCCGCAACCCATCGGGATCTCGGAGCCGACCCCCGAGGCCGGGTAGCCGCGGCTCGCCACGGTGTAAAGCCGCTTGCCGGCACCGTCCGGCACCAGCACCATCGAATGGCCGATGCCGAACACCTCGTCCAGGCACACGAGCAGCTCGTCGAGCAGCCGTCCCAGGTCGTTGCACTGGATGAGCCGCTCGCTGCAACTGCGCAGCGCGGCAAGCAGACTTCGTTTCGGCTGCGCCGGCACCTCTTTGCCCGGCAGGCGCTCGATCGCGAGCACGCGGTAGACGTCCGCACCGAGCAGGCGGAAAACGCCGCTCATGCCGCTGTGCGAGGCGATGCCGGCGAGCTTGGCCTTCATGCGCTCGAACAGCGGTCCCTCGGTCTCGGTGCGCAGGTACTCGAGCGCCAGGCGGTATTGCACCGCGGTGGCCGGGTCGATCACCGCGACCGCCGCGCGCGGGTTGGCGAGCACGTTCTGGCGCGTCTTGTTGAAGAACTGGAACGACAGCGCGACGTGCGCGCCGTCGACGTAGTGCACCTGCGACACCTGGCTCACGTTCGGCGTGCCGTCGGCGGCGCAGGTGGCGACCGTGGCGGGTATCGAGCCCTCCAGGCAGTCGCGGATCGAGTCGACCGTGATCATGCCGCTACGGGGCGCAGCGGCGCTCCGGCTCCCGGCCCCGGCGTCTGCATGAACGCGGTCGAGGGCGTGAACGTCAGCGCGACGAGGTCGGCCGCATCCAGCCAGAGCAACGCGCGCCCCATGTCCGGGCGGTAGCCGAGAGGGTCGATCTCCCGCGCAAAGGCCTCGATGTAGCGCTGGGCCTGCTCGATATCGCCTGCGGCGGGCGCGCCGACCTCGGCGTCGGTGCCCTTCAACTGCACCGAGCGGTGGCTGCTCGGCAGGGTGAACACCGCCGCCACGACGCGCGTCGCGCACAGCGCCTCGATCACCGCCTCGGACTTCGATCGTGCCAGGAACAGCGTGACGCGCCGCCGGTCCGGCGCCACGCGGCAGCCCGAGGCGCGCACCAGCACCGGCAGCTTGCCCGCGGCCCGCGAGGCTACGTTGATCGAGACCGGGCCGCACAGGAACGCGGCGAGCT
>JBAUTZ010000137.1:0-4449 GCA_049582445.1 Burkholderiales bacterium
CTCATGAGCAAGAGAGATGCGGCAAGAGCCGCGCGTCCAAGCAGGAAAAAAGTCTTTCCCCGATCCCCAATTCCTCTTCTATTCCAACCAGAAGTGATCATGTCGTCGAAACTTCACAATTTGCGTCCGATCGTCATCGCCACGGCGGCAGCGTTCGGGCTTGTGGTATCCGCGGTGGGGGTCGCGCCCAAGTGGTTGACTTCGATTGCCCCGGTCAGCATCGCGTTCGCGCAGGACGGCACTCCGAAAGGCGCGGGCGGTCCAACCGGTGAGCATGGACAGCGCGGCGGTCAGGCACCCACCGACGTCGGCGGAAAAGGACAGGGCCAAGGTGGACCGAGCGGCGACAGCGACGCAAAGGGTCCGAAATACGGCGGCGCCGGCTCCGCGCCAGTTCCCGGCACCCAGGGCGGCAAGCCCGTGTGGGCACAAGAGGGCATTCCCTCCGACCTCGAGCTCGGTCGCTTGAACGTGGTTCGCGCACCTGCGCACGTGATCGACGACTCGCTCGCGACCGCGCTGGCGGCGCTTCAGCCCGCTTTCTACGACCAAGTGGTTGCGATCGCCAACTCGTCGCTCAGCGAAGCGGACAAGATCGCCGCGCTGCAGACGCTCGTGAAGCAGAGCTTCACCGACACGACGCTGGTGCGCATCGATTCGCCGCTCGAGAATCTCGGGCTGTACAAGGACCTGCTGACCGACGGCAAGATCGTCGCGACGTCGGCGACCTACGACACCACGAGCAACGTCAATGCAGCGCTGCTGCTCGCGGCGGTATTCGTGGGCAGCGCATCGGACAAGACCATTCCGGTGAGCACCGCGACCGTGGACGCCATCACCAAGATCCTGCAGCTCACGCTGCCGAGCGGCGTGTCGGCCGACGCGATCGCGGCCTACGCGGAAGCAGTGCGCGTCGCGATCGTCGAAGCGCACGGCTAAGCAGCCGGACGGACGCCGGGCAGACCATCGCCCGGCGCTTCCGCGCCGTTTGCGCGCATTCAGGAAGAGACATGAACAAGCACCACGAACGACGATCGGCCATATGGGCGGCAATCGCGGCAGCTCTTATCGCGATCGGAAGCGTCGCGCATGCGCAGGAGCATGGCTCGGGCGGTGAATCCGGTGGCGGCCACGGCGGCGGTGGCGGTGGAATGGGCGGTGGTGGCGGCCACGACTCGGGTAGCGAGCATGGCGGCGAGGAATCGAAGGGCCACGGCACCCGCTATCAGCATCGCGGGCACGCCAGCGGCGAGCATGGCCATGGATCGGCCCGCCAGGCGGGAGGCGACCACTTTGGTGGCGGAAGCGGACTGCGCGGCAACGACCAGGTGCCGGAGGGGATCGGACGCTACGGCGAGGGATTCTCCACGCTGGGCGCAAGCGAACAGGGGCGTTTCCGCTACTGGGGCGGGTGGTACGTCCCGGAAGAGCCGGTAGTAATAAATCCGACGACGGTTTCGTCTACCGACCCCACGAGCACCGAGATGATCCCCGGACCGGGCGGTGGCCCCGCGGTAAACGTGCGAGCCACACTCGACGAATCGGCGCGCTGCGAAGGCGTTTCGAGCGGCATGCCGGTTGCTCTTCAGTTCAGCGGGGCCAATTTGCTGCGCCTGAACACGGCGCGCGGGTTGGTCGACCCCGCGCTTGCGGCGAGCGGCAAGATCGGATCGCCCTATCTCATGGGAAACCTGCAGAGCGAGCTCACGAAGCCAAAGCCGAACATCGAGCTGGCCGGCACCTATCTCGGATTGCTCGCGAAAGTACCGGTGTCGCCCGATACCGTGAAGAAGGTCGGCTTTCAGCTGTGCGCCGTCGTGAGCGACGGCCCGGCGAAGGAAATCGCGCAGGTCGCCGAGGAGCAGCGCGTGGCGCTGACCGCGGCGGCGGGTGCGACCGCTCCTGCCGACCATGGCAAGCCCAAGTAATCGGCTCGTTCTGGCTCGTTCCACTCAACTGGAAAGGACAATGAACATGACGAGGAACTCCATTCGCCTGCTCACGCTGGCGGCGACGATCGCCCTTTCCGGCGCGCTCGGAACCGCAAGCGCTCAGCAGCAGCAGATCTACGGCAGCCAGCTGATGACCCAGCAGGAGCGCAACGAGTATCAGGCGCGCATGCGCAACGCGCAGACCGAGCAGGAGCGCGAGCGGTTGCGGCTCGAGC
The DNA here is from genome assembly GCA_049582445.1 of Burkholderiales bacterium. Taxonomy (GTDB): domain Bacteria; phylum Pseudomonadota; class Gammaproteobacteria; order Burkholderiales; family SG8-39; genus DAHVFK01. Next base: position 2,168 of record JBAUTZ010000137.1, read on the forward strand.
ACCATCAGCAGATGCAGGAGCGTGCGCGCCAGCGCGGTGTCACCCTCCCAGATGAACCGCCCGCAGGCAAAGGCTACGGTGCGGGGCCCGGTGGTGGCATGGGTCCGGGCTACGGTCCGGGACCCGGCGGCGGCGGCGGGGCTGGCGGCGGCGGCGGACGCTGAGCCGGCGCGCTAGACTCCGTGCGAGCCGGAGATTTCCGGCGCACGGAGGAATGGCATGAAAGAAGGGCCGCGTCGGCCGGTCAAGGCCTACAGTAACCGGGGCTTTCTGAAGAGCAAGGATGCGCGCGCGCTGCGCATCCTCGCCGAGTACCTCGAGCCGCTCAGCCGCTTCGAGCACCACCGCGTGGACGACACCATCGTCTTCATGGGCTCGGCGCGCATCAAGTCGCGCGAGCAGGCCGAGGCCGCACTGCGCCAGGCTCAGCTCGGCGAAGGCGAACCTGAACGCGCGCGCACCGATCTCGAAATGTCGGCTTACTACGAGGCCGCGCGCGAGCTCGCGTTCCGACTCACCGAGTGGTCCAAGGCGCTCGACTCGAAAGAGCGGCGCTTCGTGGTGTGCACCGGCGGCGGCCCCGGCATCATGGAAGCCGCCAACCGCGGGGCGGCGGAGGCGCGCGGCATGAACGTCGGCCTCACCATCTCGATTCCCGTGGAGGAGTTCGACAACCCGTACGTCACGCGCGAGCTCGCGTTCCACTTCCACTACTTCTTCATGCGCAAGTTCTGGTTCGCCTACCTGGCGAAGGCGGTGATCGTATTCCCCGGCGGCTTCGGCACGCTCGACGAGCTGTTCGAGCTGCTGACGCTGGTACAGACGAAGAAGATGACCAAGCCGATGCCGATCGTGCTGTTCGGCACCCGCTTCTGGAAGCAGGTGATCGACTTCGACGCGCTGGTGCGCCACGGCACCATCAGCGCGCCGGACCTGGACCTGGTGTTCCGCACCGACTCTGCGGACGACGCCTTCCGCTGGATCACCGGGCGGCTGGGCGAGTTCGCAGTCGACCGGCCGGGAGCGATGCTCTAGGCGGCCAGCGCCTTGTAGCGGATGCGGTGGGGCTTGTCGGCGTCCTCGCCGGCGCGCTTGCGCCAATCGGCCATATAGTCGGCGAAATTGCCCTCGAACCACACCACCCGGCTGTCGCCCTCGAACGCGAGGATATGCGTCGCGACGCGGTCGAGAAACCAGCGGTCGTGGGAGATGACCACCGCGCAGCCGGGAAAGTCGAGCAAAGCCTGCTCCAGCGCGCGCAGCGTCTCGACGTCGAGGTCGTTGGTCGGCTCATCGAGCAGCAGCAGGTTGCCGCCGCTCTTCAACACCTTGGCGAGGTGCAAGCGGTTGCGCTCCCCGCCCGAGAGCTCGCCGACGATCTTTTGCTGGTCGGCGCCGCGAAAGTTGAAGCGCGCGACGTAGCCCCGGCTCGGCGTCGAGTAGTCGCCGACCTGGATGTGGTCGGCGCCGTCGGAAATTTCTTCCCACACCGTCTTCTTCGCATCGAGGCTGTCCCGGCTCTGATCGACGTAGGCTATTTTTACCGTGTCGCCGATCTTCAGCGCGCCGGCGTCGGGCTTTTCCGTGCCCACCAGCATGCGGAACAGCGTCGTCTTGCCGGCGCCGTTCGGCCCGATTACCCCGACGATGCCGCCCGGCGGCAGGCGGAACGACAGGTTTTCGAACAGCAACCGGTCGCCGAACGATTTCTTCAGCCCGTCGGCCTCGACCACCAGGCTGCCGAGGTGGGGCCCCGGCGGGATGTAGATCTCGTTGGTTTCGTTCCTCTTCTGGAACTCCTGCGACGACAGCTCTTCGAACTTGGCGAGCCGAGCCTTGGACTTCGCCTGCCGCGCTTTGGGATTGGAGCGCACCCACTCCAGCTCCTCCTGCATCGACTTGATGCGCGCGGCCTCCTGCTTGGCCTCGACTTCCAGACGCCGCTCCTTCTGCTCGAGCCATGACGAGTAGTTGCCTTCCCACGGGATGCCGTAGCCGCGGTCGAGCTCGAGAATCCACCCCGCCACGTTGTCGAGGAAGTAGCGGTCGTGCGTCACCGCGACCACCGTTCCGGGAAAGCGCTCGAGATACTGCTCGAGCCACTGCACCGAGAGCGCATCGAGGTGGTTGGTCGGCTCGTCGAGCAGCAGCATGTCCGGCTCGGACAGCAGCAGCCGGCACAAGGCGACGCGCCGGCGCTCGCCGCCGGAGATCTTGCTGACGTCGGCGTCCCACGGCGGCAGGCGCAGCGCGTCGGCAGCCACTTCCAGCCGGCGCTCGAC
>JBAUTZ010000138.1:0-17340 GCA_049582445.1 Burkholderiales bacterium
GGTGGCAGAGGTCGGCTTAGTTACGGCCGATCCAGGTGTAGTTGGAGGCGAAGATGAAGTCCTCGGGCACGCCTTGCTGGGTGGCGTGCTGGGGCTGGATCTGCTGCGCGGCGATCGGCTGGAAGGCCTGAGCGGCGCTCATGCTGGCCGGGATCACGCCGGAGCCGATACCGAGAACCAGGCTGGTGACGGTGGCTTGCAGGATCAGTTTGGTGTTCATGGCGTCCTCCGTGTCTTGATGATTCACAGAGTAAAGATCGGACGCCGGGAGCTCAGCGAAGCACGGCGCAGGGAAAAAGTGACGTATGCACATTTCGGCCCAGAGAGGGCTGTGCGCCACAGGCACCTGCAACTACTACCGGCTCACCCCGAACCCGAGCTCGACGCCCTCAGGCTTCCGGCACGAAGTCCCAAGGCATTCTCTGCCGCTCGCTCCGACCGACGCTAAAGGCTCCCCAGCCCCTCGGAACCCCGTCTCGAGGGCCCAGGGCGCGGGGCGGCGGGTCGCGGGCTAGGCTGCGCTGCTGCGGTGTGGCAGGTTCTAGGCGGCGACCCGAAGGCGCGGTACGTCAAGCCGTACAAGGCATTCGACAGTGTCTGGTACGTCGGCGTATGCTGGGTGTCGGCATGCGCGGTTCGAAACGCAGGCCGATAAGCGCATGAAGCGCAATTGCGGGGGCTAACACCCGTCGCTGGCCTAAGGGAGGAAAATCGCATGCTTTATCTGCGCGTGAGTCTTCTGCTCGCCACGCTACTCGCGGCCTGTGCGCAGATGCCGCCCGAGATCGCCGAAAAAGTGAAGGCCATCGGCCCGGTGATCGACCCGCCGAAGACCGCGGCGATCTATGCCCCGCTGCAGCAGAAGGAGCCCTACGCGGGCGTGAAAGTAACGCGCGACCTGAAGTACGGTCCGGACGCGCGCCAGGCACTTGATGTCTTCGTTCCCGAGGGCGGCGGCGCGGCGCGGCCCGTCCTGATATTCGTGCACGGGGGCGCGTTCGTCGCCGGCAACAAGCACGTGCCGGGCAGTCCTTTCTACGACAACATCATGCTCGCCGCCGCGCGCGAGGGAATCATCGGCGTGAACGTCACCTACCGTCTCGCGCCACAGCACAAGTGGCCCACCGGGGCCATAGACGTGGGCGACGCCGTCGAGTGGGTGCATCGAAACATTGCCGCCTACGGCGGAGATCCGAAGCGGGTGTTCCTGATGGGACATTCCTCCGGCGCGGTGCATGTCGCCACGTACGTCGCCTTTCCCCAGTTCCACAAGTCCGGCGGCATCGGCCTCGCCGGGGCGATTCTCGTGTCCGGAGTGTACGACTACGAGAAGACCAAGCCGCGCAAGCAGGAGCTGGCCTATTTCGGCGACAAGGCTGGAACGAAAGAAGTGTCGTCCCTGACCGGTCTTGTCGCCGCGCCGATCCCCCTGATGGTCGTCAACGCGGAACTCGACCCGCAGCCCTTTATCATTCAGGGCAACCTGCTGAACGACGCTCTGTGCGCTCGCGGAAAATGTCCGCGGCGCGTGCTGCTTAAAGGTCACAGCCACATGTCGCAGGTGTACGCAATCAACACCTCGGACCGCAGCCTCAGCGGCCCCTTGTTTGAATTCGTCAAAGCGGGACACTGAGAGTCGGTATGACTCGGCGTACAACGCTGTCTAAAACTCGCGGCGGGTACTTGGCGCTTCAAGGCGTTATCGAGCGCTAGAACGCTCGAGGATATTAGACAGTCCAGGCCGATTTTCTCTGACGAGAGAGCGAGTTGCTCCTTCTCTCATCGCTACTGCTGCATCATCGGCGTGTGCTCTAGCTGCCTGTCGTTCAAGGATTAAGTCCCGCTTCCAGTGATGGACCTCCGATACCGAGCGTTTCGTGGTCCGCAGGGTGAATTCTAGTGGTCCGCGGCGGGGATGTCGCCGACTGAGAAATGGAGCGCCAGGGGCGGTTACGTGTGTCGGCTAAAAGAATTCTTTTTTGGGAAAGAAACGCGCCATTCCGAAGTTGGGGTAGCTTTGAGCGGAGGGCAGGGGAGGACCGGAAGCCCTGTCGTCTTAGAGAAAAAGTTTAGAAAAGTTTTCTAAGGCGAAAACTGTGCGGGTCAGAGGTGTCCCGCTTATCCAATGAGGCTCTGGGACCGAGTTGATCAGTAGGTAAGACTATGCCCGCATGGCATTGACGTTGTTCACTCGCTATGCTTCGTGGCACCGCTCTGTCGGTCTTTCTCGTACTGCTCATAGCTCGGGAGGTCGTTCCTCGATCTTTCCAAAGGCGTTGATTTGAGCGACTCGTCGTAGACCCTCGCGCCCTCGTAAGCGTTTCGCGACAGTTGTTCGGCTGTGCAACCAGCCAACACTGTCACCAAGAAAGCAACTACCGATACATCTCTCACGACTATCTTGAAATCGGGGCTTGCATCAAAGGGGCTTGCACGGCCTAACTTCGATTTATTTTGCACCTGGGCGGCGGATAACTCGGCTGTATCGGGATAACACCGGCCAGATGGTCGGATAACAACATTATTGGGAATGATCCATGCTCGACGTCGGTCGCGCAATGAACTGCATCTGCGACCGAGGCCGTGCGCTGTCTTACCAGAAATGTTTTTCAACCTTAAACAATGTGAGGAGCCCCATCAACAGGAATATACCCGCTGCGATGGAGTGGACCAATCTCATCGGAATTCTGGCGGCGAACCTGTTGCCGATAAGAACAGCTGGGATGTCAGCCAAGAGCATTCCAAGTGTTGTGCCGGCGATGACCAGGAGCGGGGCCCCGTAGTGTGCTGCCAGGGCAACCGTTGCCAGCTGGGTTTTGTCACCCATCTCGGCGAGAAAGAAGGTGAAAAGCGTTGCTCCGAATACGCCCAGGCGTCTTGCAACCCGCGTTTCCTCTTGTTCGATCTCGTCGGGAATCATCGTCCAAATCGCCATCCCGATGAATGACAGGCCCAGCACCCAGCGCATGACCTCAGGGCTCACCACCGAGGGTAGCCACGCGCCCAATGCGCCAGCTAAACCGTGATTGAAAAGCGTAGCGCAGAAGATGCCTGCAACAATCGGAACGGGTTTTTTGAAACGCGCCGCCAGGATGAAGGCGAGCAATTGAGTCTTGTCGCCGATTTCCGCGAGAGCGACAACGCCGGTTGAGATGAGCAGCGCTTCCATGATGTGTTCCCAGGCCGGACAAAGACGATGACCACACATCTCCCCGGCCAATCCGAAGGCTGTGTGGTCAAAGGTCTCGCCAAGTTAGGAACCGCTTACACCATGATCGAAAGATCAAGTGTGTTGATGCAAGCCCTTTCGCCGGAGCGGAAGGCGACTACTCCCCAATGACCTCGAAATTATAGCGGAGTGAAGACAACGTTCCTGATCGGGCGCCTCTCCACCTGCGTACAGCAATCAGGCTAATTGCTTTCCGACAATGAGCATGTGTCCCAGGTCGACCCGAGCTTGGCATTTCTAGAAACCGAGCTCGGAAAGCCCTAGGTGGTCATCGGGCCGCTGGCCGAGCGGCCAGTGGTACTTGCGGCCCGACTCCTTGATCGGCAGATCGTTGATGCTCGCGATGCGGTTCTGGTTGCAGGTCCAGAGCTCCTTGATCAGGCGGTAATCGAGCTCATTCGCCCACTTGCGCCTGAGGAACTGCACGATCTACTCGCGCCCCGAGAGGAACTCGGCGCGCTTGCGCCAGATGCTGTCTGGCGTGTAGGCGAGCGCGACGCGCTCCGCCTCGCGCGTATTCCAGGCGTCCTCGGCCAAACGTATCTTCTGGGCTGCGGTGTCGCGGGTGAAGGGCGGGAGCGGTGGGCGGGAATCGAAGGACACGGTTACTCCTTCTCGACGCTAAATGGCGGCAGCCAGTTCACGAGTGAGTTGAGCGGCTGGGATTTCCTTGCACCCGGTTGCGTTCTGGCCGGACCAAAGAGGCGAGAAATCACCTGAGCCGTGGCTTTCCGCTTTGGCGCGCAACGGCGCGACCGCAGCGACGGCCAGGGGGAAAGCGGGTGCCGCCGTGCTCATCGGACCGAGCTCTCTCATGATGCGATTCATTACTGCCCGCGCAGGTCGGCCTGTGAAAACGTTCGTGAGCGCGGTATGGCGGGCCGCCTCGCTTTTTAGCGCTGCTCGATGCACCGCGCTGGTGTTGGCTTCCGGGCAGAGCAGATAAGTCGTACCGACCTGTACGCCGGCTGCGCCGATCGTCATCGCAGCCGCAACACCCTTCGCATCCGCGATTCCGCCGGCGGCAATGACCGGAATTTTCACTTCCCGCACAATCTGCGGTACCAATGCCATCGTGCCAACTTGAGAAGTCAGATCGTCCGACCGGAATATGCCGCGATGTCCACCTGCCTCGAGACCTTGCGCAATGATGGCGTCGGCCCCATTCGCCTCGAGCCATCGTGCCTCGTCGACGGTCGTTGCCGACGAGAGAATTTTCGCGCCCCAAGCTCTTACGCGCGCCAGCAAATCCGCCGGCGGTAAACCGAAATGGAAGCTCACCACGTCGGGCTTGAATTCCTGCAGGACCTCGGCGGCCGCCGAGCTAAAGGGTGCGCGCCCCGGTCCAACGGGAATGGCATCTATGTCGATTCCATACTCGTTGTAATAGGGCGCGAGCGCCGCTCGCCAAGCCGATTCGCGCTCGGAACTGGGCGTGGGTGGCGCGTGGCAAAAGAAGTTCACGTTGAAAGGCTTGTCGGTTTGGGCCTTGATCGCCGACAGTTCCTTGCGCATCGTGTCCATACTCAGCATCGCGCAGGGCAGCGAGCCCAGCCCGCCGGCATTGGAAACTGCCACGGCAAGCGCGCTGCCCTGCACGCCCGCCATTGGTGCTTGAATGATCGGTAGCTCGATTCCAAGGAGGCGTTGCAGTGTCATCGTCTGAAATCCATTGGCTTTAGCCTCTCAGGCATATTTCGCCCCCTCTAGGGGGTGGCAACTGGCGCCGGGAGCTTGAAGTCGTGGATTTTAATCACCGGTGTGAAGGGCGGCGGCGTCCACGCTCCTTGAGTGCGGCCCTCGAGATGGTCGGCGAGCCACAGGGCCTGAGAGCGAATCGGAGAAACGAAGGGATAGAGCCGCGAACCGATCTCGGCGACATCGCCCGCTGCATAGATGCGGGGATCGGCCGAGCGCAGGCATTCGTTGACGACGATGCCGCGGGCCGTGGCGAGGCCCGCTTCCTTCGCAAGCTCGACGCGCGGCGCAAATCCGGTAGCGACGATAACGCCATCGTAGGGACGGGGAAGCTCGTTCAGATCTTGGTTGTAGCGCACCTCGACGCCGCGCGCAGTGAAATGCTCGTGCAGCGCCTGCGACTGGCTCTCGGTGAGCTGCAGCTCGAGCAATCGTGCTTCGCGATGAAAGATGGTGACCGAGTCTCCGGCCTTGTTCAGATCGGACGCCACTTCGCAGCCGATCAGGCCGCCGCCGACCACGGCCCAGCGTGGCTTCTCGGTTCGACCGCGAGTCTTTGCGCGTCGACGACGTAGTGTGAGCAAGTCATCCAGGCTGTTCAATGTCATGAAATTCGGACGCGATGCGGCCAACCCGGGGGGAATGCGTGCAGCGGACCCGCTCGCAAGGACGAGCACGTCGTACTTGAGGGGGTCGCTGTTCTTGAGACCCAAGCGTTGCTTTTCGCGGTCGATGAACCAGGCCTCGGCGCCAGCGAAGACGCGCACGCCGGCCGGGAAGGCGTCGAAGCGCTTTAGAACAATTTTCGCCGCTGCCTCATCGCCCAACGCGAGGCCATGGGAGAGGCGCGGGCGGGAGTAGTAGCCGTGCGTCTCGGCAGTCACCAGCGAGACCTCGTGCCGGGCGCCCTTGACGAGCGTCTCGGCGACCGTCACGCCGGCAAGGCCGGAACCGACGACGACGATCTTCATGCCGCCGTGAGGGAGAAATCGGCTTTGGTAGCGCCACAATCGGGGCAGCTCCAGCCGTCGGGAATGTCCTCCCAGCGCGTGCCAGGAGCGATGCCCGCGGTCGGGTCACCTTCTGCCTCGTCGAAAATGTGGCCGCAAATCTGGCAAGTGAATCTGCGAAACGGCATATTCACTTGTCGTTGATCATGGAGAGAATTTCCTGCCGTGCTCCGGCGTCATGAGCATAGAGTCCGCGCAGGGCTCGCGTGGCCGTGACGGAGTGCTGTTTCTCGACGCCTCGCATCGCCATGCACAGGTGGCGCGCTTCGGCGAGCACGAGCACGCCCTTCGGCTCGAGCAGCTTCACCAGCGCGTCTGCCACCTGCTCGGTAATGCGCTCCTGCACCTGCAGGCGCCGCGCGTAGAGATCCACGATGCGGGGGATCTTGGATAGCCCAATGATCCTGTCGCCAGGAAGGTAGGCGACGTGCACGCGCCCGAAGAACGGCAGCAAGTGGTGCTCGCATAGCGAATGGAATTCGACGTCGCGCACCAGCACCACGCCATCGCCCTCGGCGTCGAAAATGCCGCCACCCACGACGTCCTCTGGCTCGGCTTCGTAGCCCCCGGTAAGAAAGCGCATCGCCTTTGCGAAGCGCTTGGGCGTCTCGGCTAACCCCGAGCGGCGCGGATCCTCTCCGAGGTGCGCGATCATCGCGTGTGCATGCTCGGCAATGGGATCGACGAGTGTTTCCGCGCGCATGTTCATCGCCGCTCCTCCAGACGTGACATCACTGCCGCAACGATGCGATCACACCGCTCGCCGGCGAAGCCGAATGCATCGTGGCACGCCAAGTCGACTTCGGACGCGAGCCCTTCGCGAAGGAGGCTGCGGGCGCGGAAGAATCTCGAGCGGACAGTCGCCTCGGGAATTTGCAGGATGCTGGCCGTCTCCTCTACCGAGTATTCCTCGACCGCGCGCAGCACGAACACCGCACGGTAAGCTCCGGGTAGCGCGGTGATGCGCTCTTCCAGCAACTTTCTCATCTCGGCGCGCCGTGCCAAACTCTCCGGTCCCTGCTGCATATCGCCTTCCGCGATTTGGTTGATTTCTTCGACGTCCACGTCAGGACGCAGCGGCATGATGGTGCTGCGCCGCGCGCGCTTGCGCAGCCGCATGAGTGCTTCATTTGCGACAACGCGGGCGAGCCAGGTCGAGAGACGCGCCTCGCCGCGATAGCTGCCCATGGTGCGATAGGCCTGAAGATAGGCCTCCTGCAGCGCATCTTCGGCTTCGGCGTCGTCGCGCAGGATTGCCCTCGCGGTCCGGAACAGTGCCCGGTTGTGCCTACGCATCACCGCCTCAAAAGCAGCCTGATCGCCCTCGGCCACTCGTTGCGCGAGTTCTGCATCGGAGGCGTCGGCATATCCGATGCGCGGTAGGGGTTTAATCATTGGGTCCTCTGGTCGGGTATGCGGCATTGGATGACATGAGAAGCCGCGGCGTTTCCGCGCGCCGCATGGACCTACGACTGCTGGAGATTAGCCCCGAACCGACGCTCCTGGTCCCCCAGCACGAAGCGGCGGGCGGCCTCGAGACGAGGAGCTGAGAGGTTGGGGGCGAACCACGGCCGGACGACCCTACAGCACACGACGCGGGCGTCAGCAGCTGTGTAGCGTTTAGGAGCGGTCATTGGCAAATGTCTGATGCCACAAATTGTCGGCCAGCAAAGGCGGGCTGAGCGCAATTAACTGACTGTGAAAGTCTGTAGCAGATCGAATCGTGCACGGTCGACCCAAGGGGCCAGCGTTACGCTTGCACAACCGTCATTGACTGTGTCCCCGCCGGACGGGGAGATATGACAAATACGTGGTTACTTAACGCGATCGGGCTTTACGCCACGACGATTGGCGCGCTCCTGATATTGCTGCAATTGTTATCGCCCTCCAGATACGCGCGCGAGCTTCAGACGCCAGAGGCAAAGCGCGAATACGCCATGCACCGGCGACAACTTGTGATTGCTATGGGCCTGCTGTGCCTGTGGCTTGTCATTCAGGACTTGGCCGTCTTACTGCTTTAGTCCCTTTCGCTGCGCCCGCTCGCCGGTCGGCGCAGTAGCTCTCCCGCGGTCGGGGGAGAGCGTCGCCTACAAGGAGTATTGCGGCGAGCCGCGATAGGCGGTCCACCCGCGCGCCCTTGCCAGTAGGGAGGTGCAAGCGTAGGGTCTGATTTCAGGCTGGCATCCCGATTCGTATTGTCGTTCATCGTGGGAGGCGCCATGGAACTCCGGATCGAGAAGGTACCTACCGGGCTTCGCGTCGACATCAACGGAGTGGCCGGTCATGAGCAAGTCTTGCTCGAGCGGATTCGCGGATGCCGTCGGGGTGCGTGGGCGTGCGCTTCCGGGGAATGCATGAATATCGGGACGATGGACGAACGGGCCCAGAACGGTCACCTCATCCTCATGCTCGCGCCGCGGCCCGGCGCCCAGTTGAGCGCCACCGGCATCGAGCAATGCCTGCTCTACACGCTTCAGGCGCTCGCGGGCATCGCCCTTGGAACCGATGACTAGCCGGTCGGTGTCCCAGCGGGGTTGCCTTGCGCGAGGCCCCAACCAATCAAGTGAGCTCATGCAACAAGCGCGAAGGAACCAAGCTCGGGACCCGTCCGAATGCCTTCGCTCATCGGCAACGCTCAGCAAACGGGAGCCGGTCTGTCCGCCCATTCAGATCAGAGAAATCCACGATCCCACCGACGATGTATAGGTCGATTCGCCGACACCCAAATGATTACGGACATTGGCTGCGCTTCGGTTTCGCTCAGAGTCTCCGCAACGGTACACCGCAGGCGATACTTTCCGGCTTCCTTGGCCTGGAACCTCAACAGCACTTGCTCTCCCTTCGCAAACCACCCCTCTCGCAGCAGCACCGGACTTAGATTGGGGTTTTCCCTGGCCATGGCTCTGCCATAAGGCCGGCCGTGATGATCCAAGAGCAGCGCTCCTTCCGAAGAAATCCCGGTGCTCTCGATCACCGCGCTGTGAGCGATACCCTCGGTGGCACGTATCCAAAGCTCAACGCAATCGCCTTCGGCGACGTCGATCTCGGCTGGAATAAATTTGCCTTCCGTTGCCTCGATCGGGACCCGCTTTAACGGCGCGGTTCCCATGCAACCGGGTAACAACGGCCGCGCGCCTTCTATATCTGTTCCCAGCAGAGCAAACGCAACCATTCCGCCGAGTAAGGCCAGCACCCAACTCCGTTTGACCCATGTGAGCATGACAACCTCCTACAAGGGCAAGGGCACATCGCGAGGCCAACTAAGCATTCAAGCACGATCACTGCGGTACGTATTAAGCTGAATCAAGTGGACTCCAAATATGCTTGGAAATGCGAATCCCCGCCCAGCTCCGGTCTACGGATTGGGCGTCGCGTGATCCGCCGGACGCGCCGCTTGCGCTACGGCAGCCACGGATGGCTCGGATTCGAACCTCATGCGAGTGGCCTAGTCCTGAAAATCGCTCCCTAAGTCCCGCCCACAGACCAGTCCAACGTGCTGCAGCCACCCGCCGCCGCGAACCCCGTCTCGAGGTGCCCAGGATCGGATCCCCATCTTCCGAAACCTGCTGCACACGGCTGAGACATCACCCGTTGAGCCCGCCGCCAAAGGCGGTCATTCGCGACCTGACCGATCCGGTCGCTCTACAAAACAAAAACCCCGCCGAAACGGGGTCTCCCGGGGCGCCGCCGTTCTAGGTCAAAGTGGACCGGCGATGACGACGACCGTTGCCGCGGCCTGCTCAGGCCAGGTCGATGATGAACATCCGGATGAGCTCTTCCACGACCTCCCGCGAGCCGAGCACCTTGCAGCCGACCTGGCCCGCCAGCTTGCCGTTGGGGAGCGTGATTCGCGTAGCGTGGCGCACTTCCAGGTCGACAAGGAAGGACTCGGCTTCGGCACGCCGGATGCGCGCGCTTTCCAGCCGCGTGCCTGCGCATAACGAGATCATCGGGGCGGTGATCAGTGCGCAGATCCCATCGAGACTGACATCGATCAGCCTGGAGGCGAATACCTGTTGGCCCATGCGCAGGTCGCAGCGCACCGGCGCCTCCGCCGGCACCTGAATACCGGCGAGCCCGCGGCGCTGCTGCATCCCCAGCACTGTCGTGGGCAGCTCGCACCGGATACAGGCCTGGCCCGCGTCCGCGGCATACCTGGGCTTGTCGGCCGCGAAGGCGTACTGCGCGCCGCGGTGATTGCAGCGCAGTACGAGCGAGCGCGCCGCCAGCGCCGCCACGTTGGCTGTCTTGTTATCGGAATACGCGAGCAGCATGGTCCCGTTCGCTGGCTCGACGCGAATGAGCTTCGACAGGAGCATCATTTCTTGTGGGAGGCTCGCGGTGACGGGGTCGCCGTCCTCGAGCATCGAGTCTAGAATCCGGCCGATTTCAATTCCCGAGCGGACGAGGAGCCGCCCGGTGGTGGCCATCCGCGCGGTGATATCGGGCGAGGTCATCGCCGCACACAATGCCAGCATGCACACAGCGCTCAAGGGAATATGACGCAGTAGCCAGGCTACGCCGCGCCCCGATGTGATGACGTGTGCAGCGTTCCACAATCGGCAGAGGGGGCGTCGCGGCAGCCCGACGCCTGCGGCGGCGCATCGGGCATGCGTTCGCCAGCAGCGGCGCCGCGCCGACGTGCATCGAAATGAGAACCTCCGGAGCCTTGGCGACGTCACGATGCGGCCCAGAGGACCCGCAGTCCAACTTGCTGCGAACCCCGTCTCGAGGTGCTGGGGATCGGACCCCCCTTCTTTCGGAACCTACCGCAACGCACCGCGCGCACCGGCCCGCGCTCGAGCCTCATCCGTTTCCGATCGTTTCGCACGGCCCAGCGCTTTTTCTGATGCGTGGAGTAACCTGTCAAAGGCGCCCGGTTCCTTGCATTCCTCCTTCATTCGGGCGCCGAGCCCGGAGCCCGTCCGACTCCGGGCTTTTTCTTTTGTAGTGCTGCGCGCCGCGGGCACCTGCTGCTGCTAAAGGCTTCCCAGCCACCCAGCCCTCGGAGCCCGGACGCGAGGTCCCAGGACGCGGGGGGCTCGTCTGGGGTTTCGAGGGACGGGGTACCCGGGGAAGGTGGGATGTGAGACAGTCAACTCTTGTAATCACGCGAACAGTTCCGTATTCCGTCACATCCATTTTCGGGCGTTTCGGCTATCGTGTTAGCGGTTGCCCAGTTCCTTCTCTCCTCCTACTGGGCCCTCAGCCCGGAGCCCTCCTGACTCCGGGCTTTTTATTTTCAACTGGCACGTACCGCGCGTCCTGGGGTCGAGAGATGGCTCGCCGGAGGAGGTGGGTGCGGTGCGTTTAGGTAGCCGAGCCCTGAGCGGCGGACACCGCGCTGGTAGCTTCTTGAAGTATTCGGCGGCGAACGCTGATCGCTGTCTAAACCTCGATGACGCTACTCGCCCCTTCAAGGGCTTAGTGAGCGTAACCGTCGTCGAAAATATTAGACAGGCCCCGCCGGTTTCCTTCGACGACAGAACGAGTTGGTCTTTCTTTCGTCGCTACTGCTGCATCATTGACGTATGGGAGTCTAATCTTTCCATTCAGTCGGTTAGCAAGCGGGATGTCCATTGCCTGGTACTCGGGTCATAACAGCCCCGACTTCGATAGGCACATTGCGGACGGTCACGAAGACCTCGATAGTCTGCGCAAGGTAAGCCCTACGTGATTGTCTTGGAATCCCAGTCGCAATCCGCGACAGATACATGGTACCGTTTGAATGTGCTACTCCGCTTGGGGGCTGCCGCGGAGTCGAGATGCGCTCCCCGCTGAAACCCATCCCCGCGACAATATTGGAATGAAAGCGCTGATTGCGACTGATGGCTCTAGTCACTCGCTGCGGGCAGCTCGGTTCTTAATCGAGTGGATTAAACACTGCGGGACGATTGAGGTGCACGTGATCAATGTGCAACTCAACGCACCATTCATCGACTTGCTGTCCGCGGAGAAGCGGGCGGACATTGAGCGTTGGATTCAGAAGAGGGGCAATGAGGAAAGCGCGGCGGCTTGTCAGATGCTGTCTGCAGCAGGCCTGCCGTACGAGCTCCACGTCGTCTCGGGCGACGCCGCGGAGGCGATCGCGCACTGCGCGCGGGAGCACCAGTGCGAACTGATTGTGATGGGCACGAGGGGCATGGGAGCGATCGCCGGCCTCGCGCTCGGATCCGTTGCCACCAAAGCGATCCATCTCGCGGACGTGCCAGTCACGCTCGTCAAGTAAGTACCTTCAACGCGAATCGCGAAAGTGCTCAGGGCCGTTCCTCTTGACCGCTTGGACGGCTTGACCAGCCTTACCCACGGCCTCACGAACGACCAAGTCGAGGCCCGCGCCGCGCGCTATGGCCAGAACCTCATTCTGGAGGCCGCTCCGGGGGGATGGCTCCGGCTGGTGCGCGAAACGGTGAAGGATCCCATGCTGTGGTTCCTGCTGGGTACGAGCGTGGTGTTCCTCCTCGTGGGGCAGTTGACCGAGGCGCTGATTCTTCTGGCAGCGTTGGTACCCCTGCTTGGAATGGATGCGTATCTTCACCGCCGTACGCATGCATCGATCCAGGGACTGAGCAGCCGCCTTGCGAGCACTGCGACTGTCGAGCGGGGTGGGCTGAGGCAGACTATCGCGTCGACCGGAATTGTCCCGGGCGACTTGGTCATCGTCGCGGCAGGGGAGCCCTTTCCGGCCGACGGCTTCCTCGTAGCCGGCGAGCGCATTCAAGTTGACGAATCGGCCCTGACTGGCGAATCCTTTCCGGTCCGCAAGGAGCTGCTCGCGCTTCTTCCCGCCCGCCAAGCTGAAGTCAAGGTCGATGGCCACGCGTGGGGGCTCGCAGGCACCCGGCTGCTGGCCGGCGAGGCGCAGATGCGCGTCGTCTACATCGGGGGCGAGACGCTGTACGGGGAAATTGTGCGGTCCGCGAACCGGGCCGCGCATTCGCGCACCCCACTGCAGAGCGCAGTCGCAAATCTTGTAACAGTGCTCGTGGTGGGCGCGGTACTCCTCTGCCTGACTCTGGCATGGGTTAGATACCAGCAGGGCCACGGACTGCTCGACGCGCTGCTCAGTGCAATGACGCTGGCAGTGGCTGCGTTGCCCGAGGAGTTCCCCGTGGTGCTCACATTCTTTCTGGGCGTGGGCGTATACCGACTTGCAAAGCGGCAGGCGCTGGTTCGCCGGGCGGTTGTGGTGGAGAACATTGGCCGCGTCTCATGCATCTGCACCGACAAGACCGGAACTGTCACGCAGGGTCAGCTGCGGCTCAGTCATCGCGTTCCCATCGCAAACATGAGCACCGAGCGCCTCCTGTTGCTGGCTGCTGCAGCCTCCCGTCGCGAGACGGGCGATCCCATGGATGGCGCCATTCTCGATGCCCTAGAACAGACACCAAGCTGGGAGGTAGTGGCGAGTTTTCCATTCACGGAGGATCGAAAGCGAGAGACCGGAATCTTGCGTGAAGACGGCAGACTGCTCGCCGCGGTGAAGGGTGCGCCGGAAGTCGTGCTCGAACAGTGCGACCTTCCTCCCGCAGACCGCGCAAAGTGGCAGGCGCAGATCGATGAGTATGCGGGCACTGCGCATAAGGTGATCGCCTGCGCGTGGCGCGGACTGGAGGAGTCGGCTTGGGCGGGCGGCGAGCCCAATCGGGATTTTCGTATGGCGGGCCTGCTGTGCTTTGAAGACCCGGTCCGCCCAGGCGTCGCCGAGGCATTACGGGCCTGTCAGGCTGCACACATTCGGGTCATTATGGTCACCGGCGATCACGCGGCGACCGCACGTGCCGTCGCGCGCGAGATCGGTCTCGGAGGAGAAGAGCCTCGCATCATCGAAGGCGATCGGCTGAAATCGCTGCTCGAGCGTGGCGACTCGTCCGTCTTGCGCGACGTAGACGTGATCGCCCGCGCCGTCCCGGCACAGAAGCTCGACCTTGTCCGTACGATGCAGGGGGAGGGTCACATCGTGGCAGTAACCGGTGACGGTGTGAATGACGTGCCGGCGTTGCAGGCGGCTGACATCGGAATCGCCATGGGCGGGCGCGGTACGCGGAGCGCGCGGGAAGTCGCAGCCATCGTTCTGCTGGATGACAATTTCAGCAGCATCGTGCACGCGATCGCCGAGGGTCGCCAGCTCTTCTCTAACCTGCGGCTCAGCTTCCAGTATTTGCTTATGATCCATCTGCCGCTCGTATTCACAGCAGCACTCATCCCGCTTGCCGGGTATCCGGTGCTCTATCTTCCTATCCACATCGTTTGGCTTGAGCTGATCATCCATCCTACGGCTCTGCTGGTTTTCCAAGAGTTGCCCAGCGACCATAGTCTGGCCCCGGTGCGGCGCACGATGCGCCTACGGTTTTTCGACGTTAGTCGGTGGGTGACGATCGCGGCCGTCGCCGCCTTGATCGCTACCGTAATCACGGTGAGCTACGTGCGAGGCCTGGGTTCCGGATATGACGTGGGTCACGCGCGGGCCATCGCGTTGGTCGTCCTGACGACTGCGAGCGCTACGATCACCGTCGGCCTCAGCCGCATGCGCAGTCGCACGGCAAGAATAGTCGTGGCTGGCACCCTGCTTATGTCGGTCCTGCTGGTCCAGATGCCTGCCCTGTCACAGCTACTCCATCTCACACCTCTGCATCTGGACGATTGGATGCTGGCAGTGGGCGGTGGTTTGTTGGCGGCGCTGCTCTCGGCCACTACGGCTGTCCGTTTACGTACGACGCGGGCCGGTACCGGTTAGTCTTCCTCGAGGCGCAAGTCCGCAGGGGTGTTCGGGTGCGAGTTGCACGAGCGAGGCGGAAGCCGGCAGCTGGCGGAGTGCGCGACAGTCAATTCTTGTCGTCACGCGAACCGTTCTGCATTCAGTCAAATATATTTCTGGGGGTTTCGGCTACCGTGCTAGCGGTTGCCCAGTTCCTTGTCTACTCCTACTGGGCCCTGAGCCCGGAGCCCATCTGACCCCGGGCTATTACTCACGGTGCCCTTTGACGATTCCGGTACGGTGTCGTCGCCCCTTGGTTTCAGCGCGTGGGCGCGCGCGAGCACGGCGTCGCGCACGACCCGGAGGTGAACACGCAGGGTGTAGCGCTCGCTCGCATGCAGCACGGATTTCCGCATGCCGGCAATCGCCTGCTCGATCCGGTCGAGTTCCTGCAACAGATCTTCTACCGTTGAGGCCGGATCCCGGGTATGCAGGCTGAGCTCGACGTGCCGCAGGTCGGCATACCCGCGGTAGATGGGCCGTCTGTTCATGAACCTGATCGCCGCGGGCAGGCCTCGCATCAGCGGCAGGACGACGGCCACCAATGGAATGGCGAGCGTGAACGCGCGCTGGAGCAGGCCCGCCAGCCACAACGGGAGGTAGCGGCGCAGCAGGCTCGGTCCGTCGCGGGCGTAGCGGATCGCATGGACGGACACGGGCACGTCGTCCACTGGGCTCAGGTTGGGGAATTCCCCGCGCTTCTCGAAGATTCCCCGCGCGCTGTGGCTCTCGCGCGCCGCATCGACCAGCAGCTCGACCACGGTAGGGTGCAGATCAGCGCGCGCCGCAATCATCACGGTGGTGCCGATCATCTTGAGATCGCGGTCGGGAATGTTGCGCGCGAGGTCGATGGTGCCCTCCGGCAGGTCCAGCCGCACGAGGTGGGCAAAGCGCCGCGTGTAAGCGTCGACCCTAGGGAAATCGATCAACCGGATGTCCGGAAGTCGCAAGGTCTCCCGGAACTGCTCGCTTTCCAGTCCTTCCCCGTGGAAAACGACATCGACCTCGCCCTTGGCGAGGGCCCGCAGCGATTCGTCCGCGGGCAGGCGCAGGAGAGTCGTGTTGTCCGGCGAAATGCCGTTGGCCGCGAGGAGCGGGGCGAGCGCGGCCTCGATCCCGCTTCCCGGGGCACCTATAGCGATGCGCTTGCCCCGAAGGTCCGCAACCGAGGTCATGCTGGACGCGCCGCGCTTGAGCCCCCACAGCGGCGCATACATGAGGTTCGAGACATTTTCGATCGCCTGCGCTTTTTCCGGGGGCACGGTGCCGGCCACCAGGAACGCCGCGTCTACTGCTGCGGCAGGCGTGGCGAGCAGATCGACATTCTCTCCCGGGCCGCGCGTGGCTCGCACCTCGACCGTGATGCCGTCCCTCGCCAGGATGGCGCGATATCGCTGCCCGAGGGCGTACAAGGCGCCGCCTTCGGGTCCGGTGGCGAGGACGATCCGTCGGGGTGGCAGAGGCTCGAGGAACTGGGCCGCCAGCCAGAACGAGCCGACGACCAGCGCAAGCGACGGAACGACGATCAGCAGCAAGCCGCGCCTGGTGAGGCCGGTGAATTCCTCGAACCGTGAGCTACCTTCCCGTTTCTCGAACATGCTCGTTCGCCGCATCCCGCGATCGCTGACGCCTGAGTTCAGCAGAAAAAGATTGAGCCCTTAACGCCGCACGCGGATTGATTTGGGTCAAACGGCCACGCGCCTTGCGCAAGCCGCAAGACAACTGGCGCCGATCTGACGACGGCACCTGTCCGAAGTCAATGCAAATCCATGGCTCAAGCTCAAACTCCGCGCTGGTGGGAGGAGGGTATTCGGGCTTGTCGGCACGCATTTAGTGCGAGGCAAGTCGAAGCTAGGACTTCCGACAGAGAAGTCCACGTGGAAATAACCGACACGGAGGAGTGAAATGAACAACAGCATTGCGACCGGCAGTGCCGGTGCCATCCCCAACCGTTGGCTCCAGCTCGTCATCGGCATCGTTTGCATGGTGATGATCGCGAACCTGCAGTACGGCTGGACGCTGTTCGTGCATCCGATCAATGCCGCGCATGGCTGGGCGATCGCAAGCATCCAGGTGGCGTTCAGCATTTTCGTCGCGCTCGAAACCTGGCTCACGCCGATCGAAGGCTGGATCGCCGACCGCCTCGGCCCCACGCGCGGCCCGAGGCTGGTCGTCGCGGTGGGCGGGATACTCGTCGCGCTGGGCTGGATGGTCAATGGCCGCGCCGATACGCTCGGAATGCTCTATTTCGGCGCCGTGCTCACCGGTACCGGCGCCGGCGCGGTGTACGCGACCTGCGTCGGCAACGCGGTGAAGTGGTTCCCCGATCGGCGGGGGCTAGCCGTCGGCTTGACCGCAGCCGGATTCGGCGCGGGTGCGGCGCTGACGGTGGTCCCGATCCGTCACGTGATCGCTACGAGCGGCTACGGGGACGCGTTCTTCTGGTTTGGCCTGATCCAGGGCGGGATCATCTTCGTCATCGCATGGGCGATGCGCGGTCCGCTCGAGGGTCAGACGCCCAGCGCGGCGAAGGTCAAGGTCGCGGTGAGCGCGCGAAGCTACACCCCGGGGGAAATGCTGCAGAGCGCCACCTTCTGGGTGCTGTACATCATGTTCCTGCTGGTGGCGGCGAGCGGCCTGATGGC
>JBAUTZ010000139.1:0-7289 GCA_049582445.1 Burkholderiales bacterium
CGCGGCCTGCGCCTCGCGCACCTGCGCGACGCTCGCCGCCTCGGCCTGCGACACCGCGCGCTCGTCGATGCGCGCGATCACCTCGCCTTTCTTGACGACGTCGCCGACGTCGAAGCGCAGGTCGACGATCCGGCCGGAGATCTGCGCCGACACGGTCGACTGGCGCACCGCCTCCACCACCGCTTCCGCCGAGTAGTCGAGGTCCACCTCGCGCATCTCGACCGGCGCGGTCTTGAGATCGGCCGCCGCGGCCGCCGAAGCGGCCAGCGACAGCGCGAGGAACCAGGCGGCGCGCTTCATCGCACGCGCTGCTCGACCCAGCGGCGCAGGCTGCCCGCGTCCATCGCACCCGAGACGCGCGCCAGCTCCTTGCCGCCGCGGTACAGCACCATGGTCGGAATCGCGCGGATGCCCGCGCGCGACGCGATCGATTGCGCCTCCTCGGTGTTCAGCTTGGCGAAGCGCACCTGCTCGCGCATCTCGCCCGCGGCCTTCTCGAAGGCCGGCGCCATCGCGCGGCAGGGGCCGCACCACTGGGCCCAGAAATCGACCAGCACCGGCAGCTCGGTGCGAGCGAGGAACGCGTCGAAGCTATCCTCGCCGAGTGCCACCGGGTGGCCGTCGAGGAGCTGGGCGCCGCACTTGCCGCACTTGGGCGCCTCGGCGAGGCGCCCTGCCGGCACGCGGTTCGGCGTCAGGCACTTGGCGCACGCGACCTGCACGTACTCCAGCGTTTCGCTTGCCATAGGGAACTCCTTACGCGTGCGCCTGCTTCAGCCCCAGCTTGCGCAGGAACCACATCATCGGGCAGGTGCCGGTGAAGCCGCTCTGCAGCAGGTTGGCGCCGACGAAGGCGGTGAACCAGAGGAAATTGGCGTTTACGAACAGCGGGCTCGCCTCGACGCCGAGCGCGAGCGAGAGCAGCACGAAGAATCCGGCAATGGCGCGGAGAGCATTTTCGACGGTCATGGTAAGGCTCCTTGGGTTGGGTTCGGCCGAAATATACCCTAGGGGGTACCCTATGTCAATCCCCTCTGAGCCCCTTGTAATCCGATACGGGGTAGGGTATAAAGCCGGCATGTCAGTGATCCGCGACGAACGCCACAAGAAAGACCTCATCCTGCGCCTGAAGCGCGTCGAGGGGCAGCTGCGCGGCATCCAGTCGATGATCGCCGAGGGCGCCGAATGCGAGCAGGTGACGCAACAGCTCTCCGCCGCGCGCCGCGCGCTCGACAAGGCGTTCTTCGGCGTGCTCGCCTGCGCCATCCAGGCCACTCCCGAGAAGTCCGGCGGCGCCAAGGTCGGCGCCGAGGAGCGTGTCCAGCAGGCCGCCGCGCTGCTCGCCAAGTTCGGCTGACTTGCCCGCCCTCGTCCCGGCGCTTAAAATTCGCCCTCCTCAGGCGGGGTGGTTAGCTCAGCGGTAGAGCACTGCCTTCACACGGCAGGGGCCACTGGTTCGATCCCAGTACCACCCACCAAGAATCAGCAAGTTACCGTCAGATCCCGCGCCCGGGCAGCCAGGAATACGCCCGCGTGTTCGGCCTCCTCTGACGGGAAGCATTCCGCGATTAGTCCCAACGGACCATTGCTGCCCTTCGCGCAAAGGGATACATCAGGGGTCGATAGACGGTTGGGGTTGATGCATGTCCCTCAGCGAGTTACGCGTCCAAGCTAGCGCTGACCAGTCAGGGAGGACGAAGACCGCCGACGGGGCTGGCGCCGCGAAGGCGCGCGCGCCTGCCGCCCCGCCGCCGCACACCGAACAGCCTCCTGAATTGCCGCCCTGGCGGCCCAGGCGTGCGCCATGGCTGGTTCGAAATTCGCGAATGGTGATGATAGCGATGGCGCTGCTGGCGGGCGCGGGACTGACGTACGCCTATTTCTACCTTCAGCGTAGCTTTGCCCCGAGTCCATTCGATGGCATCAGGCGCGATGCGATGAATCGCGCTGCCATCACGGGCGCGCCTGAAGAACCGAAATTCGGCGGGACCGTCGGGCTGATCACGTCCGCGCCCAAGGCCGACCGTTCAAACCGCGCGAATGGAGCACCGAGCGCGCAATCCATGACGCTCGCGCCAACGATCGGCGCTTCGCAGCCACGTGTCACCCACACCCATCCAGGGCCGACCGCGAACAAGCCTCCGGAAGACGGCCCTCGCGGGAACGTCAGCCACGATCAGCCGAGGTCGGGCGCCTGCCCGGATGCGGTTGCGGCGCTAGGCCTCTGCAAGCCGCAGGCCAAAGCGGAGGCCAGGTGAACTCTGGCGTCGCGAAAACCGCCCGGTGGGCATGCATCCACCTTGCGAACCAATCCTCACCCGAAGGGTGGGAACCATCCCCGAAGGGAACACTAACGTGATCAAGACCCTGCTGGTTGCTGGAATGGCGGCTGCGCTGCTGCTTCAATCCGTGGCGACTCAAGCCGCCGCACAGTTCAAGATCGTGACGGCGGATCCGCGGGGCACTTATTTTGCAATCGGATCGGATCTGGCCAAGTTTGTCGCGCCCGGCGCAGACATCGAATTGGAGGTCTTGCCGACGGAAGGATCGGCCGCGAATATCAAATCTCTTCGCTACGAGCCGGGGGTGAAGTTCGCAATCGTGCAGGCGGACGTCTACCAGGCTTTCGTCGATCGCGCTGCCGGCGCAAACCAGGAAGCCGCCAGGATGATCCGTCCGCTTCGGGTCATCCTGCCCCTCTATAACACCGAGATTCATTACATCGTCAGAGCCGATTCCGAGCTGAATTACCTGCATGACATAAAGAACGCGAAAATCAACGGCGGTGTCGTCGGAAGTGGCGCCGCATATATCACGCATACGCTCTACCGGATGATGTTCCAGGCGCCCATCCCGGAGGCCAATGCGAGCTATCTTCCGAACGCCGAGGCGCTGGTCAAGTTAGTCACCGACAAGTCGGTCGATGTGGTCGTCGTGGCCGCGGGACAGCCGGCCCCGATCGTTGCGAACATGAAGCCCGAGGCGCAGAAATTGATCAAGTTTCTGAAATTCGACCCGTCCCATCCCACGAGCAAGCTTCCGTTGACCGTTTACGCGCCCGCCACTGTGCGCGCGGCCAGTTATCCAAACCTCTTGAAGGAAGACTTCACCACGATCTCGGTGGGAGCGTTTCTGGTCACCTACGATTACAACCTGCGAAGCACTGTGGACCACCTGGTCCGGTTCGCGCGGTCACTGTGCCAGAACTTCTCCACGCTGCAGGAAAAAGGCCATCCGAAATGGCGCGAAGTCCAACTCGCCTTACCGGCGCTCAATGCGGGCTGGACCTACTATCCCCCCACGGCAAGAGAAATCCGCAGTTGCCTTGCCGCAAAGCCGCCGTCCACAAGGGCGCGAAGAGCATGCGCACCGGAGGAAAGGATACTGGGGCTCTGCAATTAACTGCCTCAGCAGACCTTGACCTCGACCAGTTGCTTGCCGTCCGGGCCCGCCACATGCACCGCGCAGGCGATGCACGGGTCGAAGCTGTGGATGGTGCGCAGGATCTCGAGCGGTTGCTCGACGTTGGCCAGGCGCGTGCCCTTCAGCGCCGCCTCGTAGGCGCCCTCCTGGCCCTTCGGGTCGCGCGGGCCCGCGTTCCAGGTCGAGGGCACCACCGCCTGATAGTTGGCGATCTTGCCGTCGCGGATGACGATCCAGTGCGCCAGCGCGCCGCGCGGCGCTTCGGTAAAGCCCGCGCCCTGTGCCTGCTTGGGCCACGTGGTCGGGTCCCACTGTTTCTCGTTGAACGTGCGCACGTCGCCCGCCTTGATGTTGGCGATCAACTGGTCGTACCAGCCCTGCATCCAGTCGGCGATGAGCTTGGTCTCGAGCGTGCGCGCGGCGGTGCGGCCGAGCGTGGAATAGAGCGCCTGCACCGGGACGTCGAGGTGCTTGAGCGCCATGTCGACCAGGCCCTTCGCCTCCTTGTTGCCGGTCGCCACCAGCATGAGCATCCTCGCGAGCGGCCCGACCTCCATGGCGTGGCCCTTCCAGCGCGGCGACTTGAGCCACGAATATGACTGCTCCACGTCGAGGTGCTCGTAGGGCGGCTTGGGCCCCGTGTAGTTGAGCTTGGTCTCGCCCGCGTACGGATGCAGGCCCTTTTCCTTGCCGCCCGAGTAGTCGTACCAGGAATGCGCGATGAACTCCTGGATCTGGTCCTCCGCGTTGAGATCCACTTCGTGCACCTTGGACAGGTCGCGGTTCAGAATCACGCCGCGCGGGATTTTGAAGCTCGCGAGGTCGGCCATGCTCTTGTCCGGAAAATCGCCGTAGGTGAGGAAGTTGCCCAGCCCCTCGCCGAACCCAGCCCAGTCCTTGTAGAAGCCCGCGATCGCCAGCGTGTCCGGGACGTACACCTGGTCGACGAAGTCGCGCATCGATTTGATGACGTTCTGCACCCGCTCCAATCCGACGATGCTCACCGCGGTGCCCGATTCTCCGCCGCGGAAACCGGAAGTCACGGTGCCCTTCTGCACGTGGGTGCTGATCGCCGAGGGTGCGCCGCCCACCAGGAAGTTCGGGTGCGGGTTCTTGCCGCCGAAAATGGTATGGATCTGCACCACGTCGCGCTGCCAGGCGAGCGCCTCGAGATAGTGCGCCACCGCCATCAGGTTCGCCTCCGGCGGCAGCTTGTACGCCGGGTGTCCCCAGTAGCCGTTCGCGAAGATGCCGAGCTGCCCACCGGCGACGAATTTCTTCACCCGTTCCTGCACGTCCGCGAAGTAGCCGGGCGAGGACTTGGCGTACTTCGAGATGCTCTGCGCGAGCTCCGAGGTCGCCTTGGGATCGGCCTTGAGCGCCGCCACCACGTCCACCCAGTCGAGCGCGTGCAGGTGGTAGAAATGCATGACGTGGTCGTGCACGAACTGCGCGGCGATCATCAGATTGCGGATGAGCTGCGCGTTCGCGGGAATCTCGTACTTGAGCGCGTCCTCCACCGCGCGCACCGAGGCGATGCCGTGTACCAGCGTGCACACGCCGCAGATGCGCTGCGCGAACGCCCAGGCGTCGCGCGGATCGCGGCCCCGCAGGATGATCTCGATGCCGCGCACCATCGTCCCGGAGGACGAAGCGCGCGTGATGCTGCCGCCGGAATCGACGTCCGCCTCGATGCGCAGATGCCCCTCGATGCGCGTGACGGGGTCGACGACGATGCGTTTGGCCTCGGCGCTCATGCGGCCTCCTCTTCAAGGTTGTCCGCGACCATTTCGAGCAGGCTGTTCATGGTCTTGTCCCACTTGAAGTGCGCCTGCCCGTCGTCGAAGGTCTGGCGGCAATTCGAGCAGCTGGTCACCGGAAGCTCGGCGCCGGTCTCGTCGATCTGGTTCATCTTGAGCTGGAACACCCTGTAGCGAAGGGGATCGGCGCGGTGGATGGTGACGACCCCTCCTCCGCCGCCGCAGCACCAGTTGAGCCCCTTGGTCGGCTCCATCTCGCGCAGCTCGACGCCGAGCGCCGTGAGCACCTCGCGCGGCGCCTCGATCGCGCCACCGCGGCGCGAGATCTGGCAGGGATCGTGGAAGGTGACCGACTTGCCGATTTTCTTCAGCTTCAGCCTCCCGCCCTTCACGTGCTCGGCCAAGAACTCCGCGATGTGCAGCACCCGGAACGGCAGCGGCTTGCCGTAGACGTTCGCGCCCATCCAGCGCAGCGCGCCGTAGGCGTGCCCGCACTCGGGAAGGATGAGCGTCTTCGCCCCGCAGGCGATCGCCGCGTTGATGAGCTTCATGCTCATGTCGCGCTGCCACTCGGCGTTGCCCGACAGCAGGCCGAAGTTGGTAGCCTCGTAGCCATCCAGGCGGAACGTCCAGTCTGCGCCGACGTGCTTCATGATTTTCGCGGTGGCGACGATCGACTCGGGATACTTCATGATCTCGATCGACGACATGGCGCACATTACGTCGGCCTGCGCCTTGTCGAGCGGGATCTCGACCTCGTAGTCGTCGGCGAGCCACTCGATGCGCTCCTTGAACACTTTGGGCGTCGCCCCGAGCGGGCTGCCTTCCTTCTCGCCGCGCTCGGCCACCGCCCAGAGCTCGTGCGGCACCAGGCCCGCCTTCGACATGCCGTGCCTCGCCAGCGTCACCAGGCTCGCGATGTCGATGCCCATCGGGCAGATGAGCGAGCAGCGGCCGCACACGGTGCACGAGTCGTAGATCAGCTCCTGCCATTCCTCGAGCCGCTCTACGGATACTGCGGACTTGAGGTTCAGCGTGCGATAAAACCAGGCGAACGGCCCGTACTCGCGCTTGTAGGCCTGCTTGAACGGCTCGATCTTCCAGATCGGCGTGTACTTCGGATTGCCCGTGGTGACATAGTAGTGGCAAGCCTCGGCGCAATTGCCGCAGTGCACGCACGATTCCATGTAGATCGCCGCGGTGCGGCCGAAGTCCTTGACGAAGTTCTGCATCGCCCGCTTGACGCGCTCTGCGTCGGGCACTTCACCCTGCTTGTCGTGGC
This sequence comes from Burkholderiales bacterium, assembly GCA_049582445.1. Taxonomy (GTDB): domain Bacteria; phylum Pseudomonadota; class Gammaproteobacteria; order Burkholderiales; family SG8-39; genus DAHVFK01. The sequence continues at coordinate 6,466 of JBAUTZ010000139.1, forward strand.
GCACCGACGGCTTCTTCACCGAGAAGCGCGGCGTTTCCAGCTCGAGCGGATGCTCGGTATTGACGTCCGCGGCGCTCATAGCGTGGCTCCTTTGCGCTCGAACTGCATTCCCTGCGTCCCGCGCGACAGGAACACCGTGAAGGTGTGCATCAGCTTGCCGAACGGGAACCAGACCAGCAGCAACTCGACCGACAGAAGATGCACGGCGATCAGGGTCTGGTAGGGCGCGCCGACGTGGCTGTAGGCGAGCATGCCGGTGGCGAGCGGGGCGATCGTCACGAGCCAGCTGAAGTAGTCATCGAAGTTCGAGATCAGGCGCTTGACCGGGCTGGCGATGCGGTGGATCAGCAGCGCGACCAACGCCGCGAAGGCCACTGCGCCGGAGAAGTAGATCGCCCCGCCGGAGAAGTACGGCCACGGCACGCCGAACACGCCCTGGAAATTGACCCCGATCAGCCCCTTGAAGACGTCCTCGAAGAACAGGATGTGCGGCAGGTAGAAGGCCAGCGCGACGAAGAACCCGATGTGGAACGCGTAGCCGAGCACCTCGGCGTATGCGGTGCTTTGCAGGAATTCCCTCCGCGGCCACGTGCGCGTCAGGATGAGGCGAAGCCCGGTCCAGGCCGAGGGCTTGCGTGCAACGGAAAGGTCGCGCTTGGCGCGCAGCAGGACCACGCCGACCAGCTTCCACAGCACGCCGACCACGAAGATCGTCACGGCCCAGAACATCCCCGGGCCGCGCGCGAAGGTGAGCAGGTCCATATCATTCTCCCTTTGCGATCTTGTCCTGCCGCCGGCGCGCGGCGAGCGCCGCCGCGGCCCCG
>JBAUTZ010000140.1:0-4594 GCA_049582445.1 Burkholderiales bacterium
GCCAGATCCACTTGTTCGAGCGGAACAGACTCTCGAAGAACAGGACCTCGCGCGCGACGCGCGAGGCGGCGCCCGCGCGCGTCATCGGCGCCGGAGTGGTCGGGATCCTGAGCGGCGCCGGGGCGCGCGCGTACTGGAGGATGCGCCACGCCACGCCCGCCACCAGCACGGCCGTGGCCGCGTAGAACAGCGAGGCGTACAGCGCGGAGAGCACGGGGCTCAGACGCAGCCGGTCGGCTTGGGCAGCCCCGCGATCTTGCACGCCTGCTTGGCCGGGCCGTACGGGAACAGCTCGTACAGGTACTTGTTGTTGCCCTTGTCAGGTCCGAGCTTCTTGCCGATCGCCTTGGTCAGCACGCGGATCGCCGGCGCGATCTGGTACTCGTTGTAGTACTCGCGCAGGAAGTTGATCACTTCCCAGTGGTTCGGCGTGAGCTCGACTTTCTCCTCCTGCGCGAGGAACTGCGCCACGTCCTCGTTCCAGTCGGACAGATTGACGAGATAGCCCTCCTCGTCGGTCTCGTAGGCCTTGCCGTTCAGATCGAATGCACCCATGTCGCCTCCTGTTTATGTAACTCGCCTAAAGCCATGACTGGCAGTTCGGCTGCTCGCAGGCCAGTTCCACGAAGCCGCCGTAGTCCACCAGCTCGATTCCTTCCATTACCCGTGCCGCGACGCCGCGCGCTTCGAGGTCGGGCCTGAGCGCGTACACCTTGAGGCGCGCCATCGCTTCCCTGAGGCTCGCCTCGGCGGCGCTGCCGCGGGTGGCGGCGTAGACGCCGTCCTCGATCAGCAGGAGCGCCGAGCCCGGGCGCGCGAGCCGCAGGCAGGCTTCCAGCGCGTTGCGCTCGTAAGGACTCTTGTTGACGATGTGCAGCACCGATCGCTCTCCCTCAGAAGCTGATCACCACGTCCTGCGAGGCCATCAGCTCGGCCAGCTCGCCCGAGGACAGCACCTGGATGTCGACCAGCAGGTCTTCCTCGGCCAGACCGCGCTTCTCGAGCGCCTCGCGTTCGACGTACAGCTTTTCGATGTCGTAGCCCTCGAGCGCGCGGTAGGCGGGCGAGAAATTCTTCACCTCGATGCCCTTGGTCTGCTGCCCCTTGACGAGCTGGTAGACCCCGTCGTCGACGAAGGCGAGCGACACGTCCTGGTCGAAGGCGGCGCTGATCAGCACCACTTCCAGCCCCTCGAGCGCATAGATCGTGCCGTAGGGCGCCTTCCGGTTCACGAACATGAATTTCTTGATAACGCCCATCCGTCCGCCTCAATCCCCGAAAACGACCAGCCGGTCGCCTTCGATGCCCGCCTCGACCAGCTGGCCGAGCCCCGAGATGCGGAAACCCGGCGCGAGCAGCTCGTCCTTGATGCCGCGGCGCAACGCCGCCGCCACGCAGACGACCAGGTCGACCTTGTGCTCCGCGGCGAGCTTCGACCAGCGGTTGACGATGTGCCGGTCATCCTGCGGCGGCTCGGTGTACTTGGTCGCGTTGTTCACACCGTCGTGATAGAAGAACACGCGGTAGATCTCGTGGCCCTTCTCCAGCGCCGCCCTGGTGAACAGGTAAGCCGAGTCGCTCGCCTCGTGCGTGTAGGGCCCCTCGTTGACCAGGATGCCGAATTTCACGCGCGCCTCAGAAGCGGATGTGCGCCGAGGCGTTCAGCGTGTAACGCGAGCCGCGCCAGTCGTCGATGTGGTACTTGGTGAACGGCAGCCCGGTCTTCCTGAAGAACGCCGGCCAACCGATGCGCTCGATCCAGTCGGACATGCGCTCCCACGGACGGCCGTCGGCCTTGTAGGTGCGCAGGATGTTCTTCACCACCTCGGCCACCTCCGGCCAGCGCGGTGGGTTGTTCGGCAGCCCGGAGGCCACCAGCTTGTGGAAGGTGGGCCTGATGCGCGCATTGGAGTTCTTGCCCCCGACCCAGATCGCGATCTTCGAGTGCTCGGGATCGTTGATCTGCATCGGCGGGCAAGGTGGATAGCAAGCGCCGCAGCACACGCACTTCTTCTCGTCCACTTCGAGCGAGGGCCTGCCGTTCACCAGCGCCGGTCGGATCGCCGCCACCGGGCAGCGCGCCACCACCGCCGGGCGCTCGCATACGTTCGCCACCAGGTCGTGATTGATCTTGGGCGGCTTGGTGTGCTGCACGATGATCGCGATGTCGGCCTGCCCGCCGCAGTTGATCTCGCAGCACGAGGTCGAGAGCTTGACGCGGTTCGGCATCTCGCATTTGACGAACTCGTCGTACAGGTCGTCCATGAGCGACTTGACCACCCCCGAGGCGTCGGTGCCGGGGATGTCGCAGTGCAGCCAGCCCTGCGTGTGGGCGATCATCGACACCGAGTTGGCGGTGCCTCCGACCGGGAACCCGGCATCGTTCAGCGCCTTGATGAGCGGCTCGACCTTGGCCTGATCGGCGACCATGAACTCGATGTTGGAGCGCGTGGTGAAGCGCACGTGCCCGTCCGCGAACTGGTCGGCGATGTCGCACAGCCCGCGGATGGTGTAATGGTCCATCTGCCGCTGCGTGCCCGCCTTGACGGTCCAGATCTGGTCGCCGCCCGCTGCGCGGTGCATCAATACGCCCGGCTTCGGGTGGCTGTGGTAGACCCACTTGCCGTAATTCTTCTTCATCAGCGGATGCATGTACTGCATCGGGTCCGGCGCCCCGTGCTCGACCGGCATCTTCGGTTGTGCTTGTGCCATATGTCTCTCTCCTTCAGGCCGCCAGCTGCCCGGCGCGCGCCTTGGCGACCTGCTCATCCCAGTCGTCGGTGCGAACGTAGGGGTTCATGCGCGGGAACAGCACCATGTTCGGGTCGACCGGCAGCTCGACCGCTTCGAGGAAATTCGCCAGCCCGATGCGCTCGATGGTCTCGCCGACTCGCTCGTGGTCGAGCGCGTTCTCGGCGAAGAAATCGAGCACCTTGCGCGCCAATTCCTGAAGCTTCTCGAAGTCCTGTTCGCTCTCGAGCTTCATGAAGGGGACCACCATGATGCCCATCGTGGAGCCGATCTTGAGCACGCCCTTGCCGCCGATCAGGATCGACACGCCGCGCTCGCCGCCCGGCAGCAGCGCGCCCGGCATCACGTTCAGGCAATGCATGCAGCGCACGCAGTCGTGGTTGTCGATCTCCAGGCACTGCGTGTCGTCGAGCTTCACGCGCGACACGTGCGCGGGCGGCGCCTCGCCGTTCGCCCGCCTTATGCGAATCGCCTTGGTCGGACAGCGCGTCACGACGTTGTCGATCAGCTCGTCCATGCCGTGCGCCGCGTACCATTCGCGCGCCAGCTTCTCGTCCGTGCGGATGTTGTCGCGCCAGGTGCCGATGGTCGCCATGTCCGAGCGCTGGATCGCATTGACGCAGTCGTTCGGGCAACCCGAGAACTTGAACTTGAACTTGTAGGGCAGCGACGGGCGGTGCATCTCGTCGAGGTTCGAGTTGATGATGCTGCGCAGCGCGCGCTGCTCGTCGTAGCAGCTCATTTCGCAGCGCGCGGAGCCGACGCAGGACATCGAGGTGCGCATCGCCGCGCCCGCGCCGCCCAGGTCGAATCCCATCGCGTTCAGATCGTCGAAGGCCGGCTGCACGTTCGCCGTGCTCACCCCCTGGAACATGATGTCGCCGCTCTGGCCGTGGAACGCGATCAGGCCCGAGCCGTGCTTCTGCCACACGTCGCACAGCTTCCTCAGCACTTCGGTCGAATAGTGCATTCCGGCGGGCGGCTGAACGCGCAGCGTGTGGAACTCCGCCGCCTCGGGGAAGACGGGCTTGCCGTCCTTGTCCTTCAGCTCCGTGAAGCGCGGGATCACCCCCGCGCCGTAGCCGTAGACGCCGACCGTGCCCCCCTTCCAGTAGCCGAACTTGTTGCGGTAGGAGGCCTCGAGCTGCCCGAGCAGGTCGACCGCCATGTCGTTTTCCTGCGCCAGGCGCTTGAGCCCCGTGACGAAGCTTGGCCAGGGCCCTTTCTCGAGTTCGTCGAGCAACGGCGTCTCGTGCATTTTCTTCGTCATGGGCACCTCCTCCGGTTTGGGCGACTTCTCGCGCTCGCGTCATGCTAGTGACAGACGCAGCCCGCGCCATCTGCCCGGAGGTGGAATCGGACCTACCCGAACGGGTAGGTCCGCGCCCTCCTTAGGAGGGAATGCGCCCCGCGCCGGCTTGGGCTCAAACTGGCACGATGGCCGAAACCAGCCCCGTCGCCAGCTTCACCGTGCCGCTCGGCGGCCAGCGGATCGAACTGCAGCAGATCGATTTCGGGTCCGGCGGCATGGCGCTGCTTCGGGTGCGCATCCGCGAGGGCAAGCGCTTCACGGTATTCGACATCGATGCGGGCAGCGCGCGCGCCTGGGGCGAGGCAATGCTCGCATGGGCGGCGCAGCACCATGTATCGGGACCTTGAGCTGTCCGCCAGCGCCGCGGACCTGCGCTTCGAGCTGCACGGCGAGCGGCTGCCGGCCGACCACGGCCAGGCGATGGTGGATGCGGTGTGCGAGCACCTGCCATGGCTCGCCCACGAGCGCGAAGCCGGCATCCACGCGGTGCGCGGTGCGCCGATGGGCGGCGACCTGCTCGGCATCTCGCGC
>JBAUTZ010000141.1:0-4489 GCA_049582445.1 Burkholderiales bacterium
CCCTATGCCGGAGCTCGAGGCGCCGCGCACGCCGCGCAAGGTCAGTTCGGTCGAGGATCCGCTCGACGACTGGCTGGACGACGAGGACGAACGCTGGCTGCGCGAGCGCAGCGGCGTAGATATCGAGAAGCCGGACGATCAGACTTAAACCAAGGAGCAGCTCATGCCGCGCAACATCCCGCAAGTTGGCGCACCCGACCCCGAGCGCAGGACCTCGCCGATCGTCGATGTGGAAGACGAAGAGATCGACCCCGAGCTCGAGCTCGAAACGGGGGTGTGCTACTTCAACGACGCCGCTTACGCGCTCGGCAGCTATGTCCTGAGCGGCAACGAGCTGCTGCACTGCGAGGAGCGCGGCGTTTGGGTGCGAAAGGGCGAAATCCGGCCCAGCTAGCGGCGGCGCGCGCCGCCCTCCGTTGACCATGGGCCTCCAGGTCGAATGCTATGCAGGGTACCGGGGCGAGCAGGAGCCCCGAGCCTTCCGACTCGGCGAGCGCCGTCTTGAAGTCAGCGAGATCGTCGACCGCTGGATGGAGCCCGAGCGCCGCTGGTTCAAGTGCCGCGCGAGCGACGGCAACACCTACATCCTGCGCCACGACGAGGCGAGCGGCGAGTGGGACCTCGCCGCGTTCACGCGCACCGCGTGAGGGACACGGACTGCGTGCAGTTCCTGCAATGGGCGCTACCGCGCCTGCACCTGCATTGGCCGGGATTTCGCAAGGTGCGCGGCGTGGTGTGCAAGCGCATCGCGCACCGGCTGCGCGCGCTCGGCGTTCGGGACGTCGACGCCTATCGGGCGATTCTCGAGCGAGACCCCGCGGAGTGGCGCGCGCTGGAAGCGATGTGCGCGATCCCGGTGTCGCGCTTCTGGCGCGACCGCGCGGTATTCGCCGCGCTCGAGCGCTCGGCGCTGCCCGCGCTAGCGCAGCGCGCGATCGACGGCGGGCGCGACGCGCTCGAATGCTGGAGCGCGGGCTGTGCGGGCGGCGAAGAGCCCTACACGCTGGCGATCCTGTGGCACCTGCGGCTGCGTCCGCGGTTTCCGCGGCTAGCCCTGCACTTGCTCGCGACCGACATCGAGCCGCAACTGCTCGAGCGCGCCGCGCGCGGCTGCTACCGCGCGAGCAGTCTCAAGGAGCTTCCGCCCGAGCTGCGGGGGGAAGCCTTCGAGCGTTCGGGTGAGCTTCTGTGCGTCGGCAGCGCGCTACGGGCAGGCGTCGAGTTCGTGCGCCAGGACATCCGCACCGAGCCGCCGGCACGGCACTTCGACCTGATCCTGTGCCGCAACCTGGTGCTTACCTATTTCGAGCCTGGCCTGCGCGAGGAAGTCATGCAACGGATCGTCGGGCGCCTGAGGTCGGGCGGCGCGCTGGTGATCGGCCTGCACGAAGAGCTGCCCGCGGCGCTCGGGAACCTGGAACCCTGGGCGGGGATGCGCGCCATCTACCGTAAGGCCGGCGCGTGACCGCCTGCCCCCGATTTGATTTCGATCAAGTCGGCCGTTAACAAGTGGAGCAACATGTTTGGCCTAACCGAAGGAGGCCGCCATGACAGCACTCGAAGCTACGCCCTCCCCCTCCACCCAGGCCGAGCCGCGCGAAGCGGCGAAAGCCGAGAGCGCGCGCCGCGCCGCGCGCAAGGCCAACTCAGGTACCAGTCTGTCCGACGAGGAGCTGCACCAGCTGATCGCAATGGCAGCGTACCGCCGTGCGGAGCAGCGCGCCTTCGCCCCCGGACACGAGCTCGACGACTGGCTCCAGGCCGAGGCCGAAATCAGACAGACCGCCGGACCGGCCAGCTAGCCCAGGGCCTGCAGGTCCTGCAGCGTGCGCAGGTAGCTGATCACATCCTCGCGGCTCAGCATGCCGAGCACGCGCGCGCCGGCAATGACCGGGAGCTGATTCACGCCGTCGCGGTCCATCAGCTGCAAGGCGACCGACAGCGCGGTGTCGGGCGCGACGCGGCGCGATTCTTCGAGCGGCAGCATGACCTGACCAACGGTCGCGGTGCTCCACTCGGCCCGCGGTACGGCCTTGACGCGGTGCACCGTGACCAGGCCCACGGTGCGATCGCCGCGATTGACGAGAAAGCAACGTTCCCCCCGCCCGAGGACATGCTCGTCCACCAACCGCTGCAGCGTGAGGTTCTCCGCGACCGCGGGGCATCGTGCGCCCATCGCCTGCGACACCCGGTGGCCGGCCAGCAGGTTCTGGACGGTCGTCTGCAGGATCTGGGCGCTCGCTGCGCTTTCCAGAAACCAGCCGATGAACGCGAGCCACAGGCCGCCGAGGTTTCCGCCGAGCACCTGCCAGACGCCGACCAGGATGAACAGCAGGCCAAAGCCCCGGCCCACGGTGCCCGCGATCACGGTGGCGCGCTGCAGGTTGCGCGTGGCCGCCCAGACGATCGCGCGCAGGACGCGCCCGCCATCCAGCGGATAGCCCGGGATCAGGTTGAACAACGCTACGGCGAGGTTCATGAAGGCCAGGTACTGGGCCATGCCGTAGACCAGCGGCAGTCCGCCCAACAAGGGCTTCAGCGCGTAGAAAGCGAGCGCGAGCGCGAGGCTGACGATCGGGCCGGCGATGGCGATGCGGAACTCCGCCTTCGCGCTCGGCGGCTCGCCGCCGATCTGGGCGACCCCGCCGAAGATGAACAGCGTGATGCTGCGTACCGGCACCTTGTAGCGCAGCGCGACGACGGAATGACCGAGCTCGTGGAGCAGCAGGCTCGCGAAGAAAGCGAGCGCGGTCAGCGCACCCATGAGCCAGTACACCGACAGCGGCCAGCCGCCGAATTCGGCCGGAAAGTAGCTGGTGGCGAGCATCCAGGTGAGCAGCGCCAGCATCAGGAACCACGAATAGTCCAGCCGGATCGGGATGCCGAGGACTGTGCCGAGTGGAACGCCTTGTCGGATCATAGGAATCCATTCTTGTCGATAGCATTCGCGGCAGTTTGATGGCGATCAAAGTTCCCTCAGGCGAAAATTGGAAAATTGCTGTCAGGACGGTCACCGACCATGAAGAGATTTCTGATCGCGGCGGCGCTGGCCGCGCTGTGCGCGACTGCGCAGGCGCAGCCGCTGGAGATGAAGGACGAAAACGGACTGCGCTGGGCCTGCGGCGGGATCGGCGTCGAAGAGCGACAGGCGCTGGCCGGGCTCGAGCGGCAGGCGAACCTGAAGCTGCTGTTCGTCACGGCGAAGCGCGGCGGATACCTGGCCGACGTCGACGTGTCGCTCTACCCCTCCGGCGCCGCCGGATTGGCGCAACTCACCATGATCGCGCAGGGACCGATTTGCGTGATCGACGCGCCCGCGGGGCGCTACCGGATCGAAGCCTCGTACAACGGGGTCAAGCGTGCCGCGACGGTCACGCTGCGCAAGGACGGCAAGCAGCCGGCGCAAGTCGCGCTGACCTTCCCGGAAGGGGCATGGGACGGAGTCAAGGCCACGGACGAGGAGAAGCAGAGCTCCAGGGGAGCGAAGCCCTGAGCCGGGACGACGGCCCTTGATCCTGGTCAAACGGCACGCTGCGGGACTGCTGCAACATTGACGCCATGACCATCAGACATTCGATCGATGTGGCCAACCGCGTCAGCCCGAAGCTCTCGCGGCTCATCAACGAGCTGCTCGAGCGCGAGGGGACGACACCCGATACGCTCGCGGACGTGCGCGCCGCGCTGCGGGCGCGCGGTGGAGCGAGCGTGCGCCAGACCGAGTTCCTGCATCCGCAGGACCAGGAGTCGCTGCTGGTCGAGATCGATCAGCTGATCGAAGAGTTCGGCCCCGAGGCGCGTTCGGTCGACTTCGTGCTCAAGCGCGCGAGCGAGGGCCTCTCGCGCGTGATCGAGGCAGCGATGAACGATCCTGCGCTTCCGCGCGTGCCGACCCTCGGTGCCGTGCGCGAGGCGATGAACGCGGGCCTGACCGCACGGCTCGTCGGCGAGGGCGCGCTCGAGGAGGACGAGGAGGCCACCTTGCTCGGGGAGATCGACGAGCTGATCGAGCGCCATGGCGCAAGGGCGCCGGCCGAGCTGCTGATCCGCTTCGAATAGCGAAAGCGCCGCGGCGTGAAGAAGTTCGAGACGCGCATCGATGCCGCGCGGCAGCTCGCCGCGGCGCTGGCCGAATACCGCGGCCAAAACCCCCTGGTCCTCGCCATTCCGCGCGGCGCGGTGGGTATGGCCGCCGTGCTCGCCGAGGCGCTGGGCGGCGAGCTCGACGTGGTGCTGGTGCGCAAGCTGTGCGCGCCGGGTAATCCCGAGCTTGCGGTGGGGGCGGTCGACGAGACCGGCTGGACCTACGTCGCCCCGCATGCCGCCGGCGTCGGAGCCGATTCCGCGCACATCGAGCGTGAAAAGCGCACGCAGCTCGAGACGCTGTGTGCGCGGCGCGCGCGCTACACGCCCGCGCGGCCGCCGATCGACCCCACCGGACGGATCGCGATCGTGGTCGACGACGGGCTCGCCACCGGCGCCAGCATGATCG
>JBAUTZ010000142.1:0-1692 GCA_049582445.1 Burkholderiales bacterium
TTGCCGACCTGCTCGAAGCGCGCCTCGCGCGCCTCGGCGTCGAGGTGCGCGCCGGCACCCAGGTCGCCGCCTGCCGCGTCGAGGGCGGCCGCGCGTGCGTCACCCTGGACGACGGAGCCGAAATCGAATCTGGCCTCGTGCTCGTGGCGGTCGGGCGCGCGCCGAACACTACCGCACTCGGGCTCGAAAATATCGGTGCGCGTTTCAGCCCGTCCGGTCAGCTTCGCACCGACGCGTTCCTCGAGACCACCGTGCCCGGCGTCTATGCCGCGGGCGACGTGCGCGAGGGGCCAATGACCGCCAACGCGGCCCTCTACGACGGCAAGCTCGTCGTCGAGAACACGCTCGGCGGCGAGCGCACGCGCGCCAACTACTTCAAGGTGCCGTTCGTCGTGAACTCGGCGCTCGAGATCGCCACCGTCGGCCTCACCGAAGCGCAAGCCGAAGGCGCGGGCTTCGCCCCGCGCGTCGCGCACGCGAGCTTTGGCGCCTCGGGCAAGGCGCGCGCGCGGCACGACTACGACGGCTTCATCGAGGTCGTGCACGATCTCGAGACCGGCCAGCTCCTCGGCGGTTGCATCGTCGGGCCGGAGGCGGGCGAGCAGATCCTGCTGCTCGGCGCCGCCTGCCGCTCAGAGCGCGGCCTGTGGTTCCTTACGGACCTCAGCTACAGCCATCCCTCGTGGTGCGAAGAGCTCGAGCGCGCCATCGACCCCTACGCCGCCACCCTCGCGCGCGAAGCGGAGAACCTCTTCCGGCCCGGAATCCACGCCGGGGACTGAAGCTCTAGAGTTGGCTCTCCGGCGAGGACGGGTGGATGTAGGCCCAGCCCTGCGCCTCGCGAATCGCGATCTCTCCCATCCCCGACGGCACGATGCTGATGAAGGGGTAGAGATGGTTGCGGTCGACGTGCTGCTCGCGCAGGGTGTTGGAGCACTGAGCGAGCAGCACTCCATCGTGCTGCAGCTCGCGCAGCCGCTTCTCGTAGCCGTTGCCCTTCACGTAAACGCCGAAGCCCTTGCTGTTGGCGATCAGCTCGACCTCGAGCTTGCGATCCTTGAAACGCGGGTCGTGCAGCAGGTTTTCCACGTTGGTCAGTGTCTTCTTGATCGTGGCTTCGTCGCCGCGGTCGATGTGGAAGATCACTCCGTAGTGCTCCTTCGTGGGCTGCGCGCCGGCGAAGCCGCCCGCTACGGCGCTGCCCGCGGCGAGCGCGGAGCCCGCCAGGATGGCGAGAGCGAACATGGTTCTTTTGCTGGGATGCATCACGTCTCCTCCTAAGAGCGATGGGTCGCTGGCGATTGTAGCAATGGGATCCTCCCGGAGTGGTCGCACGTGAACCTAGGAAAACCGGCTACACGGTCGCCATGTCCTGGGCTGGCAGGCTTGTCAGAAAACTAGTGCCGTCGATGAAGGCCACGATTCCGGCGTCGCGCGCCCGCTACTTGGTCCTGCGCAGGTCGTGCCTCACGGCGTAGACGGCCGCCTCGACGCGCGACGAGAGGTTGAGCTTGGTCAGCACGTTGCGCACGTGGAGCTTTACCGTGTCGATGCTGATGTCGAGCTCCTGGGCGATCGCCTTGTTGCTCTTGCCGCGCGTCAGGCAGGCGAGGATCTCGCGCTCGCGCTGCGTGAGCTGGTCCATGAGCGAGCTCGCGGCGTCGGGCTTGCCGTCGAGCAGCCGCAGCAGCT
>JBAUTZ010000143.1:0-2809 GCA_049582445.1 Burkholderiales bacterium
CCGCATGCCTGGCGCCACAGGCGGCGCTTGCCGCCCGCGGCGCCGTTCGGTGCCGCCAGAACTCAGGTATACGAGCCGAGATCGCAGCCGAACGCGTCGGGCTTCTGCATGAGCGGCGCGCCCGGCACCACCTCGGTAACCTCCCAGTAGTCTTCCTTGTTCCGCATCTCGCTCGGCTTCTTGCCGCGCACGATGACTACCGGGCGCACCAGCTGGTGGTCGGCGGCGCGGAAGTGCACCGGGCCCACGGTGGACTCGAACGGCTCGCCCCTCTCGTAGGTCTTGATGACGTCCGGCGGGTAGAAGCTGTCGGCTTCGGAGACCATGCGCGCCCAGATGGCGAACTGCATGTAGGCGTTGTTCGCGCCCCACTCGGGCCTGTAGCCGTACTTCTTGTCGAACGCCTCGACGAACATCTTGGCGAGCGGGTACTTGTCCTCCAGCGTCCACCAGAAGTCGGTCGCGGCGTATACGCCCTGCATGATCTCGGGGCCGACCTCCTTGGTGAGGAACGGGATCTGGTAGGGGATCACCAGCTTCATCTTGGGCAGGATGCCGAACTGATGGGCCTGCTGGATCGACAGCACCGCGTCGCGTCCCCAGTTCACGTTGATCAGGACTTCGGCGCCGGAGTTGGCGATGTTGGTCAGGTAGGAGCTGAAGTCCGACGTGCCGAGCGGCGAGATCTGGTTGGTCACCATCGACCAGCCGCCGTGCTGGCTCAGGTAGTCGTTCATCGACTTCGTGACGGTGTGGCCGTAGGTGTAGTCCGGCGTCATGAACGCCGCCTTCTTGTTCTTGCCGAAGGTCTTGAGCAGCACGGGACCGATTGCATTCGCCGCCGTCTCACCGTAGAAGCACTGGCGGAAGCTGTAGCGCGCGCAGTCCTTGCCGGTGGTGTCGTTTGAGCCGGAGATCGCCACCAGGTACAGCACCTTCTCGCGCTCGGCGAACTTGTTGAGCGCGACCGCCACCGCGCTCGAGGTCGAGCCGGTCATCGCGATGATCTTGTTTTCGTTGATGAAGCGCTGCTCCGCCTGCACCGCCTCGTTCGGCTTGGCGCCGGAATCGGCGACGAGCAGCTGGACCTGCTTGCCGAGCACGCCCTTCTTGAGCTTGGGCGCGATCTTCCTGACCAGCTCGTGGCCCTCGTTGATGTGCTCGACGGCAAGCTGCATGCCCTTCAACTCGTCTTCGCCCTGCACCGCATAGGGCCCGGTGCGCGGAACCGCCGCGCCGATGTAAACCGTGTCGCCGGTCACCCCGGCCGGCCAGGTGCCCAGTGGCGCCGGCGCCGCGGCGAAGGCGCGCGTCGCGAATCCGGCCGGAAGCGCGAGTCCGCCCGCGACGCCCAGGCCCGTGCGGATGAAGTCGCGGCGGCGGTGGTTGTACGAATTCGACTTGGGATCTTGCATGACGGTCCTCCTCCGTTAAAGTAGCCGGTGAGATATATCGTGGGACGATATTTCGGATGTCCGAAAGCACGCGATCTTACGTGGAAGGCGGGCCGTGTTCCTGACAAGAGTTGAAAGGAAATTCAAGCTGACGACGCGCGACTACGCGCGTCTTGCGGCGTTTCGCCATGCGCTGCGCGAGTTCATGCGGTTCAGCGAAGCGGCGGCCGCCGAGGCGGGGCTCACCACGCAGCACTACCAGGCCATGCTGATCCTGCGCGGATGGCCGGAGGACCGGCGCGCCACCATCGGCGATCTCGCGCGACAGCTGTTCGTCAAGCACAACAGCGCCGTGGGCCTGGTGGACCGGCTGGAACAGGAAGGGCTGATCGGTCGCGAGCCTTCGGGCGCCGACCGGCGCAAGGTGGAGCTGCGCCTCACGGGCCGCGGACGCCGGGTGCTGGCGAAGCTCGCCGCGACGCATAGCCGCGAACTGCAACGCATCGGGCCGATCATGACACGCTTCTTCGCCGAGCTGTCGCGCGAGGAACGCTTCAGCCGGCGGCCGCGAGGCGCTTAAGCAGGACGACCTTGAGCAAATCGTTGACGCCGAGGCAGGAAAGCGCGGCGAAGGCGAAGAGGGCGAGGGTCTGCGACGCGGGCAGGGGCCCGAGGGACGGCAGCCCGATGCGGGTGAGGGCCGTGCCGATGAGGGCGTCGGCGGCGAGCGCGGCGAGGAGGGCTTTGCCGGGCATGGAGGCCCAGAACCCGCGCCGCTCGCGCGCCGAGACGATCGAGAAGACGGCGAAGTAGATCATGGTGAGGAAGCTGAAGGTGGTAAGCGCGCCGTCGTTCGTCGCCAGGCCGAAGCGCGACCAGCCGTACCACAGCGCGAGAAGACCCTCGGCGACCATCGCCAGGCCGAGCGCGGCGGAGACGGCGACGTAGCCGCCGATGTTCCAGGTCTCGGGCTTCGGCGAGGGCCGCACGTGGTCGGTGGCGAGGGCGATCTTGGCGAAGTCGGTCATGAACGTGAGCAGCAGCATGGCGAACGCGGAGACGACGAACTTGCCGCTGAGGATGAAGGCGACCGAGACGAACACGGACTTGAAGATGGTGCGGCTCACCTTGTTGATGACCCAGGTGAGGATGCGCTGGTAGATGGCGCGGCCCTGCTCGACGAGCGCGACGATGTTGACCAGGCCCGGCTCGGTGAGCACGACGCTCGCCGCACCCTTGGCGACGTCGGTCGCGCTCGAGACGGCGATTCCGACCTCGGCCTGGCGCAGCGCCGGCGCGTCGTTGACGCCGTCGCCGGTCATGCCGGCGACGTGGCCCGCGGCCTGCAGGTGGCGCACGACGGTGTACTTGTCCTCGGGGTAGATCTCGGCGAAGCCGCCGGCGTCGGCCAGCAG
>JBAUTZ010000144.1:0-5662 GCA_049582445.1 Burkholderiales bacterium
GTTCGCGCGCAGGCGCGCCAGGGCGGGCGGCGGGTCGCCGCGGCTGATGCAGACCACGAACGCGCCGGGCGGCAGTTCGCGCACCGCCTCGCGCATGACTTCGTGGAACGGCGACGACGCCGGCACCTCGTGGAACCCGTCGAACACCACCGCGAACGGCGGCTCGTGCCGCGCATAGAGCGCCTGGAAATAGCGGCGGGTGAAGACCGCGAGCCCGGCGTGATACTCGGGCGTGAGCAGAGGCAGCGACGCCTCGCCGCCGCCGTCGAGCTCGGCCGCGGCGAGACCGAGGTAATAGAAAAACGTCGCAACGTCGGCGTCGCCCTCGTCGAGCTGATACCACAGGCAGGGTACGCGTACGTGATCGACGTAGCTCGCGACCAGCGTGGTCTTGCCGCTGCCGGGCGGCCCGCTGACCCACACCGCGCCGGCGGCGCGCGCCTCGTCCAGCAAGTCGAACATGCGCTGGCGCGGAAGGATTCCCGGAAGGCTTGGCCGCGTGGTCTTGCCGAGCGCGCTGCGCTTGGACATCGGGATCGTGAGCCTTCCGAAGGCACGGATGCGACGATTTTATGCGCGTGCGCGCCGCCCGATGCTTACATATTGCTTACTCCCGACCGAGCTACCATCCCCCGCCGCCGCCTCCGCCGCCTCCGCCACCGGAAGAGCCCCCGCCGCCGCCCGAGGAACCCGAGCTGCCGCCCGGCGGCGTGGACGCAGCGCTGATCGTGCTGTCCATGCTGGCGAGCGAATCGGTCAGCCCGTCCACCCCGCCCTGCGAGCCGAACAGGCCGCCGCCGGGGTCCGACGAGTAGTAGTAGTGCGCCACCGCGGCGGTGACGGCCGCGGCGCCGAGCACCGCGGCGAACCGATCCGCCCAGGTCTTTTCGACACCGAGCGCGAGCGCGTACGGCAGGAATCTGGCGAATTCCTCGGGCGTCTGCTCCGGCGCCTTGATGCGCCGCAGCTCGTCGGCTTCGGCCACGCTAAGGTACTGGCGCAGGCCCTCGATGTGATCCTGCAACCGGCGTCCCTCCACGCTGTAAGCGGGCAGCCATTTGCGGAACAGGACCAGCGTGACGAACATCGCGAGCGCGAGCGGGGCCATGAGCCTCCAGTCGGAGTCGTAGAAGATCATCGCCCACATGCTCGCCGCCGCGATCGCCACGCCGGCGACGAACGAACCCGCGTTGCGTGCGAACAGGCGGCCGGCGAAGTCGCGCTCCAGCGTGCTGCGGAAGGTGGCGCGCGCCGCCTGGATTGCCGGGTCGTGCCGGCGCGCGATGAGCGCCGAGTTCTTGCCGCCGAGGAGCGCGGTGGCCAAGGGCAGCTCGCCGGGCAGCCAGCTGTCGAGCGCCTTGCCGGTGCGCTCGATCTCGAAGCTATCGCCGTTCTGGCGGACCCTTAGGTAGCCGCGCGCGCCCAGGCCGAGCAGCGCCGCGGCGAGGCAGCGCTCGTCGTAGCGCATCTTGTCGATGAAGCGCACTCCCGCGGCGCCGATGCCGGGCGGCGGCTCGTAGCGCGGATACGTCGGCCCGGCGCGCGGGTCGCGCCCGACGAGCGTCCAGCGCCACCACAGAAACGCGATCATGACGAGCGCGCCGAGGGCACCGAAGGCCGCTCCCCGGTTGTCCCGCACCCACCACGCCAGCTCCTGCCGCATGCCCGGCGGAGCGACGATCCCCTTCGGGAACGTGAGCACGATGGTCATGCCTTCGTGCGGCGCGAAGGCCCGCGTGCTCTCGAAGCTCGCGCCGCCCGCGCGCAGCGCGCTGCGGTAGTCGCGCCCGCGCGCGCCGAAGGGACCCGTATAGGCCTCGGCCGAGAGCTGCGCGGGCGGCACGGGGGCCGGCAAATAGACGTCCGCCGAGACCCGGTCGATGGGGAACACCCAGCCGTTGCCGTTGACGTTCCAGTAGAGCTCGTCGTGGTCCGAGAAGTAGCCGAGCTCGCGCGTAGCGCGGTAGGTAATCGAGTATTCATGGCGCCCCGGTGCGACGAGCGCATTCGGGTCCCCGATGCGCACGCGCACGCCGTTGGCGATGTGCTGGGTGATCCAGGGCGTCGGCCCGCCGTCGCGAAGGACCGAGACCACATCGAAGCCGACGTGCACGCGCTGCCCGAGGCGGTCCCGATAGTCCGTCGGGAAGTCGCGGTAGATGCCGTGGCGGATCTCGCGCCCTTCGGCCTGCACGACGATCGTTTCGATGACGGTGAGCGTGCTGTCGGCCGCGATGCGGATGTCGCTGTGAAAGTCGAGCACGCGCTCGGCAGCCGGCGCGCCCGCGGCCGCGACGAGCAGCGCAGCGAGGACGAGCGCGCGCCTCATAGCGCCACCTTCACGGCATCTCGCTCGTCGGTCTCGAAGAAGGGCATCGGCCGGAAGCCGAACGCCTTTGCCAGCAACAGGTCGGGAAACGACTCGATGCGCGTCACGTACTGCTTGACCGCGCCGTTATAGAAGCGCCGCGCCTGCTGCAGCGCGTCCTCCACCTCGACCAGCTTCTTCGCCAGGTCGCGGAAATTGGCATCGGCCTTCAGCTGAGGGTAGCTCTCCTGCAGCAGCAGGAGCTGCTGCATGCCCGCACCGAGCTTGCGCTCGAGCTCGAAGCGCGCCCCGGGCTGCTCGGCGCGCAGGGCCCCCGCGCGCAACTCGGTGACCGAAGTGAGCAGCGCGCGCTCGTAGGCGGCATAGCCGCGCACCGCCTCGACCAGCTGCGGCACCAGGTCCGCGCGACGCTTGAGCTGCACGTCGATATCCGCGAAACCCTGGCGCACCAGGTTGCGGTCCGCAATCAGCCTGTTATAGAGCCAGACCGCGCCCGCGCCGAACGCGACGAGCGCCACGGCCGCCCACATGCCCCCCGACATGCCCTCCCCCTCAGCCCTTGCGCGCCATCTCCCGGTAAAAAGCGCGGATGCGCTTCGCGTTCGTCCCCAGGTCGCTCAGGCCCACGCGCGAAGCCGAGCGGATGTCGATCCGGCTCGCCGCATCGAGCGGCGTGACGCGGATCACGATGTCGTCCTTGAAGCCGAAGAAGCGCGTCGTGTCGGTCGCCTCGATACGCAGCGCCTTCGGATCGGCGAGCACGATCTGCCAGCCGAGCGAGCGCGCCGCCTCCAGGCAGCGCCGGTACGCCGCCGGAGGGTGCGCGCCCAGCGCGAGCGGCAGGATGTCGGGGTAGGCCTTGTGCTGCGCCTCCGCCACCGCGCCGCCCGCGTAATCGACACCGTTCGGCGAAGCGCGCCGCACTGCGGCGAGCGCCTCGAATTCCGGCGGATGCACGGTATCGGTGCTGATGTCGTGAATCGGCGGCGCGCTCCTCGCGGCGCGCTCCATGGTCCATGGCACGCCGAAGCTGACCGTTCCCGCCACCACGCCAACCAGCAGCGCGGCGAGCGCTCGGCGCTGGTTTGTGCGCCACGCCAGCGCCAAGGCGACGATGCACGCGAGCGCGCCGGCCGCGCCGGTCCACGCGGCGACGCCCAGCAGCGCGAAGGCGAAGCGGTAGTCCCACAGGCCGAAGCGGTTGCCCAGGCCGGAGGCGAGCATCGCAGCCGCGCCGAGCATCGCGACGGCGAATGCCGCCCAGACGAATATGCGTGCGCTGCGCGCTCTGTCCTCGCGATCCGCCATCGCCCAATGATGGACCAATTTCGGCGTCAGGGGTGCGGCGTTTTGCTAAATCCGCAGCGGCGACGCGGCTCACGCGGCTGACAGTTGCTTACGCCGTCGGCGCGGGTCAGCGGCTGATGCGGTTCCTTCCGTCGCGCTTGGCCCGGTACAGCGCTTCGTCGGCCGCCTTGATGACGTCCGCCGGCGTCGACAGCCGCTTGCCGGGCCCGGCGACGCCGATCGATACGGTGACCGAAACCGATTCCTCGGCGCGCCTCGCCCCGCGCCGCTTGCTGCCCTTCTTGTCGCTCCTGGGGCGATTCATCTCGCGCAGCGCCATGCGATAGTCCTCGATCGAGGCGCGCACCGCTTCCAGGTGCGGCAACGCATCCTTGATCGACACGTCGGGAAAAAGCACCGTGAATTCCTCGCCGCCGTAACGGAATGCGCGCCCGCCGCCCTCGACCGCCGCGAGGCGCGCGGCGACCAGCCGCAGCACCTGGTCGCCGACGTCATGGCCGTAGGTGTCGTTGAACTTCTTGAAGTGATCGACGTCGGCCATGGCGATGGCATAGTCGGGCCCGAGTGCGCGCAGGCGCTCCTCCAGCGCACGGCGGCTTGGAAGTCCGGTCAATTCGTCGCGGAACGCCATGCGATGCGATTCCTGAAGCACCGCGACCAGGAGGATGGCGCCGGCCGCCGACACGAACGCCCCGAACACGCCCGTCGCGTTTTCCGACCAGCACGCGAGGAGGAACGCGACCAGCATGCCCGCCTTGCCGATGTCGGTCGGCGAATGGCGTGGCCAGGCACGCCAGACCGCGGCAGCGAACGCGACGGCGAACATGACGCGCGCGGCGAACGGTACCGGGGGCGACCTGAGCGCCCAGTGATGGAGCACCTGCTGCCATGCGGTGCCCGATAACGCGCTGTGCCCGGCGCTCGCGACCCAGGCGACGAGCAACGCCTCCGCGGCGATCAGCAGCAGCCAGCGCCAGCTGCCGTGATGCACCACGCCGCGCTCCGGCAGCACGAGCGCGAGCAGAACGTTGAACGGCACGAGGAGCGCAAGCGCGGTATACGAGGCGCGAGCCGCGAAGCTGTGCGCACCGAGCCCGAGCGCGTAGCGATATCCGGCATAGGCCGCGAGCAGTGACGCCGCGGCGACGAACGCGCGACCGCGGTTGAACCAGAGCGTCACCGCCGCGGCGAGCAGCAGCACCGCATATGGGCCGTATTCGGTGAGCCCGGCAAGCGACGGCGGCAGCGCCGGCCCGACGGCGAGCGCCAGGGCGGCGAGCAGCAGGATCGCGAGCGGCATCGCGATCGGGCGCAGCACGGCGGAGATGGAAGGAGCCATCGGCACAGCTTACGCCCGGTGGCGCGACTCGCCGGTCGCCACGCCGCCGGCGATCAGGTGCGCAGCGCGCAGCGGCTCAGGCATGCGGCCGTTTACCGCGAAGCGCCGGATGAGTGACGCGGCCTCCGCGCTCGACAGTCCGGCGCGCTGCACCCATAACCCGGCCAGCGGCTCCATCGGCCCGGCGCGCTCCACGAGGCGCCATTTGCGCGCGCCACCGCGTACGTGTCCGAGCAGTGCGGCGCGGATTCTGCGCAGATCGGGCTTTCTGCGCGCCACCGCCAGTACCGGCAGCGCGAGCGCCGCGTGCAGCGCCGCGAGGTCGACCACGTTGAAGCCGGCGAAGGCGATGCCCTGCAGCAGCACCGCGTGCAGCTGGGCGCGGAAGCGCGAGCCCTGCACGCATTCGGCGAGTGAGCGCGTGGCATTGGCGCCGTCGCGCCGCACGCGCGTCGCGAGCACGCCTTCGAGCCGCGCTCCGGCATAGACCGCCCCCACCACCATGACGTCGCCGCGGTGCGCGCGCGCGAACGGTGCGTCGTCGAAGCCGACCACGTGCGCGAAGCGTCGCATCACGCCTCCTCGGGCGGCTTGATGCGGCGAAACGCGCGCCACAGCAGCAGGTCGTAGGCGATCTTGATCAGCGCGCCCGCGACCAGCGGCGCCCAAAGCGCGCCCGCCTGCAT
>JBAUTZ010000145.1:0-4082 GCA_049582445.1 Burkholderiales bacterium
GCAGGGGGCGCGGCCTGACCGGCAGGCGGCGCACTCTGGCACGCAACGATCAAAGGCAGCAGGAATAATACTGCCAAGCGCGGTGTCCTATACCCTAGAGAACCTTGCGCAACCACGGTGGTCCCTCGAATGGTGCAGTGGCGGAATACGCGGCAATCGTACGGGATCCTGGCGCAGGCGCTGCATTGGATCGTCGCTGCGCTGGTATTCCTGCAACTCGGTCTCGGACTTTACGCTGCGAGCTTGCCGCTGGGTATCGCCCGGCTGCAATGGCTGTCGCGCCACAAGGCACTCGGGCTCGCCGTGCTCGTGCTGGCGCTGCTAAGGCTGGGCTGGCGCTTCGTCAGCCCGCCGCCAGACCTGCCCCAATCCATGTCGAGCCCCGAGCGCCTCGCCGCCCTGTTCACTCATCGCCTGCTCTATGTTCTGCTCCTTCTCGTGCCGCTCGCTGGCTGGCTCTACGCCTCCGCAGCCGGCCTCTCGGTCAACTGGTTCGGACTGCTGCGCGTGCCGGACCTCGTGCCGAAGAGCGCCTACTGGGCGGAGACGTTCAAGGCGCTTCATAAGGGCTCGGTCGTCCTGCTCGCCCTGCTGCTCGCCGGACATGTTGGCGCCACATTGCGGCACGCTCTGGTGCTGCGCGACGGCATCGCGAGCCGGATGCTCCCCGGAAAGCGTCGCTCGTCGCCATGATAGCGAGATGCATCGCGCTCATCATTGCAAGCGCATCGCTCCCGGCAATGGCGCAGGACTGCCGTCAGGTGGATGCCGCGCACGGTAATGTATCGTTCGAGGTCGACCAGGCAGGCTCGCCGTTTCGCGGAGCCTTCCGCCGCTTCGGCGGCGCGATCTGTCTTACCGGCGATCGCGTCACGCGCATCGACGTCTGGCTGGATCCTTCCTCGGTGGACGCCGGCCTGCCCGAAATCGATGCAGCGCTGAAGGGTGCGGAGTTCTTCGACGTCGATCGCTATCCGCGCGCCGAGTACGCGAGCGGCTCCGTCGAGGCGGCGGGGAATGACCAGATTGCTCGTGGCACCCTGCAGATGAAGGGTGTCGTCCGCGAGCTCGACGTCCCCTTCCACGTGCAGCGCCAGGACGGCGACTTCGTCGTCTCGGGCGCGCTTACGCTGGACCGGCTCGCCTACAACATCGGCACGGGCGAGTGGTCCGATACGAAATGGCTCGGAGGCGCGATCAAAGTGAGCTTCACGGCGATGGTCGGTAAGAAGTGAGCGCGACATGTGGCTGAGCATCAAGATCGGCGTGTTCTACGGCGCACCCGTCCTCGCCGTGCTGCTCGCCGCAGCGTGCTTCGTAGGGCTGCTCCGCCGGGTGCGGCGAGGCGCAACGCGCCGCGCCAGGGCCGGCTTGTATTACGCGGCAACTCTGCTGCTGCCGCTCGCCACGATTGGCGTGCAGTGGGCGACGGCGCAGCTCGCGAGTTACGCCTCGGTCCCCTCCGGCCAGTACGTTTGGGACAGCGGGGCGGCGATCGCGCTATTCATCGGTCTGCTTCCGGTCGCCGGCTACGTCGGGATCCCGATCGCGGCGCTCGTAGTTCTGTTCTGGCTGACGCTCGCAGCAGGCGCGAGGACCGCGCCACCGGCAAATGAAAGGCGCTCTAGCACGGGCTAGAGCCTTGAATGTCTGCTCGTCCCTTCCTGGCGCGGAGGACAGCTCCCGGCTGCGGGCTCGCGCGCCCTGACGCGGTAGCCGACCGGCAACAGGCGGACGCCGAAGCGCTCCTCGAGCGTGCCCCACAGGCCGCGCGGGAGGTAGAGGGCGAACACGACTGCGGTGGCGCCGAGGCCGACGAGGTACCACACACCGCTTGCGCCGAACAGGCTTTCGAGGGCGAAGAAGACGAGCGCGCCGATGATCGGGCCCTCGAAGGTGCCGAGGCCGCCGACCAGAGCCATGAAGACCATGTAGGCGGTCCACTGCACGCCGAAGTAGGTCGCCGGTTGGAATGAGATCGAAGTGGCGAGGTAGAGGGTGCCGGCGAGGCCGCTGCCGGCGCCAGCGACCACGAACAGGATGCGCTTGGTGGTGAGCACGCGTACGCCGAGCGACGCCGCGGCCTCCTCGTTGTCGCGGATCGCCTGCACCGAGCTGCCCAGGCGCCCGCGCAGGAGCGCGAACATGAGCGCGACCAGCCCCGCCATGACGGCGAGCGCGAGCCAGTAGTTGTAGTCGCGGCGCGCCGCGGGGCCGAAGGCGTTGAGCGCGATGAGCGAGGTGCCGGTCTCGCCTTGGATCAGGCGGTCGAGGTTGACCAGCAGGTGAAAGAGCTCGGCCAGCACCCACATGCCGATTGCGAACTCGCCGCCGCGCAGGCGCAGCGCGAACGACGACAGCGCGAGTGCGACCAGGCCGGCGAACACCCCGCCGAGCGCGAGCGCGAAGTAGACATCGACGCCGAAGCTCGAAAGCCTGATCGCGGCGTAGGCGCCGGCGCCGAAGAAGGCCTGCTGACCGACAGAGACCAGGCCGCCGTAGCCGGCGAGCGCGTTCCACATGACGGCGAGGATGACGTAGATGAAAAGGGTGGTGAGGCGGTCGACCGCGTTGGCGCCGAGGTAAAGCGGGCCAAAGGCGAGCGCCACGGCAAGCGTGCCAAGCCCCGCCACCGCGGCGGCCGACAGCGGCGTCCAGCGCTGGATACCGAGTCCGGCGCGCGCGCTCACGGCGCGGCTCTCATGCGCTGGCGCAGTAGGCGCGCGGCGAGCACCACCAGGAACACCGCGTGCCCTGCGATCAGGAAGCCGTTGGGGGAGATCTGAGCGCCGACGTTCTGCGCCACGCCGAGCGCAATACCGCCCGCCAGGGTGCCCCACATCGAGCCCAGGCCACCGATCACCACCGCCTCGAAGGCGAAGATGAGTTGCGCCGGCCCGGCATAGGGGCCGAAGGTGGCGCGCATGCCGAGGAAGGCGCCGCCGACCGCGACCGTCATCAATGCGATCGCCGCCGCCGCGGCGTAGACCCGGCGCGAATTTATGCCGACCAGCTCGGCCGTGTCGGGGTCCTCGGCGATCGCGCGGATGCTGCGACCTAGCGGCGTGTGCGCGAGCAGGAGCTGTAGCCCGCCGAGCATCAAAACCGCGACCAGGAATTCGAGCCCGGCCAGGTGACCGATGTAGATCTGGCTGCCGATCGACCAGCTGTCGAACGCGAGGTCGCCGATCGCAGGCGCGAGCGAGCGGGTGTCGGCACCGAACTGCAGGAACAGCAGGTTCTGGATCACGATCGCGAGTCCGAAGGTGGTGAGCAGCGGTACCAGCACGCCCGCGCGCAGGCTGCGCTCGAGCAACGCGCGTTGCAGGAGCCAGCCGAGCGCGCCCATCAGCGGTAGCACTATCGCGAGCGCCACGAACGGCGACAGGCCGCTGCGGTCGACGATCGCCCATACCAGGTAGGCGGCGAGGATCGCGAGATCACCGTGCGCGAGGTTGATGATGCGCATGACGCCGAACATGAACGACAGCCCGCAGGCGATGAGCGCGTAGTAGCCGCCCAGCAGCACACCCTGGATCACCTGGTTCAGCCAGATCATGCCGGCTCCCTCTGCGCATTCCGGCCGAGGCCGAAGTAGGCCTGGGTGACCTGCTCGCGCGTCATGTCCGCCGCGGCGCCTTCGAGCACCACGCTGCCCTCGAGCATGCACGCCACGCGCGTCGCCACGCGCAGCGCGCGCGCAAGATCCTGCTCCACCAGCACGATGGTCGCGCCGCCGGCGATCAGGCTTCCCAGGCACTGGTAGACGCGCTCGACCGCGACCGGCGCGAGGCCGAGCGAGACCTCGTCGAGCAACAGCACGCGCGGGTTGGTGACCAGCGCGCGTCCGATCGCGGTCGCCTGCTGCTCGCCGCCCGAGAGGCTACCGGCCCTGGCCCTGAAGCGCGCGCGCAGCATCGGGAACACCTCCAGCACGCGCTCCACGGTCCAGGGGCCGGGGCGACCGTTCGCGCGCGCGACCAGCAGGTTCTCCTCGACCGTCATGCCGGCGAACAGGCGCCGCCCTTCGGGCACGAGTGCGATGCCGAGGGCCAGGCGCCGGTACGCGGGCAGCGCGGTGA
>JBAUTZ010000146.1:0-11080 GCA_049582445.1 Burkholderiales bacterium
CAGCTCGGGCGAACTGGCACGCGCGCGTCGTCCGAGGGGTTGGGGCTCGGCGGCCCGAGCTCGACGAGCAGGCGGTCCTGACGGAACACGAACCAGTGACCTTCGCTCGCCGACTCGACCTCGGTGAGGTGCACGTAGCCCTGCGGGCTGCTGAACGGAAGCTCGCTCACGCGACTAGTCTAACGGCAGCCGCTCGCGCGTGCCGATGACGCGTTCGACGAGTCCCGCGCCGCGCTGCGTCAGGAACTCCTTGAACGCGGCGGCGGCTGCCGAGAGGCGCTTTCTCTCGCGATGGATCACGAACCACTCGCGCATCACCGGCGTGCCGGCGACGCGCAGAACCACGAGCCGCCGTGCTGCGAGCTCAAGGCCCACCGTGTGCAGCGACAAGAAGCTCACCCCCATGCCCGCCATCACCGCCTGCTTAATGGTCTCGTTCGAGCTCATCTCGATCGTCTCGGCGGGATGGAAGGCGTGTCCCGCGAACACGCGCTCCATGGCGCTGCGCGTGCCCGAGCCCGGCTCGCGTATCAGGAACGTTTCCCCGGCCAGGTCCCGGAGCGCAATCCGGCGCCGCCTCGCCAGGGGGTGCTCGGGCGCCGCAATGATTGCCAGGGGGTGCTTGGCGAAAGATGCCGATACGGTGTCCAGGCCGCGCGGCGCGCGCCCCATGATGGCCAGGTCGATGCTGTTGTCGGCGAGTTGCTGCACCACCGCCTCGCGATTGCTCACGGCCAGGCGCACTTTCACTTCCGGATGCGCGCCGCGGAATTCGGCGAGCAGCTTGGGCGCGAAGTACTTCGCGGTGCTGGTCACGGCGATGTGCAGCTCGCCCCCCCCGGTGCCCTTGAGCGCGTTGATCGCTTCCTCTGCGTCGCGCAGCTGGCGCAGCACGATACGGCTGTGGTGCAGCAGCGCCTCGCCGGCGCGCGTGAGGTGCATGCGCCGCCCCATCTGCTCGAACAGCGGCAGCCCGATATGCTCCTCGAGCTGCTTCAACTGGATCGAGACGGCGGGCTGAGTGAGATTCATTTCGCGCGCCGCGCGACCGAAATGCAGCTGCCGGGCGGCCGCTTCGAAGATGCGCAACTGCCTGAGCGTGAGGTGGCGCATGATGTTTCGAATAGCTTATTGGTTCCATTAGAACATTTAAGTAGTCCTTATCACAACGGCGGGCTACCTTGCGCCCTCGGAAACACGGAGGACACGGCAATGGGCAAGATGGACCGAGCCGCCCCGCAGGCGAGCGAGCGCTACCGCGCCGGGGTCATGAAGTATGCGCAGATGGGCTACTGGGACGCGGACTACGTGCCCGCGGACACCGACGTCATCGCACTGTTCCGCATCACGCCGCAGGAGGGGGTCGATCCGGAGGAAGCGGCGGCCGCCGTCGCAGGGGAATCCTCGACCGCCACCTGGACCGTGGTGTGGACCGACCGGCTCACCGCCTGCGACCGCTACCGCGCCAAGGCCTACCGCGTCGACCCGGTGCCGGGGACCCCGGGCCAGTACTTCGCCTATATCGCATACGACCTGGCGCTATTCGAGCCGGGCTCGATCGCCAACCTCACCGCATCGATCATCGGCAACGTCTTCGGCTTCAAGCCGCTCAAGGCGCTACGCCTGGAGGACATGCGCCTGCCGGTGGCCTACGTGAAGACTTTCGACGGCCCGCCCACCGGCATCGTGGTCGAGCGCGAGCGGCTTGACAAGTTCGGCCGCCCGCTGCTCGGCGCGACCGTCAAGCCGAAGCTCGGGCTCTCAGGCAAGAACTACGGCCGGGTGGTGTACGAGGCGCTGAAAGGCGGGCTCGACTTCACCAAGGACGACGAGAACATCAACTCGCAGTCGTTCATGCACTGGCGCGACCGGTTCCTGTTCTGCATGGAAGCCGTGAACCGCGCGCAGGCGGCGACCGGCGAGGTGAAGGGCCACTACCTCAACGTGACCGCCGCGACCATGGAGGACATGTACGAGCGGGCCGAATTCGCCAGGGAGCTGGGCAGCAACATCATCATGATCGACCTGGTGATCGGTTACACCGCGATCCAGTCGATGTCCAAGTGGTCGCGCAGGAACGACATGATCCTGCACCTGCACCGGGCCGGGCATTCGACCTATACGCGGCAGAAGACGCACGGCGTGTCGTTCCGCGTCATCTCCAAGTGGATGCGCCTCGCCGGCGTGGATCACATCCACGCCGGGACCGTGGTCGGCAAGCTCGAGGGCGACCCGAACTCGGTGCAGGGCTTCTATAACGTGCTGCGCGAGGAACGTAATCCGGTCGACCTGCAGCGCGGCCTGTTCTTCGAGCAGGACTGGGCGGGCCTGCGCAAGGTGATGCCGGTCGCCTCGGGAGGCATCCACGCGGGTCAGATGCACCAGCTGCTCCACTATCTGGGCGAGGACGTCGTGCTCCAGTTCGGCGGCGGCACGATCGGCCACCCGATGGGCATTGCCGCCGGTGCGACGGCCAATCGAGTGGCGCTCGAGGCGATGGTGCTCGCGCGCAACGAAGGACGCGACATCTGGAACGAGGGCCCGCAGATCCTCGAGCAGGCGGCGCGCAGCTGCACGCCGCTCAAGCAGGCCCTCGACACCTGGAAGGACGTGACCTTCGACTACGCCTCGACCGACACGCCCGATTTCGTGCCGACCGCGACCGCGGCCTGAACCGGAGATTCGCCATGAGACTGACCCAAGGCACCTTTTCCTTCCTTCCGGACCTGAGCGATGCGCAAATCCGCGCCCAGATCGAATATTGTCTGGGCCGCGGCTGGGCGGTGTCGGTCGAGTACACCGACGACCCGCATCCGCGCAACGCCTACTGGGACATGTTCGGTATGCCGATGTTCGACCTCAAGGACGCCGCCGGCGTGATGGCCGAGGTCGATGCCTGCCGAAACACCTTTCCGCGCCACTACGTGAAAGTGAACGCCTTCGACGCGACGCCCGGCTGGGAGGCATTGCGGTTGTCGTTCATCGTCAACCGGCCCCCGAGCGAGCCAGGCTTCGCGCTGGAGCGCGAGGAGGGCGCCGGCCGCCTGCAGCGCTATGCGCTGCGTCCCTACGCGGCGAGTCGCCCGGAGGGAGAGCGCTACTGATGTCGGCGCCCGAGAGCCTGCCGCAGGACCTCACGGACCTGTACCGCGACTCGAACGTCGCCTCGGTGCTCGAGGCGCTCGAGCGCGAGCTCATCGGGCTCGCGCCGGTGAAGACCCGTGTGCGCGAGATCGCCGCGCTGCTCCTGGTCGAGAAGCTGCGCCGTTCAGTCGGCCTGCAGGCGGGCCCGCCGTCGCTGCACATGAGCTTCACCGGCAACCCCGGCACCGGCAAGACCACGGTGGCCCTGCGCATGGCGCAGATCCTGCACGCCCTCGGCTACTCGAGGAAAGGCCATCTGGTCGCGGTGACGCGCGACGACTTGGTCGGGCAGTACATCGGGCATACGGCCCCCAAGACCAAAGAGGTGCTCAAGCGGGCGATGGGCGGCGTGCTGTTCATCGACGAGGCCTATTATCTTTACCGCCCGGAGAACGAGCGCGACTACGGCCAGGAAGCGATCGAGATTCTGCTCCAGGTGATGGAGAATCAGCGCGAGGACCTGGTCGTGATCCTGGCGGGTTACAAGGACCGGATGGACCGGTTTTTCTCGTCCAATCCCGGCATGGCCTCCCGCATCGCGCATCACATCGATTTTCCGGATTACGACGAAGGCGAGCTGTTCGCGATCGCGCAACTCATGCTGGCGAACATGCAGTACCGGCTGGACGCGGGGGCGGAGTCCGTCCTGCGCGAGTACATCGCGCGCCGGAAAGCGCAGCCGCACTTTGCCAATGCGCGCTCGATCCGCAACGCGCTCGATCGCGCTCGCCTTCGCCAGGCCAATCGCCTGTTCGAGCAGCGCGGCGCGCGGCTCACGCGCGATGCGCTGATGACGATCACGGCACCGGACATCCGTGCCAGCCGCGTGTTCGAACAGAATGGGGAGACAACATGACGCTGCAAGCGCTCATCTTCGACGTCGACGGGACCATCGCGGATACCGAGGAGGTCCACCGCCAGGCGTTCAACGCCGCGTTTCTGGCGATGGACCTGTGGTGGAACTGGGGTGCCGGCGAGTACATGGAGCTGCTCAAGGTCTCGGGCGGTCCCGAGCGCATCGCGCATTACGTCGCGCACCTGGCCGTACCGGAAGCGGAAAGAAAACGCCTTGCGGGACTGGTGCCATCGATTCACCGCGAGAAGACGCGCCTGTACCACGAGCTCATCTCGGGCGGCCGCGCGCCATTGCGCGGCGGGGTGCTGCGCCTGATGAACGAGGCGCGCGCGGCGGGGCTGCGCCTGGCGCTCGCTGCAACCAGCACGACGGCGAATGTCGAGGCGCTGGTCTCGGCGACGCTCGGCCCCAAGGCGCTCGGCTGGTTCAGCGCGGTGGCGAGCGCCGACGACGTGGCGCACAAGAAGCCGGCGCCGGACCTCTACCAGCGCATTCTCGGGACCCTGCGCCTGCCGGCGGGCGGCTGCGTGGCGATCGAGGACTCGGAGAATGGCGTGCGGGCGGCCAAGTCCGCCGGCCTGTACACCATCGCGACGCCCTCGCGCTGGACCACGACCCAGGATTTCTCCGAAGCAGACCTGGTCCTCTACAGCCTCGGCGACCCGGATGCGCCGCTCGATCCCGTGACCGCGAAGGCGATCGGCGCGCCGCAACTCGGCCTGCGGCAGATACAGGCGTTGCACGCCGCGAGCGCAGCGCGCGCGGCGTAGGAGGCACCATGCGGCTGGAAAAGACCATCACCGAGTTCATCATCGGGGAGCAGCGCAAGTCTCCCGGAGCCTCGGGCGGCTTCACGGCACTGCTGAACGACATCCGCCTCGCATGCAAGCGCATTGCGTACTTGGTCGGCAAAGGCGCGCTCGCCGACGTGCCCGAAGGCGAGCTGCTCAAGGTCGCGAACGAAACCTTTCTCCGCACCAACGAGTGGGGCGGACACCTGGCCTCCATGGCCTCGGAAGCCGACCCGGGGCTGCACCGCATTCCCGCCAAGTATCCGCGTGGCCACTACCTGCTCGCGTTCGACCCGCTGTGCGGCGCGCCGAGCCTCGGGGTCAATGCGGTCGCCGGGAGCCTGTTTTCGGTGATGCGCGCTCCCGACGGAACGGACGATTCCAAGGAGAGCGACTTCCTGCAGCCGGGCTCGGCGCAGCTGTGCGCTGGCTACGCCATCTACGGGCCCACGACGATGCTCGTGCTGGCACTGGAGAGCGGCGTCAACGGCTTCACGCTCGACCGCGAGATCGGCGAGTTCATGCTTACGCATCCGTCGATCCGCATTCCAGAAGACAGCGGCGACTTCGCGGTCGACACCGCGAACGCGCGCTACTGGCAGCCCGCCGTGAAGCGCTATGTGGACGAGTGTCTCGCGGGCCGCGCGGGGCCGCGCGGAAAGGACTTCTACATGCGCTGGGCGGCGTCGCTGGTGGCCGATACGCACCGCATCCTCATGCAGGGCGGCGTGTTCCTGCATCCGTTCGATGAACGCAGGCAGGACGACGTCTCCGGCCACCAATTGTTGTTCGAGGCGAACCCGGTCGGCTACCTGATCGAGCGGGCCGGCGGCCGCGCGAGCGTCGGCAGCGGGCCGCTGCTCGAGGTGGTCCCCGCCGCGCTGCACCAGCGCACGTCGCTCATATTCGGCTCGCGGCCCGAGGTCGAGCGGCTCGAGCAATACCACCGCGACCACAACCAGCGCGACTTCGACGCGCCGCTCTTCGGCACGCGCGGCCTGTTCCGCGCTTCGGCCGAGCTCTGAGAGGACTGTCATGTCGGCCAGGCATCCGATCATCGCCATCACGGGCTCCTCCGGTGCCGGAACGACGTCCGTGTCCAAGACCTTCGAGCAGATCTTCTACCGCGAGAACGTGAAGGCGGCGTTCGTCGAAGGCGACGCGTTCCATCGCTACGACCGCGAGCAGATGAAGCTCAAGATGGCCGAGGAGCTCGCGCGAGGCAACGAGAACTTCAGCCACTTCGGTCCCGAAGCGAACCTGTTCGCGGAGCTCGAGCAGCTGTTCCGCGACTACGCGAGCCGCGGCACCGGGCGCACGCGCAAGTACCTCCACAACGAGCTCGAGGCGGCGCCTTACAAGCAGAAGCCGGGCACCTTCACGGCCTGGGAGGACCTGCCGCAGGACACCGACATGCTCTTCTACGAGGGCCTGCACGGCG
Source organism: Burkholderiales bacterium (assembly GCA_049582445.1). Lineage (GTDB taxonomy): Bacteria > Pseudomonadota > Gammaproteobacteria > Burkholderiales > SG8-39 > DAHVFK01. The sequence continues at coordinate 6,233 of JBAUTZ010000146.1, forward strand.
CGGTGTCCCACGGCGGGGCCGATGTCTCGGCGCATGCCGACCTGCTGATCGGCGTGGTGCCGGTGATCAACCTCGAATGGATCCAGAAGCTGCACCGCGACCGCGCGACGCGCGGCTACTCCACCGAAGCGGTCACCGACACGATCCTGCGGCGCATGGACGACTACGTGCACTACATCATCCCGCAGTTCTCGCGCACGCACATCAATTTCCAGCGCGTGCCGGTGGTCGACACCTCGAACCCGTTCATCGCTCGCCACATACCGACGGCGGACGAGAGCCTGCTGGTAATCCGCTTCGCCAACCCGCGCGGCATCGACTTCCCGTACCTGCTTTCGATGCTGCATGACTCATTCATGTCGCGGCCCAATACCATCGTCTGCCCGGGCGGCAAGATCGACCTCGCCATGCAGCTCATCTTCACGCCGATGATCTGGCGGCTGATGGACCGGCGCAGGCAGGCGCTGGAGCGCTAGCGCAACGCAGATCACGCAACGAGAGGGGGGAACATGGCATTGATTTCGCTCAGGCAGCTGCTGGACCACGCGGCCGAACACGGCTACGGCGTGCCGGCCTTCAACATCAACAACCTCGAGCAGATCCAGGCGATCATGCAGGCCGCGGACGAGACTTCGAGCCCGGTGATCCTGCAGGCCTCGGCGGGCGCGCGCAAGTACGCCGGGGAGCCGTTCCTGCGCCACATGGTGCAGGCGGCCGTCGAGTCCTATCCGGGCATCCCGGTCGTGCTGCACCAGGACCACGGCGCAAGCGCCGCCGTCTGCCAGGCCGCGATCCGCTCGGGCTTCACCAGCGTCATGATGGATGGGTCGCTGCTGGAGGACATGAAGACGCCGGCGAGCTACGCCTACAACGTCGACGTCACGCGCCGCGTCGCGGAGATGGCGCACGCCGTCGGCGTGTCGGTGGAGGGCGAGCTCGGCTGTCTCGGTTCGCTCGAGACCGGCACTGCGGGCAAGGAGGACGGCGTCGGTGCGGAGGGCACGCTCGCGCGCGAGCAGTTGCTCACCGATCCGGAACAGGCGGCGGAATTCGTGAGCCTGACGGGAGTCGACGCCCTCGCGGTCGCGATCGGGACCTCGCACGGAGCCTACAAGTTCACGCGCAAGCCCACCGGCGACGTACTGGCGATCGAGCGCATCGCCGACATCCATGCGCGAATTCCCGGTACCCACCTCGTCATGCACGGCTCCTCGAGCGTGCCGCAGGATTGGCTGGAGGTGATCCGCAGCTACGGCGGCGCGATCGCGGAAACCTATGGCGTCCCGGTCGAAGCCATCCAGCAGGGTATCCGGCACGGAGTGCGCAAGATCAACATCGACACCGACATCCGCCTGGCCATGACCGGGGCGATGCGCCGCGCGATGGCGAAGGACCCGGCCGAGTTCGACCCGCGCAAGTTCCTCAAGGACGCGATGGTCGCAGCGCGCGTGCTGTGCAAGGAGCGCTTCGAAGCGTTCGGCTGCGCGGGCCACGCCGCGCGCATCCGCCCCGAGCCGCTCGAGCGCATGGCGTTGCGCTATCCGAAACCGGCTTCGCTGACGCGCGCGGCCTAGGGCATAATTACGCCCTCCCCATGAACGTAACGTCCACGGCGGCCGTGGCCGCATCCGCCACGCCTTCCTCCGATACGACGCAGCGCGACATGGCCAACGCCCTGCGCGCGCTGGCCATGGATGCGGTGCAGGCCGCAAATTCGGGTCACCCGGGCATGCCGATGGGCATGGCCGAGATCGCGGTCGCGCTGTGGGGCCGCCACCTAAACCACAATCCCGGCAATCCGCATTGGGCGAACCGCGACCGGTTCGTGCTCTCCAACGGGCACGGCTCGATGCTGCTCTACGGCCTGCTGCATCTGACCGGCTACGACCTGCCGATCGACGAGCTGCGGCGGTTCCGGCAGATGGGCTCCAAGACGCCCGGGCACCCGGAGCTCGGCTGCGCGCCGGGCGTGGAGACCACCACCGGCCCGCTGGGCCAGGGCATTTCCAACGCGGTGGGCATGGCGCTCGCAGAGAAGCTGCTCGCGACGCATTTCAACCGCCCCGATTTCGCGATCGTCGACCATCACACCTACGCCTTCATGGGCGACGGCTGCATGATGGAAGGCGTCTCGCACGAGGCCTGCTCGCTTGCGGGCACGCTCGGCCTGGGCAAACTGATCGCGTTCTACGACGACAACGGCATCTCGATCGACTCCGAGAAGGGCCACATCGAGCAGTGGTACACGGACGACGTGCCGAAGCGCTTCGCGGCCTACGGCTGGCAGGTGATCCCGAACGTGGACGGGCACGACGTGGCAGCCGTGGATCGAGCCATTCGCAGGGCCAAGCGCGAGCATGCGCGGCCCACGCTGATCTGCTGCAAGACGACCATCGCCAAGGGAGCGCCCCACAAGGCGAACACGGGCGCGGCGCACGGCGCGCCGCTCGGCGCCGAAGAAGTGGCGGCCACGCGCGCGGCGATCGGATGGCCGTACAAGCCCTTCGAGATCCCGCCGCACGTCTACGCAGCCTGGGACGCGCGCGCGAGCGGCAAGCGGCTGGAGCGCCGCTGGGCGAAGATGTTCGCGGCCTACGAGAACGTCCACCCCGAGCTCGCGAGCGATTTCAGGCGCCGCATGGCGGGCGAGCTGCCGCAGGATTTCGAGGCGCGCGTCGGTGCGCTGGTAAGCGAGCTCGACGCCAAGGCCGAGACTCTGGCCACGCGCAAGGCGTCGCAGAACGTGCTCGAGTCGCTCAAGCCCGCGTTGCCCGAGCTGCTCGCCGGGTCGGCCGACCTCACCGGGTCGAACCTCACCATGGTCAAGGCCTCACGCGTCATCGGGCGGGAGGACGGCGGCAATTACCTCTTCTACGGCGTGCGCGAATTCGGCATGTGCGCCGTGATGAACGGCGTCGCGCTGCACGGCGGCTTCATCCCCTACGGCGGAACGTTCCTGGTTTTCTCGGACTACGCGCGCAACGCGCTGCGCATGGCGGCGCTGATGGGCATCCGGGTCGTGTACGTGTTCACGCACGACTCGATCGGGCTGGGCGAGGTCGGCCCGACGCACCAGCCGATCGAGCACGCCGCGTCGCTCAGGCTGATCCCGAACATGGACGTCTGGCGGCCATGCGACACGGTCGAGAGCGCCGTCGCCTGGAGCGCCGCCTTGCGGCGCGCGAACGGCCCTACTGCGCTGCTCTTTTCGCGCCAGAACGTTCCATTCGCCAAGCGGGATGCCGCGACGCTCGCCGCCGTGCGGCGCGGCGGCTACGTGCTGGCGGAATCCGAGGGACTGCCGCGGGCGGTGATCATCGCCACGGGCTCGGAAGTGCCGCTCGCGCTCGGTGCCCAGAAGCTTCTTGCGGCCGAAGGCGTGCAGGTGCGAGTGGTATCGATGCCCTCCAGCACCGTGTTCGACCGTCAGGAACCTTCTTACCGGGACGCGGTGCTGCCGCGCGGTGTGCCGCGGGTCGCCGTGGAGGCCGGCGTCACGTCGTGCTGGCGCAAGTACGTCGGGTTGGAGGGAGCGGTGGTCGGCATCGACCGCTTCGGCGAGTCGGCACCGGCACCGGAACTGTTCAGGCATTTTGGATTCACGGCCGAGAAAGTGGCGCAGGCGGTGAAGTCCGTAATCTAGGAGTCGTCATGGCAATAAAGATCGCGATCAACGGCTTCGGCCGCATCGGGCGCAACATCCTGCGCGCCCACTACGAGTCCGGGAATAAGCACCCCCTGCAGTTCGTCGCCCTCAACGACCTAGGAGACGCCAAGACGAATGCGCACCTGCTCAAATACGACACCACGCACGGCCGCTTTTCCGGAAGCGTGAAAGTCGACGGCGACGCGCTGGTGGTCGACGGGGATCGACTCAAGGTCCTGGCAGAGCGCGACCCGGCGAAGCTGCCGTGGAAGGATCTGGGCGTCGACGTCGTGCTCGAGTGCACGGGACTGTTCACCAGCAAGGCGAAGACGAGCGCGCACCTGCAGGCCGGGGCGAAGAAGGTCATCATTTCTGCGCCGGGCGAGAAAGACGTCGACCGCACCATTGTGATGGGCGTCAACGACAAGGCGCTCAAGGCTTCCGACGCCGTGATCTCGAACGCCTCCTGCACCACCAACTGCCTGGCGCCGCTGGTCAAGGCGCTCGACGATCGTATCGGCGTGGTCTCGGGGCTGATGACCACGGTGCATGCCTACACCAACGACCAGGTGCTCACCGACGTCTACCACAAGGATCTGCGCCGCGCGCGCTCGGCGACGCAGAACATGATCCCGACCAAGACCGGCGCGGCCGCAGCCGTGGGCCTGGTGCTGCCGCACCTGAACGGCAAGCTGGACGGCTTCGCGATTCGCGTGCCGACGATCAACGTGTCGATCGTCGACCTGACCTTCGTGGCGAAACGAGCGACCACCGTCGACGAGGTAAACGATGCGGTCAAGCAGGCGGCGGCGGGCGACCTCAAGGGAATCCTCGAGTACAACGCCGATCCCCTGGTATCGTCGGATTTCAACCACAACCCGGCGAGCTCGATCTTCGACTCGACCCTCACCAAGGTGACGGGCGGCACGCTGGTCAAGGTCACGTCGTGGTATGACAACGAATGGGGCTTCAGCAACCGGATGCTCGACGCGGCCGTCGCCCTGATGAACGCGAAGTAGCGAACGTGCGCTTCAAGCGCATGACCGAACTGGATCTCGCGGGCAAGCGGGTATTGATCCGCGCCGACCTGAACGTTCCGCTGGACGAGTCGGGCCGGGTCTCCGACGACACGCGCATCCGCGCCTCGCTGCCCGGAATTCGGCGCGCGCTCGAACAGGGCGCCGCGGTGATGGTGACCTCTC
>JBAUTZ010000147.1:0-23355 GCA_049582445.1 Burkholderiales bacterium
GCGCCGAGGCGCGTCGCGCGAAGCTTGCGCCGCGCCAGGTCTTCCTCCGACGCGGCGCGAGTCGGCCAACCGTGCTCGGTACAGATGGTCGCCAGAGCCGTGATCCATTCGGGGGACTCGTTAAGGCAGGGAACGAGGCGGAATTCGGCTCCGCCGTTCGACAGAAATGCGCCGCGCCCGCCGATGCCGATCTCCTCCAGCGTCTCCAGGCAGTCCGAAACGAACCCGGGGCAGACGATGTCGACGCTTCGCACGCCTTCGCGGGCCAGCGCAACCAGCGTCGGCTCGGTGTAGGGCTGCAGCCACTCGGCGCGGCCAAAGCGCGACTGGAACGTCACCGCATAGCGCCTTTCGTCGAGCTCGAGCGCGTCGGCCAGCAGCCGTGCCGTAGCGTGACATTCGCAGTGATACGGATCTCCCCGCTCGAGCGCGAGACGCGGCAATCCGTGAAAGCTCATCAGCAGGCGGTCCGCACGACCGTGCCGCTCCCAGTGTTTGCGCACGCCGGACGCGAGGGCCCCTACATAGGCCGGGTGATCGTGAAAGTGCTTGACGAACCGTACCTCGGGGACGTTGCGCGCGCCGGCGAGCCACCCGCATACCGCGTCCAGGGTGCTCGCCGTCGTGCTCGCGGCGTATTGCGGGTAGAGCGGCACGACGAGGATTCGATCGCATCCGCCAGCGCGCATTGCGTCGAGCGCAGCCCCGATCGACGGCTCGCCGTAGCGCATGGCGTGAGCGACGACTGTCGAGCCGGCCGGTAGAGCGGCTGCGAGCAGGGCGGCCTGCCGAGAGGTGTGCACGGCCAAGGGCGATCCCTCGGCGGACCATACTTCGGCGTACTTGCGTGCCGACCGCGCGGGTCGCACGAGGAGCACCACCCCGTACAGGATCGGCAGCCATAGCGCACGCGGGATTTCGACCACCCGGGGGTCCGACAGGAATTCGGCCAGGTAGCGGCGCACCGCCGGTGCCGTCGGAGCCGAGGGAGTGCCCAGATTGACCAGCAGGACGCCGTCCCGCGCCTTGCCGGCGTGGTCGAACGCCGGCTCTGGGCGAAACCGATCCGCCACCTCGTCTAGCCCTGCGACAGCGCGCTGGAAAGAAGCTTCGCGGTGACGTCCACGATCGGCACCACGCGGTCGTAGGCCATGCGGGTCGGACCTATGACGCCGACCGTGCCAACCACCTCGCCATCGACCCGGTACGGTGCCGTGACGACGGTGACGTCGTCCGGCGTGGTGACGCCCGACTCGCCGCCAATGAAGATCTGGACGCCCTCGCCGCGCAGCGAAACGTCCAGGATGCGAAGCAGAGAGGTCTTGCGCTCGAACAGCTCGAACAGCTGACGCAGGCGCCTCATGTCCTGCGACAGCTCGCTCACATCGAGCAAGTTGCGCTCGCCGGAGATCACGTACTGCTCGTTTTCCTCGCTCAGCGCCTTGTCGCCGGCTTCCAGCGCGGCGGTCATGAGCTGGATCATGTCCTGCCGGAGCTCGCGCAGGTCCTCGCGCAGACGCTGCCGCACGTCTTCGATGCTCTGGCCCGCGTAGTTCTGCGTGATGTAATTGCCCGCCTCGACCAGCTCCGACTGCGAATAGTCGCGATCGGTAAGCAGGATCCGGTTCTGCACCATCCCCTCCGTGGTCACCACGATCAGCAGGAGACGCTTCTCCGACAGGCGCAGGAATTCGATGTGGCGGAACGCCACGGCCCGCCTGCGCGGCGTCATGACCACCCCGGCGAAGTGCGTGAGCTGGGACAACAGCATCGAGGCCGCCTGGATCACGCGTTGCGGGTTGTCCGGCTGAAGCTGATCCTCGAGACGGTGCATCTCCCCCGACTGCAGCGGCTTGATCACGAGGAGGGTGTCGACGAAGAAACGATAGCCGAGCGGGGTCGGAATGCGGCCCGCGGAGGTGTGCGGGCTAGCAATGTAACCCAGGTCCTCCAGATCGGACATGACGTTGCGGATCGTGGCGGGCGAGAGGTCGAGACCCGAATACTTCGACAGGGTGCGCGAGCCGATCGGCTGGCCTTCGGCCACATAGCGCTCGACCAGTGTCTTCAGCAGGATCTGGGCACGTTTGTCGAGCATAGGCTGATTCTACACAAGCGGATCATTCCCACATCGGACTGCGGCGGCGGTCGCGGGTTGCATCCGCCCTTCGCCGGGACCCCGGGCTGTGGTTTAATCGCCGCCATCATGGCTCCTGCATTCCGCCGCGTCGCCCTGATCGGCAAGCTGCGCAGCCCGGAGAGTGCGGCGTCGTTGCGGGAGCTACGCTCGTTGCTCCAGGAACGTGGCTGCGAGGTGCTGGTCGAGCGCGAGACGGCGGACAACCTCGGCCGTGGCGAGCCGGGCGCGGACTACGAAGCGATCGGTAATGGCGTCGATCTGGCCGTCGTGGTCGGCGGCGATGGCACCATGCTTTCGGCCGCGCGCAACCTGGTGCGCCACGGCGTGCCGCTCACCGGGATCAACCTCGGCCGCGTCGGTTTCATGACCGACATACCGCTGAACGAAATGCGCGAGTCGATCGACGCCATCCTGGCCGGTCGCTACACCCTGGAGGAGCGGGCGCTGCTGGGCGCCGAGATCCGGCGCGACGGGCGGACGGTTCTGCATACCCTCGCCCTGAACGAGGCCGTCGTTGGCAAGGGTTCTCAAGGCAGGCTGATCGAGTTCGAACTCTACGTCGACGGGGAGTACGTTTACACGCTGCGGGCGGACGGGGTGATCGTAGCCACGGCGACCGGCTCGACGGCTTACGCGCTTTCGGCCCAAGGGCCGATCCTGCATCCGGCGGTACCGGCCTTTGCGCTCGTGCCGCTCAATCCGCATACCCTTTCGGCGCGGCCAGTCAGCGTGATGGACCGCAGCGTGATCGAGATCGTGCTCGTGCGTGCGCTGGACGCCCGCGCGCACTTCGACGGCTACGCGCTCGCCGACATGGCGCAAGGAGACCGGCTGGTTTTGCGCAGGGCCCCCAACGTGGTGCGCTTCGTGCACCCCCCCGGATACAGCTACTTCGTCATGCTGCGCGAGAAGTTGCGCTGGAGCGAGGCGGTCGGCAAGGGACGCGAACGCGGGTCCCGCGATCCCGAATCCGACTGAGAGGCGGCATGCTGCGCGCCCTGACCGTCCGTGATTTCGTGATCGTCGAGCGTGCCGATCTCGAACTCGGAGCGGGCTTCTGCGTCCTGACCGGGGAGACCGGGGCGGGCAAGTCGATCATGGTGGACGCGATCGAGTTGCTGGTCGGCGGCCGCGCAGACCCGGTGATGGTGCGCGAGGGCGCGGAGCGAGCCGAGCTTTCGGCAGAGTTCGACATCCATCCACGTGGGCCGCTCGCGGGCTGGCTGGACGAACGCGAGCTTGCTGGCGATTCGGGCACGGTGCTGCTGCGGCGCGTGCTCGAGCGCGGCGGGCGTTCGCGATGCTTCATCAACGGCCATGCAGCCACGCTTGCGCAACTGGCGGAGGCCGGAGCCTTCCTGGTCGACATCCACGGCCAGCATGCGCACCAATCGCTGCTGCGCGCCTCCGCACAGCGCGACTTGCTCGATGCGCACGCCGGCGCGCGGGACCTCGCGCGGCAAACGCAGGAGGCATTTGGAGCCTGGAAGCGGCTCGAGACGCTCGCGGCGCAGGCCGAGGAGCAGTTTGCGCAGCGCGAAGCCGAGCGCATCGACCTGGAGGGCAAGGTCGCCGAACTGAAGAAGCTGGCGTTGCGTCCGGGAGAGTGGGATTCGCTCTCGGCAGAGCACTCGCGCCTCGCGCACGGCTCGAGCCTGCTGGCGGGTGCCCAGTCCTCGCTCGAAGCCCTGTCCGAGTCGGAGACGGCGAGCCTGCCGCAGCTCGGCGCGGCAGTCGGCCGCCTTCGGGCGCTGTCGGCTCACGACGCGCAGCTCGCACCGATCGTCGACCTGCTGGAATCGGCAGAGGCGCAGGCGGGCGAAGCCGTACGCGAGCTGCGCCACTACGCTTCGCGCGTCGATCTCGACCCGGATGCGTTGCGCGAGATCGAGGCGCGGATCGAAGCGCTGCACGCGGCGGCGCGCAAGTATCGCGTGCGCCCGGCGGAGCTCGCTCAGCTCGCCGACGACCTCGTGGCACGGCTTGCGGAGCTGCAGCTCACGAACGATCCGGAAGCACTTCGGGGCGAAGTAGCGGCGGCACGGGAGCGATACGCGGCGGCGGCGAAGAAACTCTCGGCGCGCCGCAGGGCCGCGGCCCGGGAACTCTCGGGTCTCGTCACGGAGCGTATGCAACAGCTGGCCATGGGCGGAGGACAATTCGCGGTCGTGCTCAGCGCTCTCGAGGCGCCGTCGGCCGCCGGCGCGGAGGAGGTGGGCTTCGAGGTCGCCGCGCACCCGAGCCTGCCGTTGCGCCCGCTCGCCAAGGTTGCCTCCGGCGGCGAGTTGTCGCGCATCAGCCTTGCGATCCAGCTCGTGGCGAGCAAGGACTCGCCAGTCGGCACCCTGGTTTTCGACGAGGTCGACTCCGGCATCGGCGGCGCGGTGGCCGAAACCGTGGGACGCTCGCTCAAGCAGCTGGGCCGGGACCGACAGGTGCTGTGCGTCACCCACCTGCCGCAGGTCGCTGCGCAGGGCGACGAGCAGTGGTCGGTGACCAAGCAAGCCGCGCGCGGCAAATTGTCCGTCAGAGTGGTGCGGCTGGATCGGTCGGCGCGCATCGAGGAACTGGCCCGCATGCTGGGCGGCACCCAGGTGACGGCTACCACGCGCAGGCACGCCGCCGAGCTGCTCGGCAGCTGACTCAGCCGGTATTGTCGGTCGGCGCGCGATCCAGATCGCGCGCGGCGGCGCGGTACTCGCAATCCGGCTTGGTGCAATCAGCGTACAGCGCCAGCGAGTGGCCGCGAAGCTGGAACCCGCGGCGCCGGGCGATCTCCGTCTGCCGCTTCTCGATCTCCGAGTCGAAGAACTCCTCCACGCGGCCACATTGCAGGCACACGAGATGGTCGTGATGGCCGCCCTGGTTGAGCTCGAAGACCGCCTTGCCGGTCTCGAAATGCTGGCGCGACAGCAATCCGGCCTGCTCGAACTGCGTCAGCACGCGGTAGACGGTGGCGAGCCCGACGTCGATGCCCTCGGCGATGAGCTTGCGATACACATCCTCGGCCGAAAGGTGGCGCGCGTCCTTGCTCGTCTCGAACAGCTCGAGAATCTTGCGCCTCGGAAGGGTCGCCTTGAGGCCGATGTCCTTGAGGCTTTGCGCAGTGGTCATCGAACGCGGCGGTGGACCCAAAGTCGATCGTTTATGATATAGCCTTTCCTGTTCCTTGAGAATCGCGTTCCCGTGCCGTCCTCATTTCGCGCGCTGCTTGGCGTGGCGCTGCTCGCGCTCTCGGGCTGCGGCACCATTTACCACGCGATCGGGACCTACCGCATCGACATCCAGCAGGGCAATAACGTGTCCAACGAGATGGTCCGCCAGCTCAAGCTCGGCATGTCCAAGGAGCAGGTACGGTTCGTTCTGGGGACGCCGCTGGTGACCGACATCTTTCATTCGGACCGCTGGGACTACGTCTACTACCACAAGCCGCAGAACAGTAATCAGGTGGAGAAGCGCAAGCTCACCGTGTTCTTCAAGGACGGCAAGCTGGCACAAATCGAGCGGGACGCGGTTGCCCTGGCCGAAGACGCGAAAGCCCCGGCGGAGGACAAGAAGTGAGGGTCGCGATCGCCGGTAGCGCGGGACGCATGGGGCGAGCGCTAATGGAGGCGGTACTGCGCGACCCGCAGCTCGAGCTGACGGCGGCTCTGGAGCAGGCCGGTAATGCCGCGCTCGGCCAAGAAGCAGGAGAGCTGGCCGGGATGCCGTGCCCGCTGAAAATCAGCGCAGACGTCGCCCAGGCCCTCGGGCGCTCGGACGTCCTCATCGATTTCACGCGGCCCGAAGGCACGCTGACCAACCTCGAGGCCTGCGTGCGGCTCGCAAAGCCCATGGTCATCGGCACCACAGGCTTCACCGATGCGCAAAGGGCGCGCATCGCGGAGGCCGCGCGCCGAATCGCCCTGGTGATGGCGCCGAACATGGCGGTGGGCGTCAATGTGACGTTCAAACTCGCCGAAACCGCGGCGAAGATCCTCGGCGATGGCTACGACGTAGAGATCATCGAGGCCCACCACCGGCACAAGGTGGATGCCCCTTCCGGGACGGCGCTCAAGCTCGGCGAAGTGGTGGCGCGCGCGCTCGGGCGCGATCTCGCCGCCTGCGCGGTGCACGGCCGGCACGGGGACACCGGCGAGCGCGACCCGAAGGCGATCGGGTTCCACGCGGTCCGCGGCGGCGACATCGTCGGCGAGCACACGGTGATGTTCGCGGGAGCCGGCGAGCGCGTGGAAGTGACGGTACGGTCGTCGAGCCGTATGACCTACGCGCTCGGCGCGCTGCGTGCGGCCAAGTTCCTTCACGCCAGAGGGCCAGGGCTGTACGACATGTTCGACGTGCTGGGACTGAAATAAGGCACGTTGCCGGGCATCGCCCGGAGCCGGTATAATTCGTTGCTCAACCGAGCGGGAGGGGCGCCAGCCTCTTCCGCTTTTTCGCATCTACTCCTGGAGTTTGTGTCTTGCCAGCGCTCGAATCCGCCATCCTCGTCCTCGCCGACGGGACGGTGTTTCGGGGCCGTTCGGTTGGCGCGCGCGGGCTTTCTTCCGGTGAGGTGGTGTTCAACACCGCGATCACGGGCTACCAGGAGATCCTGACCGATCCCTCGTACTGTCGGCAGATCGTGACGTTGACGTACCCGCACATTGGCAACACGGGGACCAATCCCGAGGACGACGAATCCGCGAAGGTCTATGCCTCCGGCCTGGTGGTGCGCGACCTTCCCGCGATGCTTTCCAGCTGGCGCTCCACCGTCAGTCTCCCGGACTACCTGAGGGCGAACGACGTGGTTGCCATCGCCGACATCGATACGCGCCGCCTGACCCGCATTGTTCGGGAGAAGGGGGCGCAGAACGGCTGTCTCATGGCGGGGGAGGTTGATGTCGACGAGGCCCTCGCCGCGGCGCGCGCGTTCCCCGGACTCGCGGGTATGGACCTGGCCAAAGAGGTCACGACCAGCGAGGCCTACGAATGGCGCGAAGGCGCCTGGGCGCTGGGCGCGGGATTCCGGACCCCTGCCGAAGCGCGTTTCCACGTGGTGGCGTACGACTACGGGGTCAAACGCAACATCCTGCGCCTGCTGGTCGAGCGCGGCGCACGCGTCACGGTGTTGCCGGCGCAGGCGAGCGCTGCCGAGGCGCTGGCGCTTAAGCCCGACGGCATATTCCTGTCGAACGGCCCGGGGGATCCCGAGCCTTGCGACTACGCGATCCGCTCGATCCGGGAGCTATTGGACAGGAAGAACCTGCCGGTGTTCGGGATCTGTCTCGGCCACCAGCTCATGGGGCTCGCCGCCGGGGCCCGGACGCTGAAGATGAAGTTCGGCCACCACGGCGCGAATCATCCCGTGAAGGACCTCGATACGGGCCAAGTGGTGATTACCAGCCAGAACCACGGCTTCGCGGTCGATCCCGCGACGCTGCCGCCGAACCTGCGGGCCACCCATGTCTCGCTGTTCGATGGCTCGCTGCAGGGTCTCGCCTACACCGACCGGCCGGCGTTCTGCTTCCAGGGCCATCCCGAGGCGAGTCCCGGGCCGCACGACATTTCCTACCTGTTCGACCGCTTCGCTGCGCTCATGAACGATGCCAAGAAGAACTGACATCCGCAGCGTGCTGATCATCGGCGCGGGACCGATCGTCATCGGCCAGGCGTGCGAGTTCGACTATTCGGGCGCCCAGGCGTGCAAGGCGCTGCGCGACGAAGGCTACCGGGTGGTGCTGGTGAACTCCAATCCCGCGACCATCATGACTGACCCGGGGATGGCCGATGCCACCTACATCGAGCCGATCACCTGGCAAATGGTCGCCCGCATCATCGAAAAGGAGCGCCCCGATGCATTGTTGCCCACCATGGGCGGCCAAACCGCGCTCAACTGCGCTCTCGACCTGGCGCGCGAAGGGGTGCTGGAAAAATTCGGCGTCGAGCTGATCGGAGCCTCCCGCGAGGCGATCGACAAGGCCGAGGACCGGGAAAAATTCAAGCGCGCGATGCAGCGCATCGGCCTTGCGTGCCCGCGCTCGTCCCTGGCGCATTCCATGGAAGAGGCACTGCAGGTGCAGGCCGGAATCGGATTCCCGGTGGTCGTGCGGCCTTCCTTCACGCTCGGCGGGACGGGCGGCGGCATCGCCTACAACGGCGAGGAGTTCGTCACCATCTGCGAGCGGGGTCTGGAGGCGTCTCCGACCCGCGAGCTGCTGATCGAGGAATCGGTGATCGGCTGGAAAGAATTCGAGATGGAGGTGGTGCGGGACCGGAAGGACAACTGCATCATTGTCTGCTCGATCGAGAACCTGGACCCGATGGGGGTGCATACCGGTGACTCAATCACGGTGGCGCCGGCGCAGACGCTCACCGACAAGGAATATCAGCTGATGCGCGACGCCTCGATCGCGGTGCTGCGCGAGATCGGCGTCGACACGGGCGGGTCGAACGTACAGTTCGCCGTCAACCCGGCCGATGGTCGCATCCTGGTGATCGAGATGAATCCGCGCGTCTCGCGCTCCTCGGCGCTCGCCTCCAAGGCGACGGGATTCCCGATCGCCAAGGTGGCAGCCAAGCTCGCCGTCGGCTATACGCTGGACGAGCTGAGGAACGAGATCACGGGGGGCGCGACGCCGGCTTCCTTCGAGCCGACCATCGACTACGTCGTCACCAAGGTGCCGCGCTTCGCGTTCGAGAAGTTTCCGCAGGCCAACGACCGCCTGACGACGCAGATGAAGTCGGTGGGCGAGGTAATGGCGATCGGCCGCACTTTCCAGGAATCGTTCCAGAAGGCGTTGCGCGGCCTCGAAGTGGGCGTCGACGGCCTCAACCAGAAGACCCGGGACCGGGAAGTGCTCGAGCGAGAACTCGGCGAGCCAGGCCCGGAACGCATTTGGTACGTCGGAGACGCGTTCGAGAACGGCCTCACGCTGGACGAGGTGCACCGCCTGACCCACATCGATCCCTGGTTTCTGGCGCAGATCAAGGAGATCGTCGATCTCGAAATGGAGCTCGACGACCGCAAGCTGGAGGAGATCGACGCCGAAACGATGCGGCTGCTCAAGCGCAAGGGTTTTTCCGACCGCCGGCTCGCCTACCTGTTCAACACCGGGGAGAAGAAGGTGCGGGCGAGGCGCCACCGACTCGGCATCCGGCCGGTCTACAAGCGCGTGGATACCTGCGCCGCGGAGTTCGCGACCACGACGGCCTACATGTACTCCACCTACGAGGAGGAGTGCGAGGCTGCGCCCAGCACGCGGAGAAAGATCATGGTGCTGGGCGGCGGGCCGAACCGCATCGGCCAGGGCATCGAGTTCGACTATTGCTGCGTGCACGCGGCGCTGGCGCTGCGCGAGGATGGTTTCGAAACCATCATGGTCAATTGCAACCCGGAGACCGTCTCGACCGACTACGACACATCCGACCGCCTGTACTTCGAGCCGTTGACGCTCGAGGACGTGCTCGAGATCGTCGAAAAGGAGAAGCCCTTCGGGGTGATCGTCCAGTACGGCGGGCAGACTCCGCTCAAGCTTGCGCGCGACCTGGACGCCGCCGGAGTCCCGATCATCGGCACCAGCGCCGACTCGATCGACGAGGCGGAGGACCGGGAGCGGTTCCAGAAGCTGCTCGAGCGGCTCAAGCTGCGCCAGCCGCCAAACCGCACTGCGCGCTCGGCCGCGCAGGCCGTCAAGCTGGCCGACGAAATAGGTTACCCGGTGGTGGTGCGACCGAGCTACGTGCTCGGCGGCCGGGCCATGGAGATCGTGCACCAGCGTGCCGATCTCGAGCGATACATGGAGAAGGCGGTGCGCGTGTCGAACGACTCGCCCGTACTGATCGACCGCTATCTTTCGGACGCGATCGAGGTCGACGTCGATTGCGTGGCTGACGGCAAAGACGTCTTCGTCGGAGGCGTGATGGAGCACGTCGAGGAGGCCGGCGTACACTCGGGTGACTCGGCGTGCTGCCTGCCGCCGCATTCGCTGTCGAGCGAGCTGGAAGCGGAGCTGCGCCGGCAGACAGAGCTGCTGGCGCGGGCGCTCAATGTGGTCGGTCTGATGAACGTGCAGTACGCGATCCAGCGCGACACCGTGTACGTGCTCGAGGTCAATCCGCGCGCCTCGCGCACCGTGCCTTACGTATCCAAGGCGACCGGCCTGCCGCTCGCCAAGATCGCCGCGCGTTGCATGGCCGGTACCTCGCTCGCCGCGCAGGGCGTGTCGCGATCCGTGAGGCCACCTTATTACTCGGTGAAGGAAGCGGTATTCCCGTTCGCCAAGTTTCCCGGCGTGGACACCATCCTCGGCCCCGAGATGAAATCGACCGGGGAGGTCATGGGCGTCGGGCAAAGCTTCGGCGAAGCGTTCGTCAAGTCGCAGCTCGCCGCCGGAGTGAAGCTGCCGAAGGGCGGGCGCGCGTTCATCAGCGTGCGCGACGGCGACAAGGCCGCCGCCGTGCTGGTCGCGCGCGATCTGGTGCAGCTCGGGTTCTCCATCCTCGCCTCGCGCGGCACGGCGAGCGCGATCGCCGAACACGGGATACCCGTGACTCCGGTCAACAAGGTCGCCGAAGGTCGACCTCACATCGTCGACATGATCAAGAACGGCGAGGTGAGCTTCATCGTCAACACGGTGGAGGCGACCCGGACCGCGATATCGGATTCGCGCTCGATTCGCACCACCGCGTTGGCGCGGCGCGTCACCTACTACACTACGATTGCCGGCGCCAAGGCTGCGTGCGCCGGGATGAAGCATCTGGCGCAGCTCGAGCCCTACCGCCTGCAGGATCTACATGCGAAACTGCGTCCGGTGGAGGCGGTTGCGACTTAGCATTAGGCGGATATGGCAAAGACACCGATTACCCTGCGCGGCGCCGACCTGTTGCGCACCGAACTGCAGCGGCTGAAGACCGTCGATCGTCCGAACGTCATCACCGCGATCGCGGAAGCGCGCTCGCATGGAGACCTGTCGGAAAACGCCGAGTACGACGCAGCGCGCGAGCGCCAGAGCTTCATCGAGGGGCGCATCTCCGAGGTCGAGGCGAAGCTCGCCAATGCCCAGATCATCGACCCCAAGCTGGTCGATGCCGACGGGCGCTGCGTGTTCGGCGCCACCGTCGACCTCAAGGAACAGGCGGGCGAAGCGGTGACTTACCAGATCGTCGGGGAAGACGAGGCCGACATCAAGGAGGGCCGCGTCTCGATCAGCTCGCCGATCGCGCGCGCCCTGATCGGGAAGTACGCCGGGGACGCGGTCGACGTGCAGACTCCGGGCGGCGTGAAACATTACGAGATTCTCGACGTTCGCTATCTCTAGCTTCGGGCGCGGAGGCTTCCTCGGGCGGCTTCTCGCGAAACAGCACCAGGATCTTGCCGATGTGCTGCACCGGGTGGGCGCCGGTGACGGCGCAAATCTGCGCCATGGCGGCCTCGCGCTCTTCGCGAACCAGTCCCGCGGCGCGCAACTTGATCAGCTCGTGGGAGGCGAGCGCCCGGTCGATTTCGGCGAGGAGCCGCGGCGTCACACCGTTGCCGCCGATCTGGATCAGCGGTTGCAGCCCGTGGGCGAGCGCCTTCAGTTGCTTGCGCGCGGCTGCTGACATCGTGCTCATGCGACGAGTCTAGGGGATGGCACGCAGCAAATCCAGCAAGCAGTGGCTCGAGCGCCACGTGCGCGACCGCTACGTGAAGCAGGCGCGCGAGCAAGGCTACCGTTCGCGGGCGGCGTTTAAGCTGCTGGAGATCGACGCGCGCGAGCACCTGCTGCGTCCGGGCGCGAAGGTGCTCGATCTGGGAGCCGCACCAGGAGGTTGGGCGCAGGTCGCAGTGTCGAAAATCGGCGCCGCGGGCAGAGTGGTCGCCATTGATCTTCTGGAAATCGCCCCCATTTCCGGAGTAATCGTATTGCGCGGCGACGTTCGGGACGTGCAGGTCCGGGAGGCGCTGCGCGAGGCGCTCGGCGGTGCGGCGGACCTGGTTCTGTCGGACCTGTCGCCGAATCTGTCCGGGATCGCGAGCGTCGACCAGGCGCGCGCGGCCGAGCTGGTGGGCGTGGCGTTGCAAGTGTCGCTCGCACTTCTGAAACCAAGCGGCGCATTGCTGGTCAAGGTATTTCAGGGGGAGGCGTTTCAGGGCATCGTGGCCGACCTTAAACGGGCGTTTCAAGCGGTCTCGGTACGCAAGCCCGGCGCGTCGCGCGGCGAATCGCGGGAGACCTATTTGTTGGCGCGCGGGCCGAAGCCGCGCTAGGCGGAGCAAACGCCCCTTTTTGCTGTGCAAAATCGGGGCTAGAATTACACCCTAGGTTGCGCGAGGCGCGCGAAGGAGCAAGTCCTTGAACAATATGCTTAAAAACCTCGTCATCTGGCTCGTCATCGGGCTGGTGCTGATGACGGTGTTCAACCAGTTCAGCACCCGCCAGACGGCGCAACAGCCGATGGAATATTCGCAGTTCCTGGACGAGGTCAAGACCGGGCACATCGCCAAGGTCACCATCGAGGGGCGGCAGCTGAAGGCGACCACCACCGAAGGCAAGCGCGTCGTGAGCTACTCGCCCGGCGACATCTGGCTCGTCTCCGACCTGCTCAAGTACGGGGTCAAGATCGAGGCCAAGCCCGAAGAGGAGCCCTCGCTCCTCATGAACATATTCGTGTCGTGGTTCCCGATGTTGCTGCTGATCGGCGTATGGATATTCTTCATGCGCCAGATGCAGGGCGGGGGCCGCGGCGGCGCGTTCTCGTTCGGCAAGTCGCGCGCGCGCATGCTCGACGAATCGACCAATACCGTCACGTTCGCGGACGTCGCCGGTTGCGAGGAAGCCAAGGAGGACGTGGCCGAGCTGGTGGACTTCCTGCGCGACCCGTCCAAATTCCAGAAGCTCGGCGGGCGCATCCCGCGGGGTGTCCTGATGGTCGGGTCGCCGGGAACCGGCAAGACGCTTCTCGCGCGTGCCATCGCGGGCGAGGCCAAGGTGCCGTTCTTCTCCATTTCCGGCTCGGACTTCGTGGAGATGTTCGTCGGCGTAGGCGCCGCGCGCGTGCGCGACATGTTCGAGCAGGCGAAAAAGCATGCGCCGTGCATCGTGTTCATCGACGAAATCGACGCCGTGGGACGTCAGCGCGGGGCCGGCCTCGGCGGGGGCAACGACGAGCGCGAGCAGACTCTCAACCAGCTGCTGGTGGAGATGGACGGTTTCGAGGCCACGACGGGCGTGATCGTCATCGCCGCCACCAACCGCCCCGACGTGCTCGACCCGGCGCTGCTCAGGCCCGGCCGTTTCGACCGGCAGGTGGTCGTGCCTCTGCCCGACATCCGCGGGCGGGAGGAGATCCTCAAGGTCCACATGCGCAAGGTGCCTCTTGCGCCGGACGTCAAGGCCGACATCATCGCGCGCGGTACGCCCGGGTTTTCCGGGGCGGACCTCGCCAACCTGGTGAACGAGGCTGCTCTGTTCGCGGCGCGCAAGAGCAAGCGCCTGGTCGACATGGATGACTTCGAGCGCGCCAAGGACAAGATCATCATGGGAGCGGAGCGCCGCTCGATGGTGATGCCGGAAGAAGAGCGCCGCAACACCGCATATCATGAGTCTGGTCACGCGGTGGTGGCCAAGCTCCTGCCCAAGACCGACCCGGTGCACAAGGTGACGATCATCCCGCGAGGACGCGCGCTCGGTGTGACCATGCAGCTGCCGGAGCAGGATCGATACAGCCAGGACCGCGAACGGCTCTACAACATGATCTGCGTGCTGTTCGGCGGCCGAATCGCCGAGGAGCTCTTCATGAGCCAGATGACCACCGGCGCAGCGAACGATTTCGAGCGCGCGACCGAGCTGGCGCGGCGCATGGTCACGCAGTGGGGCATGTCCGACGAGCTGGGCACGATGGTGTACGGTGAGAACGAGGGTGAGATCTTCCTCGGACGCTCCATCACCACGCACAAGAACGTCTCCGAAGCGACCATGCAGAAGGTGGACGCCGAAATCCGCCGCATCATCGACACTCAGTACCAGCTGGCGCGCAAGCTGCTCGAGGAAAACCGCGACAAGGTCGAGGCGATGGCCAAGGCGCTGCTCGAGTGGGAAACCCTCGACGCGGACCAGTTAAACGACATCATGGCGGGCAAGCCGCCGCGCCCGCCGAAGGTCGCGCCGACGCAGGGGCCGTCGTCCAGCGCCAGCGGCGAGGGCGGCGCGCAGGGTGCCGCTGCGCCAGCTCCCAGCGCCTGATCGGTCCAGATGCTGCGTTGCGGCAGGTACACGCTGCCGCTTGATCGGCCGTTGCTCATGGGGGTGGTGAACGTCACCCCCGACTCCTTCTCCGACGGCGGAAGGTTTCTCGATCGCGCACAGGCGCTCGCCCACGCGCGCCGGCTGATCGCCGAAGGCGCCGACCTGCTCGACATCGGAGGCGAGTCCTCCCGCCCCGGCGCGCAGCCCGTCTCCGAGGACGAGGAGCTCCAGCGCGTCATGCCACTGCTCGAGGCTCTCGCCGATGCTCCCGTGCCGATCTCGGTCGATACGCGCCGGCCGCGCGTGATGGGGGAGGCGTTGGCCCGAGGGGCGTCGATGATCAACGACATCGAGGCGCTGTCGGCGCCTGGGGCGCTGGAGGCGGTGGCTTCAAGCGACTGCGCCGTTTGCCTGATGCACAAGCAGGGCGACCCGGCGAGCATGCAGCTCGCCCCGCGCTACGGAGACGTGGTTCCTGAGGTCAGGGACTACCTCGCGGCGCGGATCGCGTCGGCGTGCGCCGCGGGAATCTCTCGGGAACGCATCGTCGCCGACCCCGGTTTCGGCTTCGGCAAGACGCCGGCGCACAATCTTGCATTGCTCAAGCGGCTGCCGGAGCTCGCGCAGCTCGGCGTGCCCTTGCTCGCCGGCTGGTCGCGGAAATCGTCGCTCGGAGCGATCACCGGGCGCGCGGTCGAGGAGCGTCTCGCCGCCAGCCTGGCGGCCGCTTTGCTCGCTTTGCTCGGCGGAGCGAGAATACTGCGGGTGCACGACGTCAAGGAGACGCGCGACGTGGTTCTGGTCTGGGAGGGATGGCGCAACGCATGAGCCGCAACTACTTCGGCACCGACGGGGTGCGCGGCACCGTCGGCAGCCTGCCGATGACCGCCGATTTCGTCCTGCGTCTCGGTTACGCGGCGGGTCGCGTGCTGGCCGCGCGGGATGTCGTGGCACCGGGCGAGCGCCCGACCGTGCTCATCGGCAAGGACACGCGCATCTCGGGCTACATGCTCGAAGCGGCGCTCGAAGCGGGCTTCTCGGCGGCGGGCGTGGACGTGCTGCTCTGTGGGCCGTTGCCGACGCCGGGCGTTGCGTACCTGACGCGCGCGCTGCGGCTCACCGCGGGCGTCGTCATCAGCGCTTCGCACAATCCGTATCCGGACAATGGAATCAAGTTCTTCTCGGGCGACGGGTTCAAGCTCCCGGACTCGGTCGAGGCCCGGATCGAGCAGGCCCTCGAAGCGCCGATGGGGTGCAACGAGGCGGCCAAGCTCGGCCGCGCGCGGCGCGTGGACGATGCGGCGGGGCGCTATATCGAGTTCTGCAAGTCGACGTTTCCGAACGAGCTCGACCTCAAGGGACTGAAGCTGGTCGTCGATTGCGCTCACGGCGCGGCCTACGACGTTGCGCCGCACGTCTTCCACGAGCTCGGTGCGGAGGTGATTCGCGTGGGCGCGGAGCCCGACGGCTTCAACATCAACGAAGGCTGCGGCGCGACTGCGCCGCAGCATCTCGGGGCCGAGGTCAAGCGCCATGGCGCGGACCTCGGCATCGCGCTCGATGGGGATGCCGACCGGGTCCTGATTGCGGATCGTGCGGGGGTCCTCTACGACGGCGATCAGCTGCTCTACGCCATCGTGCGGCATCGTTCGCGGAAGGAGCGCGTGGTGGGCGTCGGCGGCACTTTGATGACGAACCTCGCGCTCGAGCAGGCGCTCGGGCGGCTCGGGATCGCATTCGCGCGCGCCAAGGTCGGCGACCGCTATGTGCTCGAGCTGCTGCGAGACCGCGGGTGGCTGTATGGCGGAGAGAATTCGGGCCACATCATCTGCCTCGACCGGCACACGACCGGGGACGGTATCGTCTCGGCGCTGCAGGTCTTCGCCGCGATGCGCGGCGAGGAGCGCTCCCTCGCTGAGCTGACGGCCGAACTGGTCATGTATCCGCAGGTGCTGGTGAACGTGGCGGTGCCCAGCGGCTTCGATTGGCGCGTGCACGACGGGATCGCTAAGGCGCTGGCGCAGGGCGAGCGCCTGCTGGACGGGCGAGGGCGCGTGCTTTTGCGGCCTTCCGGCACCGAGCCGGTGCTGCGCGTCATGGTGGAGGGTGAGCCGCGCGCAACGATCGAGTCGACGGCCCAGTCGATCGCGGAGGCGGTACGGCGTTCTGTAACATCGGCGTAACACACGCCGACTAGACTTCCTTTCGCAGAACTTTCAACGCGAAGGAGTCTAGGATGTTCGTCAAGCAGATCAAGAAGTTATCCGTCGCGGCGGCAGCCGTCGCGTCGCTCGCGATCGCCGGAACCGCGGCCGCGGCGGATATCACGGGCGCGGGCGCGACCTTTCCCTATCCGATCTATGCCAAGTGGGCCGACGCCTACAAGAAGTCGACCGGCATCGGCATGAACTATCAGTCGATCGGCTCGGGTGGCGGCATCAAGCAGATTTCCGCCAAGACGGTCGATTTCGGCGCCTCCGACATGCCCCTCAAGCCCGAAGCGCTCGAGAAGGAAGGCCTGATGCAGTTTCCGACCGTGATCGGTGGCGACGTGCCGGTCTACAACCTGAAGGGGTTCAAGCCGGGGCAGCTCAAATTCTCCGGTCCGGTGCTGGCAGATATCTACCTCGGCAAGATCAAGAAGTGGAATGATCCGGCGCTTGCCGCGCTCAATCCGGGAATACCCTTGCCGAACCAGGCGATTAGCGTAGTGCACCGCTCGGACGGCTCCGGGACGACGTTCATCTGGACGAACTATCTCTCCAAGGTCAGCCCCGAGTGGAAAGAGAAAGTGGGCGACGGCACGTCGGTCGCCTGGCCCACGGGTGTCGGCGGCAAAGGCAACGAGGGCGTGGCCTCCTATGTGCAGCGCATCGACGGCGCAATCGGCTACGTGGAATACGCGTACGTGCTGCAGAACAAGATGGCCTACGGCCTGGTCAAAAACCGCGACGGCAGCTTCGTGCCGCCAAGCAGCGAAGCATTCCAGGCTGCGGCCGCTGGCGCCGACTGGAAGACCGCGCCGGCGATGTACCTGATCCTCACGGATGCTCCCGGCAAGAGCGCCTGGCCGATCGCGGGCGCGACGTTCATCCTGATGCATAAGGTTCAGGAAAAGCCGGAGCGCGCGGCGGAGGTGCTCAAGTTCTTCAAGTGGGCCTACGCCAGCGGCGACGATATGGCGGCCGCGCTCGACTACGTGCCGATGCCCGATTCGGTCGTGTCGCTGGTCGAAACCTCATGGAAGCAAATCAAGGGCGCGTCTGGCAACCCGGTCTACTGACCGGCTCGCAGCCTGCCACGGCGGGCAAAGGGAAAGGGGGCGGTCCGGTGCCGCCCCTTTTCATTGATGCGGCGGGTTTCAACTAGAATGCGCAGGACACTTCGATGAGCGCCGTCCCCGTGTCCGTACACGGCGTCGATAACCAGATCAACAACGCCGTCACCGAAAACGGCTCGCTTCCGCCGCGGATCCGGTCTTCGGCGTGGTTGGACGCCGCTTTCGAATGGCTGACCAGGGGCTTCGCCATCCTGGTGTTCAGCATCCTGGCCGCCATCCTGGTGTCGCTCGTGCTGGGCAGCACGCTCACGCTCGAGAAGTACGGCCTCAGCTTCGTCTGGCGCAAGGACTGGGACCCGGTGCGCGAGGAGTTCGGCGCGCTGGTGCCGATCTACGGCACGCTAGTCACTTCGCTGATCGCCATGGTGATCGGTATTCCGGTGAGTTTCGGCATTGCGCTCTTCCTGACCGAGCTGTCGCCGGGCTGGCTGAAGCGCCCGCTGGGAATCGCGATCGAGCTGCTGGCGGCGATTCCGTCGATCATTTACGGCATGTGGGGCCTGTTCGTGCTTTCGCCGCTGGTCCAGTCCGATCTGCAGCCGTTCCTGATCGACCTTTTCGGCAATGTCCCCCTTGTGGGCAAGCTGTTCGAGGGACCGCCGCTCGGCATCGGGATGATGACCGCGGGCCTCATCCTGTCGATCATGGTCATTCCGTTCATCACGGCGGTGATGCGCGACGTGTTCGAGCTGGTGCCGCCGATGGTGAAGGAATCGGCCTACGGGCTGGGGGCGACGACCTGGGAGGTCGTGTTCCGCGTGGTGCTTCCCTACACCAAGGTGGGGGTGGTCGGAGGCATCATGCTGGGCCTGGGGCGGGCGCTGGGCGAGACCATGGCGGTGACATTCGTGATCGGCAACGCACACGAGCTGTCGGCCTCGCTCATGGCGCCCGGCAACAGTATCGCCTCCGCGCTCGCCAATGAGTTCACTGAAGCGGTAGGCGACGTCTACCTGTCGGCGCTGTTCGAGCTCGGCCTGATTCTGTTCGTCATCACGACCATCGTGCTCGCGCTGTCCAAGCTGATGCTGCTGCGTCTGGCGCGCCAGGAAGGCGCGCGCACCTGAGGTCCAGATGAGCGAGATCGACGCTTCCAATCCCGTGTATCGCCGGCGCAAGCTCAAGAATCGCGTCATGCTCTCCGTGTCGGTGGTGGCGCTCGCGTTCGGGTTGTTCTGGCTCGCGTGGATCCTCGCCACGCTCCTGTACCAGGGCGGGACCGCGCTCCTGCGGGCGACGCTCTACTACGAGATGACGCCTCCGCCCGGCGCCGACGGAGGCCTGGCGAACGCCATCGCCGGCAGCCTCCTGATGGTCGCGGTCGGCACCTTGCTCGGCACCCCGGTCGGCGTGCTGGCGGGCACCTACCTGGCGGAATACGGCCGGCGCGGCTGGCTTGCGTCGGCGACGCGCTTCCTCAACGACGTGCTGCTCTCGGCGCCGTCGATCGTGATCGGCCTGTTCGTGTATTCGGTCTATGTCGCGCGCGTGAAGCACTTCTCCGGCTGGGCGGGGAGCATTGCCCTTGGTTTGCTGGTGATCCCGGTAGTGGTGCGGACGACCGACGACATGCTCAAGCTGGTCCCGAGCAGTCTGCGCGAGGCGGCGGCGGCGCTAGGCTGCCCGACGTGGAAGATGATCATGCAGGTGACATACCGCGCTGCGCGCACGGGGATCCTGACGGGCATCCTGCTCGCGGTGGCGAGAATCAGCGGCGAGACCGCGCCGCTGCTATTCACCTCGCTAAACAACCAGTTCTGGTCGCTCAACATGAACGCCCCGGTATCCAACCTGCCGGTGGTGATCTTCCAGTTCGCCATGAGTCCGTACCAGGATTGGCAGCGGCTTGCCTGGGGCGGTGCGACGCTGATCACGCTCGCCGTGCTGCTTCTCAACATCCTCGCGCGCGTCATGTTCAAGAAGACTCACTAGGAAAAGATTGCCCATGGAAGCCACCGACACCGCAACGCGAAAGACGCCGCGACCCGAGGTCACGCAGCGCGCCGAGCCGACCATTGAGCACAGGGTGAAACTGCAGGTGCGCAATCTCGATTTCTTCTACGGCAACTATCACGCGCTGAAGTCCATCACCATGGACATTCCCGAGCGCCGCGTGACGGCGTTCATCGGGCCTTCCGGCTGTGGCAAGTCCACGCTGCTGCGCGTGTTCAACCGCATGTACTCGCTCTACCCGGAGCAACGGGCCCAGGGCGAAGTGATCATGGACGGCGAGAACCTTCTCACCACGAAGCGCGACGTGTCGCTGATCCGGGCCAAGATCGGCATGGTGTTCCAGAAGCCGACGCCGTTCCCCATGTCGATCTACGACAACATCGCGTTCGGCGTGCGCCTTTTCGAGCGGCTCAACAAGCGCGACATGGACGAGCGCGTGGAGTGGGCGCTGCGCAAGGCAGCGCTCTGGGAGGAGGTGAAGGACATCCTGCCGCAGAGCGGCCACAGCCTCTCGGGCGGCCAGCAGCAGCGCCTGTGCATCGCGCGCGGCATCGCGGTGAAGCCGCAGATCCTGCTGCTCGACGAGCCCACGTCGGCGCTCGACCCGATCTCTACGGCGAAGATCGAGGAGCTGGTCGACGAGCTGAAGCGCGAGTTCACCATCGTCATCGTCACCCACAACATGCAGCAGGCGGCGCGCGTCTCGGATTTCACCGCCTACATGTACCTCGGCGAGCTGATCGAGTTCGACGTCACCGACACGATCTTCATCAAGCCGAAGATGAAGCAGACCGAGGACTACATCACCGGCCGATTCGGCTAGTTCAGGCGGCCCGCGCGCGCAGGCGGTCGACGTCGGGAATGCTGATGTCGCGGCCGTCGACCCCGATCAGGCCGGCGGCGGAGAGCTCGTGCAGGATGCGCGAGAAGTGTTCCTGGGTGAGATTCAGGTGCGAGGCAATGATGCCTTTGGCCGCTGGCAGCGTCACGGCTGCACCGTCCAGCGGGCGCGATTGGGCGTTGGTCAGGAGATAGCCGATCACGCGCTCGGTGCCAGAGCGCAGGCTTACGCTTTCCAGGTCGCTGATGAAATGGTCGAGGCGCCGGCTCAGGTTGGTGATGATGCGCCGCGCGAAGCCGACGTGATGCTCGAGCTCGGCGAGCACCTTCGCCTTGGGAATGTGCACCAGCTTGCTTTCCACCAACGCCTCGGCGGTCACGCGGTGCGGCTCGTCGAGGAAGAGGAACGGTTCGCCCAGGCTCTGGCCGGGGCCGAGAAGCTCGACCACCTTCTCCGCGCCGTTAGATGAATGCAGCGACAGTTTCACCTGTCCGTAGACCACGACGTGAATGCCGGTGCACGGTTCGCCGCGCCGGAATATCGAACTGCCGCGCGGCGCTTCGAATTGCACCGCGCCGTTGGCGAGCCGCGCGAGCTCGTCACCATCTAGTCCCGCGAACAACGGGACCTTGGCGAGAAACTGCTCGATCGGCATACACGGTCTGGAGGCCATCGGAATCACCCGAATCCTTATCATTGCGCCGCAACAATGATGACTGGATGAGAGCGCCCCTTCATGATGTAGATCAAATCCGCCCGCCATTCGCATCGAAGCTCGCTTGTGGCGCGCGCGAAACATCCGCGAGCGCGGCCCTGCGATATCTGGGCTCGCTTGACCCAGATCAAAGCGTCAGGTAATACGGGCACTTACATTGCACTGGCAAGCTCCTGTCGAGGGTGAAGGTGAATTGACGGGAGCGACAGTAGGGGGGCGGTTTGAACAACAACACTGCGCATCGCGCAACAGCCAGGCCCAAGGGCCGGACCGCCCATCGTTTCGCATCGCAGCAAGCTCCGGCCGGAATCTCCGGCCTTCACATTCCACTCGATCCATGCGGCGTACGCGAATTGCGCGCCGCGGATCGCCCATTGTCTTCTCCTCTGGATTGGGGTTCGCCATGCAACTGAAGAACGTACTTCTTGCCGGATTCGTGATGTCGTGCCTGCTCGGGGCCACTGCGGCGCGGGCGTTCGACGAGGAGGCGGCCAAGTCGCTCATGAAGAAGAGCAACTGCTTCAAGTGCCACGCCATCGACAAGAAGAAGGACGCGCCTTCGTATCAGGAGACGGCGAAGAAGCTGAAGGGCAAGCCCGACGCCGAGAAAGAGCTCTATACGCACCTCACTACGCATCCCAAGGTCAAGGTCGACGGCAAGGAAGAGGAGCACACCTCGCTCAAGACCAAGGACGACGCCGCGATCAAGAACGTCATCCAGTTCATCCTGGCGCAGTAATTCGAGCGGGGGAGGACCCGTGGTCATAAGAAAAATATGGGAAGCGATCCGGGGCGACAGCAAGTCACCCGGAAAGATCGCGCTGCGCGTCGCGATTGCGGGCCTGGTGGCGTTCGTCGGCATCGCCATCGTGGCGATCGGCGGGGCCACGGGCCTCGCCTGGACCAGCACCCTCAAGTTCTGCATCTCGTGCCACGAGATGCGCGACAACGTTTACGCCGAGTACAAGGACACCATCCACGACAGGAATCGCACCGGCGTGCAGGTGACCTGCTCCGACTGCCACGTGCCGCATTCACCCGGGCCGCTGATCCTGCGCAAGATGGAAGCGACCTTCGAGATCTGGGGAAAGCTCACCGGCGTCATCGACACCAAGGAGAAGTTCCGCGCGCATCGCGCCGAGCTTGCCCACAAGGTCTGGACGCGCATGCTAACTACCAACTCGCTCGAATGCCGCAACTGCCACAAGCCGGAGCAGATGGACCAGGACAAGCAGTCGGATAAGGCGAAGTCGCGCCACGCCAAGGCTGAAGCGGAGGGCATGACCTGCATCGAGTGCCATTACGCCATCGCCCACGAGGAGCCCAAGGGCCCCGGGCCGCAGGAACTCAAGAAGCAGCTCGGAATCGGCAAGCTGCCCTGGATCGTGAAATGACGCCTAACGGACAAAGAGTTGAACGGGGAGATCGATCGATGAAACCGCCGAGACTAGTGATCATCAGTGCATTGCAGGGCATGGCCCTGGCGCTCGGGCTCGCCGTCGCGCTTCCGGCCCTGGCGCAATCGTCCGACAAGCCGGAGCACAAGGACCTGGTGCTCACCGGCGACGCGAAGTGCACGCGCTGCCACGACGAGACCGACGACTACCCGGTGCTCGCCATTGCCAAGACCGAGCATGGCGTGCGGGCCGACGCACGGACTCCCACTTGCACCAGCTGCCACGGCGAGAGCCAGGCGCACCTCGACAACCCCGGCGGCAAGGCAGAGCGGCCGCTCCCAGACCGCGTGTTCGGCAAGAAGTCCCCGACTCCAGTGGAGGTGCGGAACGAGGCGTGCCTGACCTGCCATGAGAAGGACGCGAACCGCTACCACTGGATGGGAAGCGTCCACCAGACGCGCGACGTGGCCTGCACCTCGTGCCACCAGATCCACACCGGGCACGACAGGGTGCGCGACAAGGTCACTCAGCCGGAAGTGTGCTTCTCCTGCCACAAGGAGCAGCGGGCGCAGATCGACCGGCCATCGCACCATCCGATTCCCGAAGGAAAGATGAGCTGTTCGGATTGCCACAACCCGCACGGGTCGATCGGACCGAAGCTGATGAAGCGCGATAGCGTGAACGACGTCTGCTACACCTGCCACATGGAGAAGCGCGGTCCGTTCGTGCACACGCACGAGCCGGTGAGCGAAGACTGCAC